>NZ_LSKQ01000215.1 GCF_001557115.1 Erythrobacter sp. CCH5-A1
GCGACATGCCGATCCCGTCGTGCCAGATGATCTTGATCAGCGAGCCTGCGCGGCCGCGGAATACGAACAGATCGCCGCCGTGGGGGTTACGCTTGAGGCCTTGCTGCACCAGCAGCGCCAGGCCCTGCATGCCCTTGCGCATATCCGTGTGGCCCAGCGCAATCCACACCCGCGCGCCGGAAGGGATCATCGCAGAGCCTTCAAGGCGGCCGCGACCAACCTCGGCGATGCCGCGGCGAAGATGCTCAGCCGCTTGCCGCGCGGCAGATCGATGATCATCGCCGGGTGCTCGATCGTGTTACCCACCGCCGCGTCCCCGCCGATCAGCGCTTCGGCGAATACTGGCGTGGGAAGCGCATCCGGCACCTCGGCCTCCTGCGCCGCGCCCGCATCCAGCAGCTTGCGCCGCCAAGTGTAGATCAATCCGGACGAGACGTCATGACGGCGGCAGACATCGGCGACCCTCGCACCCGGCGCGAACGCCTCGGCCACGATCTGCAGCCGCTCCTCATCGCTCCACCTACGGCGCCGCGCCGGCCCCGAAAATACCGTCACCTGACCCACCGACCGCTCCAAAGCACACTCTTAAGAGCACGCTTAAGAGCGCTCGCTACCTGCCCGCGCAAGGCGGCCTCCGCCGGATGGTTACAGTGCAAGTGATTGTCGTGGCCGTCATATTTCTGCGTTAGCCCTTCCTTCACCAGTACCGGATCGTTGAACAGCACAGTGGTGCCAGGATTACGCTCCTTCATGAACTCGATGTAGTTGCGGGTTTGCTCCCGGTCATAAGCGCGGCTCTGCCAAGTGACAGGAGCATTCCCCCCATCTCGGCGGAATGGTCGAATATCAACCTGCCTGCCTTGCTCGTGCGTTTCATGGCCAGCGATGTCGCCACCACCGCGCTTGCTGATGTCGCCAATATTGACCGGCGAACCCCCGCGCCTTGCCCATTCGGCTGACGAAGCGCGCAGCTCGTTGGCGACCGACTCCGTCGCAT
>NZ_LSKQ01000216.1 GCF_001557115.1 Erythrobacter sp. CCH5-A1
GTCGGGGAGGGCGCGGGGGTCGGGGTCGGTGTCGGCGTGCCGCCGGTCGCAGGCGGCGCGCTGCTTCCGTCGCCGCCGCCGCAGCCCGCCAGCAGCAGGCAGGCCGCAAGCGCCGTCATCACGCGCCGCGCGCGCGCATTCTTGTCCGTGGTCTCCCGCATTTTTCGTCCCCGCACATAGTTCCGGTCCGGCGGCGAGAGTCGAAAATCACGGCTAATTCCGGGTAAACGGCGGGAGAAAACAGCAAGATTTCAGAAGTTTGAAAATGAAGCGTTAACCATCCAAACACCTTGAAGCGCTTGCTACAACAATGCTCGGGCGAGAGGCCGCCGATCCGTTCGGAAAGGGTAATTATCCGGCAGGGGAGGACCTTCGACGGATCAATTGGGCCCCGCCGACTCGGCTACCCGAACACCCGCCGCGCGTAAGTCACCCGGTCGGCCATCGCCATCGTCGTCAGCTGCGCGTTCACCCGGATGCAGCTCGGCATCACGCTCGCATCGCACACAAGCACGTTGGCCGTGCCGTGGACGCGCTGGTCCAAATCGACCACGCCCTTGGCCGGATCGGCGTTGATCGCATTGCCGCCGTGGGGGTGGCTGGAAGAGAGCACCACATCATCGGGCTCTGCGATGGCGCTTTCGAAATAGGCGTCGATCTCCGCGTGGGTCATCGCCTTGTGGAGCGTCTCGCCCTTGAGCAGCGCGGGGTAGACCTCTTCGGCCCCGCCCGCGAAATGCGTCTTGCTGAGCAGCGCCAGCGCGCGGCGCAGGACCGCGAGGTCGGCCTCCTTGAGCTTCAGATCGAGCTTGCCGCCCTTGATGTGCCCGCGCCGGTCAGCGGGGAACAGCACGCCCGCCGAGGCGAGGCGGTTGTAGTGATGCATGCGGGTGAAGTGGTCCTCGAACCACCCCGGGACCAGCGAGGCCATGCTCATCGGCGGCTGGAAATGGCTCTCGATTAGGAAATCCCCGCGATCGATGAAGGTCGCCATCTGGTCCTCGTCCCAGGCGATCACATCCTCGGGCATCAGCGCGGGCACGGGGCAGGCGATGTTGAGCGAGATGTCCCGCCCCGTCCCCCGGATCCCGCTCGCCGACAGGATATTGCTCGAGGCGATCGTGCCCGCAGCGACCACCACCCCCTTGGTCACGCGGATCGTCTTGCCGCGATAGTCGGGCAGCACCACCTTGACCGAAGTCGCGACCCGGCGGCCATCGCCATCGCGCGCGCCCCAGCCGATTTCGGCGACCTCGGCCTCGGCAAGGATGCGCGCGGGCCGTTTGGCTTTCACGGCGAGGCCGAGGAAGCTTTCGGGCATGGCGCGCTTGCGGCCGAAGGGGCAGCCGGTGTTGCAATAGCCGCAGGAGATGCAGGCATTGGGCTCGCATTTCGAACCCCAGTTCTTGCGGAACCAGCCCGAGACGGCGCGCTGGTCCATCGGGTCGGCGGAGGCGGCCTTGTAGGCGTCCCAGCCCTTGAGCAGCCGCGTGCCGTTGTTGCGCCCGAGCCGCCTGTCGATCTCGTGCACGCCGAGCACATCCTCGACCCGCTTATAGGCGTCCGACAGCGCCTTGGCCGAAATCTCCGCCCCCAGCCCCTTCCATGTGGCGAGCACGTCGTTGGCATCGGGGTGGGTCTCGTCCTCGGCGGCGAGCCTCAGACAGATGCCGTTGTTGATGACCGTGGAGCCCCCCACGGTGCGCCCCTGGAAGACGATGATGTCGCGGTCGCGCGTGGTCTGGATCGCGCCGTCCTTGAACAGGCTCGAGGACATCCACTTCTCGTGCGTGGTGATCTGCGAGCTGGGAAGGTAGGGGCCCGCCTCGACCACCAGCACCTCATACCCTTGCGCCGCGAGGTTCGCCGCCGCCACCGCCCCGCCTGCGCCCGATCCGATCACCACCACCTCGACCGTGTCGGGGATCGCATCGGGGTGGACGAAGGCCGAGGCGGGCAGGTCGTTGCCGGTGTATTCGGCGATCGCCGGATCGTCGGGCGTGCCCGCGCGGCTGCGGTGATGCGGCAAGGTATAGCCGATCGCACTCAGCACCGGGTTGTTGCGGTTGGCGTCTTCCTCGGCCTGCTGATCGGGGTTCGGCCCGGCGGCAGGCTCCCAGTGGCCATAATAGCCCGCGTAGACGATGCCGCGGATGCGGGCCATGTCCTGGAACAGGTCGACGCGGCTGTTCCTGAGCCGCCGCTGGACCCGCCACACCCGGAAGGATCGCGGCGCGAAGTGCCACACCGGCCCGCCCAGCACCACCCATGCCGCGAACACCGAGAGCCCGGTGTTGAACGGGGTTTGCCCGCGAATATTGCCGAACATCGTCTGCAGATTGTCGACCACCTGCTGCGGCGTGATCGCCATGCGCGAAGGCTCGACCAGCATCGTCTCGGCGAGCCTGCGCCAGATGGCGGCGATGAACGGATTGAACGGCTTTTCCTGCATGCTGCGATCCCCCTGCCGCGCCCCGCGCCGCCGCGCCTTGCTACCGCGTTGGAACGGCGAGGGATTGTATGCCTGCGCCGGGTTTCGGCGGCAATGGGGGGGCGGGGGGGGAG
>NZ_LSKQ01000217.1 GCF_001557115.1 Erythrobacter sp. CCH5-A1
GGCATCTGTGGACGCCCCTTTGGATGCAAGCGGTATTTTCGGGTATGTTGGCACGTAGTCGGATGCTGTCATCTGTCCGGCCTCGATGAGCAGCGCCATAGCTGCGGGCCAGTATGGGAGTTCGCGGACCGGATCCATTTCAGCTTTGCGCGCTTGGGTAGCGCTCTGCCATTCCCTGGTTCTTCCGGCCCCGTCTCGCCGACTGTTGTGCCATACCCTCCTTCGACCGCCTACGTCCCCGACGCCTCTGACCGCCTTCTCAGCTTACGCCGAGACCGCGGCCGGAGCTCTGTAATCTTCGTCCTTGGTGAGCAGCGCCCAGACCATCCGCGCCATCTTGTTGGCGAGCGCGACCGAGACGAGCATGCGCGGCTTGCGCGCCAGCATCCGCTCCAGCCATGAGCCACTCTGAGCGCCGCGCCTGCTGGCTTGGAGCACCACAGAGCTTGCACCGATGATGAGCAGCCGCCTGATCGTCCGCTCGCCCATCTTGGTGATGCTGCCGAGCCGCTGCTTGCCGCCCGTTGAGTGCTGGCGCGGCGCAAGACCAAGCCATGCGGCGAAGTCGCGGCCTTTGCGGAACGTCTCGATCGGCGGTGCCAAGGCGATGATGGCAGTGGCTGCGATCGGACCGATGCCGGGGATCGTCATCAACCGCCGGGCCGCTTCGTCATCCTTGGCTCGGCGCGCGATCTCGCGGTCAAGCGTGGCGATCTGCTCGTCGAGCTCAGCCAGCAGGTCGATCATCAGCTTGAACATCGGGCGTGCAGCTTCCGGCAAGCTTGAGGCCATGTCCCCGTCTTGCAGAAGATCTGCCAGCATCGTCATGGACGCGGTGCCTCGCGGCGCAACCCAGCCATACTCGGCCAGGTGCCCGCGGATCGCATTGATCAGCTGGGTGCGCTGGCGCACCACCAGATCGCGGGTGCGGAACACGAGGCCTGCAGCCTGCTGCTCTTCGGTCTTGATCGCAACGAAGCGCATGCCGGGGCGCTGCGCAGCCTCGCAGATCGCCTCGGCATCGACCGCATCGTTCTTGTTCCGCTTCACGAACGGCTTCACGTAAGCTGGCGGGATCAGCCGGACATCGTGACCCAATGCCTGCAACTGGCGCGCCCAGTGATGCGCGCCGCCGCAGGCTTCGAGCGCCACCGTGCACGCCGGTTGACCGGCGAAGAACTCGAGCAGCTTGCCCCTCGTCAGCTTGCGACTGAACACCATCGCGCCGCGCTCATCGGCGCCATGCGCATGAAAAACGTTCTTTGCGATATCCAGACCAATCGTGATAACCTTCGACACGGACGCCTCCTCCAGTGGTGTTACAACACCTCCACTATGGCACATCGATGCCGTCGGGGGGCGTCCACCCCATCAGCTTT
>NZ_LSKQ01000022.1 GCF_001557115.1 Erythrobacter sp. CCH5-A1
GGGTCTCCTCTGAAAGCAGTTACCACGGCCGAGCACAAAATTTTAAACAGTCTCGGTGACCGGGATTGGTTTGATCCGATCCGAATATGGCACACATTCTTTGCGGCGAACCAAGGCGTCGATTATCTACCGAGCGACCGGCAATCTGCGCGCCGTGCAGATACTCCTTGGTCATAGCAAGATCGAGAACACGGTGCGTTATCTGGGGATCGACGTCGAGGACGCGCTGGCCCTCGCCGAGAACACGGAAACTTGAGCACTCGGCTCCTCGTTAGCGGCGAGGAGCCGACCCTGCGGCACTGGGACGAAGCGGTCGTGGTCCAACAGCATTGTGAACGTCTGGTATCGCCGGAAGCCGCCACGTCTTTTGCGGGGTTACGCATCGACTCTTCTGATGACCGGGTACCTTGTGGAAGTTTGAAAGGCTGATCAAAAGCATTTGTCAGGCTCGCGACAAGCATATGATAGCGTGCAACATCGCAAAAGGATGGGAACCCGGAGCGTGGTCATTCCCGCCAGGCATAAAAGCTATGGCCGCAGACACTCTGCCGGAAGCGCTGCAATCGGTGCACCTAAGTGTCACGGCATCCCGCCGCACCGATCCAAGGAGCCTACCATGACCCGCTTCACCGTCCCGACCCGCGACACCGTCACCCCCGCAAACCAGGCGATGTTCGATGCCCTTCAGGGCAAGCTCGGCTTCGTACCCAATCTCTACGCGACCTTCGCCCTCTCGCAGAATGCGCTGGGCACCTATCTTGCGCTGCAATCGGCCAAGTCGTCGATCAATGCCAAGGCGCGCGAGGTCGTGAACCTGGTGGTGAGCCAGTACAACGAATGCCGCTACTGTCTCGCCGCGCATACCGCGCTCGGCAAGATGAACGGCTTCGCCGACGACCAGATCATCGCGATCCGCAAGGGGGCTGCGCCCTTCGATGCGAAGCTCGATGCGCTCGCGAAGCTGACCCGCAACCTCGTCGAGACCCGCGGCCATGCCGACGCTGCCGCGATGAATGCCTTCTTTGCCGCCGGGTGGAGCCAGGAGAACCTCGTCGACGTGATCATGACCGTCGGCGACAAGATCATCAGCAACTATCTGCACGCGGCGACCGACATTCCGGTCGATTTCCCGGCCGCGCCGGACCTCGACGTGGCGCTCGCCGCCTGATCCGTCTCTCCCCCTTGCCGCCTGCGTGACCCTCTCCGTCTGTGCACGAGGGCGGCACCTCCTGGAGCCCTGCCATGACCGCCACCCTTTCTCCCACTGTCGGGCGGCATGGCAGGGCCCTTCTTTCGCAGGGCGCCTCGCCCGCGACGATCGGGATCGCCGCCGGCCTTGCCGCCGCGCTGATCTGGTCGGCCTTCATCCTTTTCGCCCAATCGGGCACCTCGCTCGGCCTCCTGCCGCAGGACTTCGCGGCGCTGCGCTTCGGAACGGCGGCGCTGGTGATGCTCCCGTGGCTGCTGCGCCACGATCCGCTGCGGCTGGCCGGGATCGGCTGGCGGCGCGCGGGCGTGCTGAGCCTGCTCGCCGGGCCGCCATTCATCCTTCTCGCGACCGGCGGCTACGCCCACGCCCCGCTCGCGCATGGCGCGGTGATCCAGCCCTCGACCATAGCGCTCGCCTCGATGATGGCAGCGACGGTGCTCCTGAGAGAGCGGGCCGGCCCAGCCAAGCTGGTTGGCATCGGGCTGATCCTCGCGGGTCTTGCCGAGATCGCCAGCCATGCCGATGCAATGGGCGGCGGCAAGGTGTGGATCGGCGACCTGATGTTCGTCGCCGCGGGGCTCGGCTGGGCTGGCTTCACCATCCTCATCAAGCGCTGGGAGCTCGACCCGCTGGCGGTGACCGCTGCCGTCTCGACCCTCTCCGCGCTGGCGATCCTTCCTGTCATGCTGATCGCGGGTGACCTCGGCCGCATCGCGGCGCTGCCGCCCGCGACGCTGCTGGCGCAGGTGGCGGTTCAGGGCCTTGCCGCCGGCGCGCTCGCGGTGATCGCCTATGGTGTCGCCGTGCAGCGGCTGGGAGCGGCCAAAGCGGGGCTGTTTCCCGCGATCGTCCCGGCGCTCACCCTCGCGCTCGGCAGCCTTGCGAGCGGCACGCCGCCCAAGCTTTTCGAAATCGCCGGAGCGCTGCTTGCCACACTTGGCCTTGTCGTCGCCGTCGCTCTCCAGCGCCCGGCGCCCGTCTCACCTGCCGCCCGAGGAGCCCAGCCATGAACCAAGACCCCCTGTTCCAGCCGATCCGCTACGGTGCGATTCCAGCGCCCAACCGCATCGTCATGGCTCCGCTGACCCGCACCCGCGCCAATGCCGACGACGCGCCGCACGAATTGCAGCAGACCTATTACACCCAGCGTTCGACCGCGGGCCTCATCATCTCCGAGGCGACGCACATCTCGCAGCAGGGCAAGGGCTATGCGGGCGCGCCGGGGATCTATTCCGACAAGCAGGTCGAAGGCTGGCGCGGTGTGACCGAGGCTGTGCATGCGGCAGGCGGGCGGATGATGCTCCAGCTGTGGCATGTCGGGCGGCTCTCGCACCCCTCGCTGCAGCCGGGCGGCGCGCTGCCGGTGGCACCGAGCGCCGTCGGCCTTCAGGGCCACGCCTTCACTTATGAGGGCCCGCAGGACTTCGTCATCCCCCGCGCGCTCGAGACCGACGAGATTCCCGGCATCGTCGAGGATTACCGCCGCGCCGCGATCAATGCCAAGGCCGCCGGGTTCGACGGGGTCGAGGTGCACAGCGCCAATGCCTACCTGCTCGACCAGTTCCTGCGCGACGGCACCAACCACCGTACCGACCGTTATGGCGGCAGCATCGAGAACCGCACGCGGCTGACGCTCGAAGTCACCGACGCGGTCGTCTCGGTGTGGGGTGCGGACCGGGTCGGCATCCGCCTCTCGCCCTCGCTCACAATCAACGGGATGAGCGACAGCAACCCCGCGCCGCTGTTCGGATACTTGGCCGAGCAACTCGGCAAGCGAGGGCTCGCCTATCTCCACTGCGTCGAGCCAAGCGACCCGCGCGGCGATCCCTTCGACCGGATCGTCGACCCGCAGGTGGTGCGGAAGGCCTTCGGCGGCAACTACATCGCCAACGGCAGCTACACCGGCCCCCGCGCGCGCGCCGCGCTCGAGGCGGGCGAGATCGACGCGGCGTCGTTCGGGCGGCTGTTCATCGCCAACCCCGACCTGCCGCGCCGCCTCGCCGAGGACCTGCCGATGAACCCCTTGAACACCGCGCGGATCTATAGCGGCGGCGGGGACGGCTATATCGACTACCCCTTCCACGACTGAAATGGCGCCGCCGCGCCTCGTGAACCCGGCGCTCGCCCTGCTGGCGGTCGCCGCCTTTGCGGGCAATTCGCTGCTGGCACGCGCGGCGCTCGGTGAGGGGGCGATCGGGGCGGGTAGCTTCACCGCGATCCGTCTCGGCGCGGGCGCTGTGGTGCTGCTCCCGTGGCTGCTGCGCAGGCCGCGCGCCGGTGCCTTCAGCCTGCGCGGCGCGCTCGCGCTGTTCGTCTACTGCGCGGGCTTCTCCTTCGCCTATGTCGAACTGGGCGCTGCGACCGGGGCGATGGTGCTGTTCGCGGCGGTGCAGGCGACCGTGCTGGCGAGCGGCGCGCTGACGGGCCAGAAGGTTCACGCAAGCGACCTTGCAGGCATCGCGCTGGCGCTCGGCGGCGTGGCGCTGCTGCTCGGCGCGCACCTTGCGCCCGGCCCCTTGCTGGCGACCGCGAGCATGATCGCGGCGGGGATCGCCTGGGGGCTCTATTCGGTGCTGGGTCGCAGCGCGTCCGATCCGGCGCGGCGCACTGCCGGCAACTTCGTGCTCGCCGCGCTGCTCGCTGCCCCGCTGCCGCTGCTCGATGGCGGGGCGGGGGTGACGGCAAGCGGGGCAGCGAGCAGCGC
>NZ_LSKQ01000218.1 GCF_001557115.1 Erythrobacter sp. CCH5-A1
AAACACAGTGTAGGGCGAGCCACCTCAAACACCGAGGCGGACATACGGTCTTACCTTTCATGGGGCCCGGAACAGCTAAAATTGGGACACCGCGTAATTGATTTAGCCACCCTCGTGCATGGTACGAAGTCGCTTTGGCGCTTCAATGCAGGAGGGTGACCGATGTAGATTTATGCAGGATTGGATGTGAGTGACAAGACGACGCACATTTGCGTGGTTGATGTCGAAGGCAGAGCTGTGCGGCGAGATATTGTCGCGAGCGATCCCGATGCGCTGGCCAAGTGGCTCAACCGGCACTGCCCAGATCTCGTGCGCGTGGTGCTCGAGACGGGTACGCTATCGACGTTTCTGTACCACGGATTGGTCGAACGTGGCGTCACGGTCGAGTGCATCTGTGCGCGGCATGTAAAGGGTGTCCTTTCCGCGCGGGTCAACAAAAGCGACGTCCACGATGCAGAAGGGCTCGCGCAACTGGCCCGGACTGGCTGGTACAAACGCGTCCACATGAAGGCATCAGCCACACACATCGATAGGGCAGCTCTACGCATCCGGTCGCAGCTGATCACAGCGCGGACATCGATGGCCAACCAGCTGCGTGGGCTCTTGAAACTGTTCGGCCTGCGCATCGGCACCGCCAGAACGCCCGGCCGACGTGCTGAACGCTTAACTGCCCTTTATACTCAGCGCCCAGATTTGAAGGCTTTATTCGCGCCGCTCATTGCATCGATGGAGGCCATTGAAGAACAGCTGCGCGCATCCAATCGGCTACTCAACGAACGGGCAAAGGCAGATGAGGTCTGCACCCGGCTGATGAGCGTCCCTGGCGTCGGACCGATTACCGCACTCACTTTTACCTCGACGATCGAAGATCCGCACCGCTTCGCCCGAAGCGATGATGTCGGCGCCTATGCAGGGCTCGTTCCCCGGCGTAGTCAATCGGGAGAGCGCGACACGAATGGCCATATCTCCAAGGCTGGCGACCCCATGCTGCGTAGGGCACTTTATGAAGCCGCCAACGTCGCTCTATCACAGGTGAAGCGGCCGTTCGCCTTCAGCAGTGGGGAAGGAAAATGGCCGAAGCCAAAGGCGCCAAGCGTGCCAGAACGGCCGTTGCACGGAAGCTCGCCGCATTACTTCATTCGCTTTGGTTGAACGAGACCGAGTTCCGCTGGGCCTGAGCCCTTCGCCACTCTTCCCGATCAGCCATGCACCGGACGATCTCGTCAGCTAAGTAGAGGGTCAAACCTCGCTTGGGACTCAGAGACGTCCACCTATTCCGCTCGGCCGCGATCATGAAGGCTCGGACAAAGTGCTACCTCAGCTGTCCGATGACCTCGAAGACAACCATTGGCGAACGGGAAAAAGGAAGAGCGATGCCAGAATCAATTAGACAACTTAGCCGTCGTTCCTAAATCGCATGCCAAATGACTGATATTGCCAGAAGCGGACACAAGCCCGCTCTGGAGCTTTGATGACGGCTATTCTAGGTCCGCTACCCGGAACCCGACATACAGAAACCTACCTCTTAGCCGTCATAGCGAGCGCTTGCTGACGAGGCGCGAGGCGGATCAGCCATACAGCCTATCTCGAACCGCGGCGCGAAAACGCCCGGCAAGGCCTCTTAGATCACCCGCGGCAGAATAGGCGGCGGGCACCACCAGCAACGTCAGGAACGTGGAAGTGGTCAAGCCGCCGATGATGATAAAGCCCATTGAGTTGCGCCACTCAGCGGCATCCGACTGAGCTAGCGCGACTGGCAGCATCCCGAATACCGCCGCCAACGCTGTCATCAGGACGGGCCGCAGGCGTTCGGGCGCTGCTTTGCGCATTGCCGAGGCCGGGTCCATGCCTGCGTCGCGATACTGGTTGGCAAGATCGACCAGAAGGATGCCGTTCTTCATCACGATCCCCATCAGTGCAATCATGCCGATCTGGGCAAACAGGCTCATTTCCTGCCTCCCTGCCCACATGAGAAAATAAGCGCCTGAAAATGAAAGCGGCGCGGTGAGCATGATGATGATCGGCTGCCCGAAACTGTTAAACTGGCTTGCCAGCACGATGTAGAGCGCCACGATTGCAAGGGCGAACGCGAAGACAATTGCCTCCCCTGTCTCGGCCAGTCTTCGCGCTGTGCCCTCGGTCCGGATCGAAAGTCCAGG
Organism: Erythrobacter sp. CCH5-A1; assembly: GCF_001557115.1. Classification (GTDB taxonomy): domain Bacteria; phylum Pseudomonadota; class Alphaproteobacteria; order Sphingomonadales; family Sphingomonadaceae; genus Erythrobacter. Next base: position 2,160 of record NZ_LSKQ01000218.1, read on the forward strand.
CGGCGGCGGGTTGGACGCAAGGAGGTTCTCGACCTTCGTAACCGCGACGCTCAGCGCGACGCCGGGGGCTGTACTCGCCTGCACTGAAATCTGGCGCGATCGATCAATACGGTCGATCTCCGCGGCGCTTAATGCCACTTCGACATCGGCGATTGCTGCCAGATCGACGAGCGTGCCTTGACCGGTTCTGAGCGGCAGCGCCTGAACATCCGAGAGGTTCTGCCGGTTTATTTCGTCGAGGCGTACACGGACATCATAGCGCCGCCCGTCAGCTTGGAAGGTTCCCGCATCACTGCCTCCGATCAGCGTACGGGAGGCCGCGGCAAGGCTGCGCGCCGATATGCCGAGGTCCGCTGCGCGGTCACGATCAAGCACAATCTGCAATTCGGGTCGGCCGCCCTCATAGGTCGAGCGGACGTCGACGAAATCGGGCCGGGAAGCGAGTTCACCTTGCAGCCATTGGGCATAATCGTTGATCGCCGCTGTATCACTTCCGGTGATGATAAGCTCGATCGCAGCTTGCCCGACACCTCCGCCCGAAACCCATGGAACCTCCGCCACAGATACCTCGCGCGCTCCGGCGACACCTTTACTGAGGGCGTCGCGCGAAAAGGTCATCAAATCATCTTGCGACAGATCTCGGGTCCGCTTGGGGGTCAGCCCGACATAGATATCGATTTCGTTGACCTTGGGATTGCTGCCGCTTCCCGCGCTCGCAAACACCAGTTCGACTTCCGGGTTTTCGCGCAAGGCGACATCAGCTTGCTGGGCCGCTTCGCGCGCTCCGGCGATTCCCGTGCTTAGGGGCAGCTTGACCGTCGCGAGAAATTCCGACCGATCAGTGGTGGACATAAATGTGCTCGGCACAAGCCCGGCAAAAAATCCGCCGACAAGAACGCTCGCCAGAGCGCCAGCAAGCACCACATACCGCCTGCCAATGGCCCAGCTGACGAGTCGTTCGTAGCGAAGCCGCATCCCGACATGAAATCGCTCTATGCGCCCAAGCCAGCCATCTTCCGGATGTTCCGGGCGCAGCAATCGGGCAGACAGGGCCGGGGTCAACGTGAAGGCAACCAGCATCGAGACGCTGACAGAAAACACGATCGCCAGTCCATATTGGAAGAAGAAACGCCCGACGATGCCCTCCATGAAGGCGATGGGAACGAAGACCGCGAGCGTTGCAAATGTGCCTGCCAGCACCGCAAGCGCGACGCGCTTGGTTGCAGCATGTGCCGCCTGGGTTGGATCCACGCCGGCATCGACATCGTTCTGGATTGCCTCGACCACGACGATGGCATCATCCACCAACAAACCAATCGCCACAGTCAGCGCCAGCAAGGTGATCATGTTGATGGTGAAATCAAATGCGGCGAAAGCAACGAAGGTAGAAACGATCGAGGTCGGAATGGCGAGGAGAACGATGATCGTCGCGCGCCAGCTCAACAGGAACAGAAAGGTCACGGCGACTACCAGCAACACCGCGATGAAAAGATCGAACAGCACGTCGCCGATTGCCTGTTCGATGAAGCGCGATGTATCGCGGGCGATAACTAGGTCGACCCCATCCGGTGCGCTTGCGCTTATGTCCGCGATTGCCGCCCGGATCTGCTCGGCAACTGCAACGGTGTTTTCACCGCTCTGTTTGCGCACTTCGAGCACCACACCAGGCTTGCCATCAAGCTGCGCATAGCTGGTTTCATCTTCGACCGAATCTTCGACACGGCCGACATCGCCGATACGGACGGTCTGGCCATTCGGGCGATAGGCAATCGGAATCCTCGCGAACTCAGCTGCGCTCGCTGCTTCGGCAAGCGTGCGGATGCCGAATTGGCGTGTTCGCCCCTCCGTCACCAGTCTTCCGCCCGGAAGCTCTGCGTTTTCACGCTGGATTGCCGAGAGGACGTCGTCTGCCGTGATGCTGCGCGCGCGCATCGCGGACGCATCCAGCCAGATGCGCATTTCGCGCTCGCGCCCGCCAACCAGCTCGACCGAGCCGACCCCGGGCACGCGCTGCAACCGCTCCTTCACCTCCTCGTCCGCAAAGGTGGTCAGATCGCGGATCGGCATATCGCCAGACAAGAGCACCGACAGGATAGGCGCAGCATCTGGATCGACTTTCTCGATCACCGGCGGCTCGGCGTCAGCGGGCAGATCAGCGCCAAGCCGTGACATCTTGTCACGGACTTCCTGCGCCATGAGGTCGGCGTCTTGCTCGAGCTCGAATTCGAGATTGACGATGCTCACCCCTTCGGCGCTGACAGAACGCATCTGTCGCAGGCCCGCGATGGTGTTGAGCTGCTCTTCGACGATATCGGTGACTTCGGTCTCGATCGTCCTAGGCGACGCCCCAGGCAGCGTGGTGGTCACCGACACGTAGGGAAATTCGACTTCGGGAAACAGATCGACCCCGAGACGGCCGAAGGAAACAAGGCCAAGCACGACGAGCGAGACAATCAGCATCGTCGCAAAGACTGGACGCCGGATCGAAACATCGGCCAGCCACATATTACTTCTCGCTGGCCGTGCGGCGCGGCTTCACCTGCTCGCCGTCGCGCAAGGTTGCCGGAGGATCGATGATCACTTCCTCGCCTGCGGTTAGGCCCGACCGGATCCGCACCCTGTCGAGGTCGATACTGTCGAACCTGACCTCGCGGCGCTGAGCCTTGCCATCACGGATAATGAAAAGGTGGGCGGCGGAGCTGTCGCCGAGAATGGCTGTTCGGGGCAGAATGATGGCTGGTTCGGGCGGGATCTGGATCTCGGCTCGCGCTGCAAGGCCGGAGCTTATCCGGTAGTTGGGATTGGCGATCGGCAGCCGCAATTCGATCATCCGGCTTTCAGGGTCGACCCGGTCGTTGATGATGTAGACGATGCTATCGAACGGCGCGTCGAACCCTTCGATGAAAACGCGCGCTGGCATGTCTCGCCGCAGCATGTCGACATATTCCTGCGGCGCGTTGACAATCGCCGCGACGGTGCCGAGCTCCTGCAGTTGAAGAGCGGCCGACTGACCGCCTCCCGCGAAGCGATTGTTGAGATAGACCCCCTCATCAACGAGGCGCGCGGTTACGACGCCGTCATAAGGCGCGCGCGTAATCGTATCGCTCAGGGCCTGCTGCGTGGTGCCGAGTGCAGCAACAGCTTGCGCCTTTTGCGCGCGCGCAACGGCAAGCTGAGTCTCAACCGCATCGACCTGCGCTTTCGAAACGAAACCCTTCGGCGCAAGAGCTATCACGCGTTCATAGCGCCGTTCGGCTTCAATCGCTTGAGCGGTCGCAAGATCAACCGCAGCTTGTGCCTCAGCCACGTTCCGCTGATAGTCGGCTTGTCTGATGCGAAAGAGCGGCTGTCCGCGTGACACCCTGTCACCGACTTTCACAAAGATCCGTTCGACCGGGCCTTCGGTGAGCGCTCCGATTGCACTGCTTTGTTTGGCTGCGATAGTTCCGAACGCCTTCACGGGTTCATTGAGCAATTCGGTCCGGGCGATCGAGGTCTGAACCTCACGTTGGCCTTGCGGCGCCTCTTTGGCAGCCTGGTCATCAGTTTCGCCGCCTGAACAGGCAGACAGCAACAGGGCGACGGACACCAATGCGGGTACAAAGAGGCGAATTAGCATATATAGGCGCCCCTGCCGCTTGCCAGAAGTTTGTCGTCAGGCCCAAAAATGCGGGCTTCGGCGACACTGATCTGGCGTCCGGTTTTGACAACCTGTCCACGCGCAATGAGCGGGCCAGCGATCGCGGGCCGATGATAATCGATCCTGAGATCGGCCGTAGCCTTGGCCCGCGTGCCCAGCATAAGCAAAGTGTAAAGCCCGGTGAGATCGATCAGCGCTGCAAGCACGCCGCCATGCGCCGCGCCAAGCACAGGGTTGGAGATGATTTCCGCGCGCCAGGGCATCGTGAGTTCAAGCCCGTCTTCCGAGCAGGATTGGATTTTCAGGCCGAGCCATTGATGGAAGGGCGCAATGTCGAGCATGTCTTGCAAGCCCGCCCGGTCAAGCACCATTGGCTGTTCGCTCATTGCCCCGATCCTGTGGGATTATGGTGGCGATTCAGAAAGCCGAGGATCGCATTCGAAAATGCATCATTGGAATCGCCCACGACCATATGCGTGGCGTCTGCGATGTCGGTATACTCCGCATGGGGGGCGACCTGCTGCAGGTGTGCAACCGCTTCTTCGGAAACAAGATCGCTCGCCGCACCGCGAATGAGATGGAGCGGAAGTGTCAAGCTGGCCGCCGCCCTGCTGAGCTCCTGAAACTGATGCTCCTGATTATCGGGATTGGTCCGTTTGGCCGCCATGATGTTGCGGATGAACGCTGGATCCCAGTGCCAGTAAAAGCGGCCATCATCCTTTTGCCGGAGATAATGGCGCAGACCACCACCAGCGCCGCGCTTGCCGCGGTGTGGCATGTAGCGTGCGATAACCCCCGCCGCTTCATCAGGTGACGCAAAGCCGGTTTCGGCATGCTGTTCCATGAAGCCCACGACACGCATCACGCCGTCTGGCTCCATGCGCGGCGCGATATCCACCAATGTCAGCGATGCGAAGCTGCCTTGGGCAAGCTTTCCTTCTGCAAGAAGCCCCGCCAGTCCTCCAAGCGATGCACCGACCAATGCGGGCTTGCGGTTCATGCCGGATGCGACCGCGACAAGATCGGCCGCGAAGTCACGTATTTCATACGCCCCGGAATCCGACCATGCGCTGTCGCCATGGCCGCGCATGTCAAAGGCAATTGCGCAAAACCCGGCATCGGCAAGATCGCCCGTGACCCGCTTCCATGCTCTCCGGGTCTGCCCACCTCCATGAGCAAGCAAGACCGGCATCGCATCAAGCGCGCCGGTGATCTCGGCTGCGAGGTCGATGCCGTCGGCCCCCTTGATGCTGGCTGTTACGGTGTCCATAGCATTTTGCTATACTGTAAGGTGCCTTACAGTAAATATCTTTATTTTCGTATCGGGAAAGCTATGACCGGAGCATGGTAACGCACTCGGATCAGGCTGCCGATGAAGCTGAGACGAATTTTCTGACCGACACGGATCGGCTTGTCTTCCTGATGGAGGAGGTGACGCGCCGGCTGCGACGCACATTCGATACCTCCTTCGAACAATTCGGACTCACCCGAACTCAGTGGCGCGCTTTGGCATATCTTTATCGAACGCCTGGCATGACGCAGACCGAACTTGCCCGGGAGCTTGAGCTGGAACGAGCAAGCGTTGGTCAGGCCATTGACAGGCTTGAAGAACTGTCGCTCGTTGAGCGACGTAGCGCGGTGAACGACCGGCGCGTATGGCACATCCACCTTATGCCTGCTGCGGTTGAGCTGTTACCCAAGCTTAGAGCCGAGGCCGACGCGGTCTACGGACGCCTGCTTGCCGGAACGGACATTGATGAGCTGGACCGGTTAAGTGCGCTATTGGCCACGATGCAGGACAATTTGGATCGCAATTAGACGCGGACGAGCCTTGATATTTCCAAGGATTGGTCCGGGAATGTCGACGATCTACCCAGTCGCATTAGCCCACTGCCCTCTCATTGTTGCCGTTATCTGCAAGATCGATTGAAAGGGTTTCTCGACGGAAGCCTGGGGTCTAGAAGAGGCCCCCTAGCAGCCATTCCAACCCTTTCACGACATCCGTGACCCGAATCTATTGGGATCGCTGGGGCATGCGCACACGGCCGATCTGCTAATCTATGCGCGGTCTTATATCCCGTCAGCAAGCGGCATCTCTTTCGCCTTTGAATGACACCGGTTGCTTCCGAGGCAAAGGCCAGAAGATGAATAATCTAGGCTCAGGGCCCATTGAATTGCTTGCGTTGGAAGGGATCGGTTGATTCAATGGCGGCATTGAGGAGGTGCTGCTGTTGTCTGAAGTCTGGATGTTGAGCGAGGCGCAGATGCGCCGGATTGAGCCATATTTTCCGTTGTAGCACGGCATCCCGCGTGTGGATGATCGTCGGATCGTGAGCGGCATTATCTTCGTGATCAGGAACGGGCTGCGCTGGCGCGATGCGCCGACCGACTATGGGTCGCACAAGACCATCTACAACCGCTTCATCCGCTGGAGCCGCCTTGGCGGGTTCAACCGCATCTTCGCCGAGCTTGCCGCTAAGGGCGGAAAGCCCGATCAGTGGGACTGTCAGGATTTCCGTGTGTGGCCGGGCATAATGGGCAACAAGGAGTCCCACTATGTCACGACGCAAAGAACCTGCCATACCGAATGAGCTTCTCGATCAGCTTTTGGCGGGCGGCGCTGCCAGTGCCGCCTTCGAGCAGGGCGGTCTGCTCGATTCGCTGAAGAAGGCGCTGACAGAGCGTGCCCTGAATGCGGAGATGGATCACCACCTCGCTGGCGAAGACGGCGCCGGCAACATGCGCAACGGCTACGGTCGGAAGACGGTAATGACCGACACCGGCAAGTTGGCGATCGACGTGCCGCGCGATCGCCAGTCGAGCTTCGACCCGCAGTTGATCGCCAAGTATCAACGCCGCTTTCCCGGCTTCGACGACAAGATCGTGTCGATGTACGCGCGCGGCATGAGCACCCGCGAGATCACCAGGCACCTGCACGATCTATACGGCATCGACGTCTCACCCGATTTGATTAGCACGGTGACCGACGCCGTGCTCGATGAGGTCGCCACTTGGCAGCAGCGGCCGCTCGATCCGGTTTACCCGCTGGTCTTCTTCGACGCGATCCGGGTCAAGATCCGCGACGAGGGCATGGTGCGCAACAAGGCGATCCACATTGCGCTGGGCGTCCGCGCCGACGGCGCAAAGGAGGTGCTCGGCTTGTGGCTCGAGCAGAATGAGGGTGCCAAGTTCTGGCTTCGGGTGATGAACGAGCTTCGCAACCGTGGCGTTGAAGACATCCTGCTGGCCGTCGTTGACGGCCTGAAGGGCTTTCCCGATGCGATCACCGCAGTGTTCCCCGATGCGATCGTCCAGACCTGCATCGTTCACCTGCTGCGCAACTCGATGGACTTCGTCTCCTGGAAGGACCGAAAGAACCTCGCCAGCGCGCTCAAGGAGATTTACCGTGCCACCGACGCAGATGCCGCCGAAAAGGCGCTGACAGCATTTGAGGCTGGCCCTTGGGGGCAGCGCTATCCCGCCATCGGCCAGAGCTGGCGGCGCGCCTGGGGCGAGGTGATCCCGTTTTTTGCGTTCCCCGACGAGGTCCGCCGGATCATCTACACTACGAACGCCATCGAAGCTTTGAACTCGAAGCTCAGGCGGGCTGTCAGGGCCAGGGGACACTTCCCCAGCGACGAGGCCGCCACCAAGCTGCTCTACCTGATCTTGAATCGGTCGGAGAAAGAGTGGAAGATGCCACCACGTGAGTGGACCATGGCGAAGGCGCAATTTGCCGTGATCTTCGGCGAACGTTTCATCAGAGCCATGGCGGCCTGATGATCAACCGCCCGGCCGCACACGGAAATCCTGACAGTCCCGCATGGTCTTTCTTGGGCAAAGCCGTGCCGTCAATTATCAGCCAAGCGTCGTCGCCACCTACCAGCGCATCAGGCTGTCCTGAGAACTTCTCCTCCAGTGCCCCCGGCCCACAGGGCACCGCCGATAAATGGTGCAGCAAATCATATCTAATCCCCGGCCAGCGCATCGCCATCGGCTGTAAGCTTTTGCGCTCGCCGGAGCCGATCAGACCATCAAGATAGGCTGGGCACACCCGTCCATCTGCACCCAAGGATCAGCGCCGCACATCGGTGTGGATCTTTGGCGCCACCTGCCCGGCGGAAGGCAAGGCCGCCGGGGTGGTCATGCCCTATTGCAACAGTGAGGCCATGAGCCTGCACCTGAAGGAGATATTCCGCCACGTCGTCCCTGGGGCACACGCTGTCATCACCCTCGATCAGGCCGGGTGCCACGGCTCGGCCGCGCTAGTGGGACAGTCCAACATCACGCTCATGTCGCTGCCGCCGCGCTGCCCCAAGCTCAATCCGGTCAAGAGCCTGTGGCAGTTCATGCGCGACAACTGGCTGTCGAACAGGGTCTTTTAATCCTACGACGACATCGTCGACCAATTCTGCTTCGCCCAGAACAGCCTCATCAATGAGCCATGGAGCATCATGTCCATCGGAATGCGACAGTCGGCACATAGGTCGTGATCAATACGTGTTGGTGTAACAGCCACACAAAAAGCGCAAGCCACTCCGCAAAGTCGTCCCGCCAAGTATCCGCTACCGCCAGCCTCCACGCGCTGGCCACATTGAACCATAATAAACGACCCTTGGAAGTCCAAAAAGCACTTCTGCCAAAGTAATTCTAGGTGACGAACTCAATTCGTCTTGGCTTGGTTCTCGTTTTGCCAAAGAGCCAGAACGGACCGCAACGCGGTTACGAATGCCAGTGGCTGGTCGAGCATCAGGTGGTGGCGGGCTTCAGGCACGGCGATTATCGGAATCTCACCTCCACCCAGTTCGCGAACATATTCGGCTGATTCCGGTGTAAAGAGCTGGCTCAAGCCGCCGTGCACGATAGCCTTTCGGCCCGGTGCCTGCACCAGGCGCTCGCCCATTGTGAGCCATTCGTCGGGCTTGTTGCTCCTCCGAAAGACCTCGGTCGTGAACTTCCAAGTCCACTCGTCTCCATCCTGCCGCAGGGAGTGATAGGCCATGTAGTCCAGCAGGAATGGCGCGCCGACCGGCTGGGGCGGGGAAAGGATGTACCGCTGGCGCGCCGCTTCATAGTTGGGATAGCGCTTGCTGGGCTTGTCCGGATCGCCAGAACCTGGGCTGGACCGGCTGAGGTTCCAGTACTCGTCCAGGAGAGCAGGCCGCATGATCATGAGATCGCAAACCACCACTCCGGCAAAGGTCCCGGGCGATTGGGTCACGGCTGTCAGGGCCGCTCCCGATCCGAAGCTGTGCGCGATAATCGTCGGCTTTTGGCCATCCGCAAACATATTCAGCGCCTCGGCAATCTCGCGAAACTCGCCCCCCCTTGCCAAGAGGTCGGCGCGCCCGCGCATCTCGCTGTCGCCCATGCCGGCCAGATCAAACGCTACCACATCATAGTCTTCGGCAAGAAACGGTGCAATGAAGGCGAAGCAGCGCGCATGGGCGAGAAAGCCATGCGTCATAAGCACCTTGGGCTTGCCCGGGTGACCCCAGCGAAAATAGTGCGCCTTGGCCCCATCGATTTCCACATAACCCTCTTCGCGCGGCACCTTGAGGGCCGACACGAACCATTCGGGCAGATGCGAACCGTCACCAGCCCAAATCGGGTCGATGTCGGTCGGAAAATCTTCGATTCTCACCATCTCATTCATCAGGTTACGCAGTCCTTGTTCGCTGGTGTGCTGGCGGTAAAGCCGCGGTAGGCATCGCGCGCCACTTGGTCGCAAATCGCGGCATAGGCCGACATGCTTGGGAAATTGATTAGCTGGCGCTTCTTGCCCGGGATGTTCGCGCCCATGTACCAGGAGTCCGCTTCGGGAAAGAGCGTCATCGCGCCAGCTTGGGCGACCATTTCGGTCCAGCCATCTTCGGCTTGCGGTTGAGCGTCGAAAAGGAAGAACCCGTTGCTTCGCAGCCAGACCATGAAGTCGCAGATCCAGTCGCCCTGCATTTCCGCGCTTGTCGGCCCATTGGAAAAGCCCGAGGGGCTGAGGGGACCGTAAGCGAACAACATATTGGGGAAACCCGATACCGCCATTCCCAGATAGGCGCGCAAGCCGTGTTGCCAGGCCTGCGAAAGTGATTGGCCGCCTCTGCCGGTGATGTTCATGTCGATCAACCCGCCCCGCCCGGCGTCGAAGCCGGTGGCAAAAACGATCAAATCGCATTCGACCTCGCCGTCTTCGGTCGTGATTGCGTGCGGCGCGACACGGGTGATCGGATTTGCCTTCAGATCAACCAGCGCAACATTGTCCTGCGCGAAAATCTCGTAATATCCCTGTTCGAGCGAAGGCCGCTTCGTGCCGAACGGATGCGGCGGTTCGGATGGGGCGAGTTTCTCGGCCAGATCGGGATCGGCGATCCTCGCGCGAACCTTGTCGCGCCAGAAATCGTAGGCGTGGCGGTTGGCTTCGCGATTGGTAAGAATGTCAGCGAAATTGTGATACCAGAACCTCAATCCGCCCCGCTGCCACAGATCTTCGAAGTGCGCATTGCGCTCTTCTTCGCCAACTTCGAGCGCCGACACCTCAAGCGACTGGTATTCAAAGCCAGCGCTCGTATGCCGACGCTGTTCGAAATAGGCGGGATAGCCATACTTTTCGCGCTCCTGATCTTCCCTCGTCAGCCGCTCCTGCCGCATCGGCAGGGCCAGGATCGGAGTTCTTTGAAAAATTATCAGCGCCTCCGCACGTTTGGCCGCTTCCTGGGCGACCTGCACTCCGCTCGCTCCGGTTCCGATCAGGGCAACTTTGCGCCCATCCAGATCAATACCCTCCTGCGGCCAGCGCGCCGTATGGCACCATTCACCCTCGAAATCCTCAATGCCCGGAATGTCGGGGATATATGGCTTCGACGCGAAACCGAGGGCTGGGAGCAGGAAGCGCGCCTTTATGGTTTCATCGCCCTCAAGCTGTAGATTCCATAGTCCCGGCCCTGTTTCAAAATCGGCGCTTTCGACCCTCGAGCCCATCCGCATCAGCGGCCAAAGTTTCAGCGTATCGCAGACATGGCGGAAATAGGCCCTAAGTTCTGCCCAGCCGGGAAAGCGCTCACTCCAGGTCCATGGCCGCCACACTTCGGGGATCGAGAATTCATAGAGCGGAATCTGCGAATCCACGCGTGCGCCGGGATAGCAATTCCAGTGCCAGATGCCGCCCGCATTGGCCGCAGCATCGACCGGCAGCACGTTGAACCCGGCGTCCCGCAACTTGTGGAGTAGGTAGATCCCGCTGAAGCCGGCACCGACGATCACCGCGTCGTAATCGGGCGAAGTCTGGGTCGTCATGATGCGGCAGTCAGGCTCTCGGCAATTGCCTTCGCCGTTGCATAGTCGGCCTTGCCGTTCGATGCGCGCAGGGGGGTATTCGTTGGATATATTGCCTTCGGCGTCTTGTAGCCTGCCAACTGCCCCCGCACATGATCCTTGACGGCTTGCTCGTCGAACGGGGCGGTGCCGCTGAGGTGGACGACAGCGGTAACGGCTTGGCCCCATTTTTCGTTTGGCACGCCCACGACCAGCGCGTCACCAATGGCGGGATGGGTCTTGAGAATCTCCTCGACTTCCTCAGGGTAAACTTTCTCGCCAGCAGTGTTGATGCACACGCTGCCACGGCCCAGCAAGGTCAGGCTGCCATCGGCCTCAACCGTGCACCAGTCGCCGGGAATCGAATAGCGAACCCCATCGATTGTACGGAACGTTTTGGCGGATTTCTCGGGATCCTTGTAATAACCCGCCGGGATCGCCCCGGCGAGAGCGATAAATCCCGGTACGCCGCTTCCCGGCGTCACTTTCTGGTCGTTTTCGTCAAAGACATCGCAGAATTCGCCAATCGCAAATTTCGCGGTGTTGGTGCCCCCTTGCGCGGTTGTGATGGAGCGGCCGAAGCCGAGCCCTTCGGAAGCGCCGAAGCTGTCCATCAGCACCACCTGGGGGATATGCTTGCACAGCCCAGCCTTGACTTCCTTGCTCCACATCACGCCGGATGAAACGATGGTAACGAGGCTGCTGGTATCCCAGCGGCCGGGATTCTCGTCCAGCGCATGCAGCATCGGCTTGGCAAATGCATCGCCCACAATTGCGATGCTTTGCACCTTGTGCTTATCGACTGTTTCCCACAATTCCGTCGCATCGAAGGACGGGTCTGCAAGTGTAACGATGGCGCCGCCCGACATAAGTGTGCCGATCGCGGTGATGAAGCCGGTCCCGTGCATCATCGGGCAGGAGGGCACAGTGCGGTTGCCGGGCCCTTGACTTGTGATCAACGCGACGTGCTCTTCGAGTGTCTGAGGAACGGGGGCGAGCAGCTTCTGGGCCTCGAGCTGTGCTTTGCGCATTTGGTCGTGATGCCACATCACGCCCTTGGGCATGCCGGTCGTGCCGCCGGTATAGATGAAGAGCTGATCTTCGGGTGAGCGCAAGATGCCGAGCGCCGATCCGTCGCCTTCTTGCGCGAATGTCTCGTAAGGGATCGCAAAAGGCGCGATTTGCGACGCCTCGCCAATTTCCACAAAGGTGTGAACCTTCTCGAGCCGGTCCTTGAGCTCGACGATACAGTCGCGGAATTCCGAGCTGTAGACAATTACTTCGCTGTCGGAATCGTCAAAGATATAAAAGACCTCCTCGGCGACATAGCGGTAGTTGATGTTCACATGGATCAAGCGCCCCTTAAAGCAGGCTGCCATCAACTCGCCATATTCTGGGCGGTTGCGCATATAAAAGGCGACCTTTGCGCGATCGCCAGCTCCGCGTTGACGCAGCGCGCGGGCGACATTGTTCGAACGCGCGGACATTTCAGGCCAGGTAATGATCCGGTCACCGTGGATCAGGGCCGGCGCATCCTTTGGCATGACAGGCTCGAAAGCGTCGAGAATGTCGCCGAGATTCCAGTCGGTCACATTAGTTCTCCTCTCCGAACGGGGCGGCGGCTTTAGCGCGCGCGTCTCCCGGTAGAAACATCACGCAGCATTGGTCCAGCCCTGAAGTGCCGCAGCCTCCGCCCGGACCACTTCTGGCCCACCAAGGACCTGCCGGTCGAATCCGATCCGTTTGAACCAGTAGTGCAGGCCAAGCAGATCGGTGAATCCCATTCCGCCGTGCACTTCGGTGGAAGTGCGTGCGACAAATCGATGGACCTCGGCCGTGTGCGATTTCGCATGGCAGGCAACCAGAGATGCCTCATTCGGCACCGCGTCGAAGGCGTGGGCGGCGTACCAGACGAGCGAGCGGCACGGTTCATGCCGCGCGGCCATCTCGGCGCACATATGCTTTACGGCCTGGAAACTGCCGATCAGGCGGCCGAACTGTTCGCGCTGGCCAGCATAATCGATAGCCTTTTCGATCATCGCCTGACCTGCGCCAAGACTGTCGGCGGCCAGGATAACACGGCCTGCATCACGCAACCGGGCCGTTGCAACTCCCCCATCATCAGCCAGTGGTTCCGCTTCGGCCCCGTCAAACCGCAATTCCCCGACGCTGCGGGTGCGATCAATGGTAGTCAACGCGATAGCCTTCAGGCCCGACGCCTTGGCACCGACAAGGTGCAGCCTACCACCGGAATCGGCGACGATGTGGGCATCGGCTCCTTCGAAATCGAGCGCGAACAGGGCGGTTCCGTTGAGCTTCCCGGCTGCAGAGGAAACCCCCGCGCCGTCGCGCACCTCGATCGTCTCGGAAATCGCGACACCGATACGCGCCTCGCCGCTCGCGATCTTTGGCAGCCAGTGGGCCTTTTGCTCCTCGTTGCCCGCATCGCGCAAGGCGATCGGTGCGAGAACCTGACTGGCGAGAAACGGCACCGGGGCGACCGCATAGCCAAGCTGTTCCGCTACCACCGCCGCGTCGAGCAGGGTCATGCCGAGCCCGCCGTGCTCTTCGGGGACCAGCATTCCGGCAACGCCGAGGTCGTTGAGGGCCCGCAACACCTGGTCGCTCAGCGGATTGTCCCGCTCCGCACATTCGCGGACGTGACTGAGCGGGCTGGTATCGGCAAGGCACCGCGAAACCGCGTCGCGCAACATCTGCTGGTCCTGCGAAAGTCCGAAATCCATCAGTTTGCTCCCTGCTTCTGACTCGCCATGTTTGAGGCTTTCGGCCCTACATTCGAGGTCTTCGCCGGGTTCGGTTCACGCGGCATTTCAAGGCCGCGTTCGGCGATGATGTTCTTCTGGATCTGAGCGGTCCCGCCGCCGATTATGAGACCGAGCTGGAACATATAGTTCCATTGCCAAGCCCCGCCGTGCCGCTCGCGCGGGCTGTTGTGATAGAGAATGCCCAGTTCGCCCATAGCGTCGATCGCCAGCGCCGAAATCTGGTGAGCGAGTTCACAGCTTTGCAGCTTGACGATCAACTTCGCCATGCCGCCCGGCTCTCCCCTGAGGCTGTTCGAAAGTACGCGCATCCCGTTGTATTTCATCGCCGCCACTTCGGCCTGAAGTGCTACCAACCGGTCGCGCAGTACCGGATTGTCGATCGCTCGAGCCTGGCCCAAACGCTCTTCCTGCATCAGCCCGATTAGCGCCTGCAGCCGATTTTCTAGCGCGTCGGGATCGCCCAGCATGCCGCGCTCATGGCCCAGGGTCGCGTTCGCCACGAACCAGCCCTGTCCCCGCTGGCCGACGATCTGGTCCACCGGTACGCGCACATCGGTAAAGAAGGTCTCGTTGAACTCGGCGTGACCGGTCATCGTCTTCAAGGGGCGAACCTCGATGCCTGGGGTGTCCATCGAAAAGATCAGGTAGGAAATGCCGCCATGCTTGGGTGCGTCCGGTTCGGTCCTGACCAGACAGAAGATCATGTCGGCCTGCTTGGCGGTGCTGGTCCAGATCTTCTGGCCATTGATAACAAATTCGCCGTTCTCAATGTGCGCGCTGGTCTTGAGGTTGGCGAGGTCAGACCCGGCACCTGGTTCGGAATAGCCCTGGCACCAGACGACGTCGCCTTTTAGCGTGGGTTCGATCCAGCGCCGTTTCTGTTCCTCGGTGCCGAGTTCGAGCAGGGTCGGCACGAACATCGAGATTCCCTGATTGGAAAGCCCGCCCGGCACCCTGGCCCGCGCAAACTCCTCTGCAATGATGCGCGATTGGAGAATGTCCGGCTCCGCTCCATAGCCGCCATACTCCTGCGGGATCGTTCGCGCGGTATACCCATGCTCAATCAACAGCTTCTGCCATTCGACCGCCTTGGACGAAGGTCGGGCCGCCCGGTCAGCAGAGGGCGGCGCGAGATGGCTGTGCGCTTCGATGAAAGCCCGCACTTGCTTGCGGAAGACATCGTATTCGGGCCCGTAATTAAGATCCATGACGCTTCTAACTTTCACGCAGGCGGAAAACAGGAAGACGGAAGTCCTCACCGATCAATTCGAATTCCACTTCCACCGGAAGGTCGAGCGCTAGGCGCTCGTGATCGCAACCAATCAGGCGCGTGGCCATGCGTACGCCCTCTTCCAATTCCACCAGCGCCGCCACGAAGGGAATTTCGGCGGCAAAAGCCGGGTGGAGGGCCTGGTGGGTAACGGTCCAGGAAAACAGCGTGCCCTTGCCACTGCTGCGTTCCCAGGAGAATTCCGGCGAGCCGCACTTTGCGCACATATAGCGCGGCAGGTGGCGGAAGCAGCCGCAGCCGCCGCAGCGCTGGAAATAGAGATTGCCGTCCTGGCACCGCTTCCAGAATTCCTGCTCAACCGGGTCTTGCGGGCGAGGTCGCGGTTTGGGCGGCGCGACCTGCGCGGAGGGCCGCATTTTGGGAGGCAGATCGCTCTCGCTGCTCATGTAAACCTCCTGAGAATGACAATGCTTCCATCGCCAAGGTCACCCCAGCCGGTAACTAGGCCGGTCTGGGCTCCTAGCACCTGGCGCTCGCCGCAGTCGTGACGAAGCTGGCGTACTGCCTCGACCACGTGGTTGAGTCCCCAGACATGCGCCTCACTGAGCAAGCCGCCATGGGTGTTGATCGGATAGCGGCCACCCAGCTCAATCTGGCCATTGGCTACGAATTCGGCCTGTGCGCCCGGTTCGCAATAGCCCATCGCTTCCAGTTGCAGCAAAACGACATAGGTAAAGCAGTCGTAAATCTGCAGGAAATCCATGTCCTCGCGCTTGACGCCCGCCATGTCGAAAGCGCGCGGGGCAGCATAGCTGAGGCCAATCTTGAAGGGATCGGGCCGCGAAGGGATGTCGTCGGCTGGATAGGGGTGGCCTTCAGCGGCACCGGCGATGCTGACGGGCACATGGGGCATATCCCTGGCCCGATCCATTCGCGATATGACTACCGCGCAGGCGCCATCGGTTTCAAGGCAGCAATCGTAAAGGCGAAAGGGCTCGGATATCCAGCGCGCCGAATGGTAGGTTTCCGCGTCGAGTTCGCGCCCATAGGTAAAGGCGCGCGGATTCAACTGCGCGTGACGCCGGCAGGCTAGCGCTACCGCTGCCATCGCATCCGCGCCCACGCCGTAAAGCTTCGAGTGGCGGGTCGCCAGCCAAGCATACATCTGCACCGGCAGGAACACACCATAGGGGATGTAATAGCCCTGGATGGTATTGGTCAGCGTGTTCATGTTCATCGCCCGAGTAGGCGGGGCACCCGGTTTGGGCCTGAGGGCGGAATAGCCGTTCCAACCGAGCGTAACCAGCACGTGATCGCAAAGCCCGCAGGCGATCGCCATTGCCGCGTTCTGCAGCGCCGTCGTCGGGCTGGCGCCGCCCATGTGAACTGTGGCCGCGTAGCGCAGCACATCAATGCCGAGATTGGCGGCCATTTCCTCCGAGGTTGTATAGATCGGCGGCGGCACCATGCCGTCGATGTCGGAAGGTTTCAGCCCGGCATCCGCGATTGCGCGGCGCGAGGCTTCCAGCATCATGTCCACTGCGGTCCGCTCGGTGCCCTTGACGAATGCGGTTTCGCCCACACCGGTTATGGCGGCCTTGTTGGCAAAGGGTAAGGTCTGCGAAGCGTTCATACCGCGTCCCCGTCGTACCGCAATTCAGGAACAGAATCTGGCATCGGCCAGCGCCCTTTCGGCCCCTTCGACAAGATCGCGCATGACCTCTGCCGCTGGACGGATCGAGTGGATCAGGCCAATTCCCTGCCCCGCGAAGCCAGGCATGATATCCTTGCGCTGAGCCTTGATGCCCGAAGCCATGACCGGCCCTGAAATCATCGACTGGTAAGGCATGGGAAGCGGCTCCTTGCCCGCCGCAACCCAGGCATCGGCCCATTTGTTGCGGATCATGCGCGCAGGCTTGCCGGTCAACGAGCGGCTAACGACGGTATCTGCATCGCCGCCATCGGTTATTGCTTCCTTCTGGAACCGTTCAATCCCTGCCTCTTCGGTTGCCAGAAACGCCGTGCCGACCCACGCGCCCAGCGCGCCTAACATCATCGCTGCGGCGACTCCCCGGCCATCGGAGATTCCACCCGCTCCAATCACGGGAACCCGATCGCCCACCGCATCGACTACCTGCGGAATCAGCGAGAACGTTCCGATTGGGGAGTTGTGCCCGCCGCCATCGTGGCCCTGCGCCACAATCATGTCGATGCCGGAATCGACCACCTGCTGGGCGTGCTTGACCTTGCCGATCACCGCCATCACCTTGGTGCCATTGGAATGAAGGCGGTCCATCCACGGTCCGGGATTGCCGAGGCCGGCGGCATAGACTGGCACCTTTTCCTCGATTACCACTTCCATCTGCGCCTCGAAAAACTCCCGCGTGAACAGCTGCAGCCCGCCCTTGCCCATTTCCGGCGTGCCAGCCGCGAGCATGGCCATTGCGGCATCCACTTCGGGCAGATCCTCGCGTTCCATGAAATCGCGGGTGAACTGCTGATATTCGCCAAGCAGTGCCATCGGGTTTTCGGGCGAGCCGCCGCTCTGCGGTGCCGACCCGCGCCTGACGGAAGCAGGCAGAAGGGTGTCGACCCCAAATGGCTTGTCGGTCAGTTCGCGGGTCTGGCGGATCCAGCTGCGCAACTGGTTTGGCGAGCAGGCCGCGGCTCCAAGAACGCCAAGTCCCCCGGCATTCGATACGGCGGCCGCGAGCGCAGGGACACTTGCCCCACCCATTCCGGCCAGAAGAATCGGGTATTCGATCCCGAGAATTTCGCAAATGCGGCTCTTGAGTGCCATCGTAATACTCTCTCCATTCTGCGCCACCCACCGGCGCCCGTTTTTTACGTCTGCCCCCACCTGACCTTCTGGGACACAAGCTCGGGGCTTCTTTCTGCGAGATAGGAGGCGGAGCCCGCCACGAGACGCGCCATCGCCTGCCGCGCTCCTTCGGCGTCGCCCTTGCGCACGGCTTCAAGGACGCGGCGCAAGAAACGCAACTGGACCGCACGCTCTTGCGCCGAATACCCCAGCGAGAGCGAAAATTCGCGGGTAAGCATGTGCAACGCGGAAGTCAGAAGGCCGAAAAGCGGATTGCCGCTGGCCCAGCCGAGCATATCGTGAAAACGGCGATTCAGTTCTTCGAACTGGCTGCTGGCTTCGTTCCGCTCCAGCTCTTTGAGGCAATCGGCAAGTGCGCTCAGGTCACCCGTGGTGGCGCGCTGGGCGGCATAGGCTGCAACATCCGCCGCAATCGTTTCGCGCAATTCGAGCAGGCCTCGCAAGTCCGCCTCCATGAAATGCAGGATCAGCGAGAGGCTGTTTGCGAAATCGCCGGTCTGCGGGCGTGCGACCACCGGTCCGCCACCGCGACCAAGTTGAAGATGGATCACACCCTGCAGTTCAAGAAAGCGGAGAGCTTCGCGCAAAGTTGCTCTGGCGACATCGTATCGCGCAAGCATTTCGTCCTCGCGGGCCAACCTGTCGCCCGCAACATGCGCCCCGGCTTCGATATCGCGTACAATGTCCTGCGCAAGCGTGAGCGCACGCTTGGCTTTCCTGGAATCATCGACCTTCGGTTGCATCTCTGGGAATCGCTCCTTCGATAAAACCTTATAAGAATTTATCGGATGATATGTCCAGCGTCTGTCTATGAAGTTTGCCGTGCGACCAAGTTTTGTAATAACCCTTATAAGCTTTATTGACCACGCCTTGAGAAACATTTACGTTTTTGAACGCGAGGCGAGTCTGCTCGCCTGAGATGGAGGACAAGACATGGGCATCGACACGATGGAGCTGGATACTGCCGGAAAAGTCGCAGCCATTCCGATCGACGAAATTGATGTCGCACGGCCGAGTCTTTTTCAGCAGGACACGATCGGCCTGTATTTCGAACGGCTGCGCAGAGAGGCGCCAGTCCATTACTGCCGTGAAAGCTATGTTGGGCCTTACTGGTCGATCACCAAGTTCGACGACATCATGGCTGTCGACACCAACCACAAAGTCTTTTCGTCGGAGGCAAAGCTCGGCGGTATCGCCATTCAGGACATGCATTCGGTGGAAGGTGCGCTCGAACTTGAAATGTTCATCGCTATGGATCCTCCAAAGCACGATCAGCAACGCAAGGCCGTCACCCCCGCTGTAGCGCCGTCCAACTTGCTGTTGCTCGAACCGACAATCCGCGAACGAGCATGTCAGATTCTCGATGATTTGCCGATAGGAGAGGAATTTGATTGGGTTGACAAGGTCTCGGTTGAATTGACCACGATGACTCTTGCCACCCTATTCGATTTCCCGTGGGAAGAACGCCGCAAGCTCACGCGCTGGTCTGACGTCACCACCGCCGCTCCTGAAACCGGCATCGTCGAATCGTACGACGCGAGGCGTGAAGAACTCATCGAGTGCGCGATGTATTTCAAAGGCCTGTGGGAGCAGCGCATCAACGAAGAACCGAAGAACGATCTGATTTCCATAATGGCGCATTCCCCGGCGACACGGGATATGCCCTTCCTTGAATTTTTGGGCAATCTCCTTCTGCTGATCGTGGGTGGCAACGACACCACGCGCAATTCGATAAGCGGTGGTGTGCTGGCGCTCAATCAGAACCCCGATGAATATCGCAAACTGAATGACGACCCTTCGTTGATCGCCAGCATGGTGCCGGAAATCATCCGGTGGCAGACGCCGCTGACTCACATGCGCCGCACCGCGCTTCAGGATTGGGAGATCGGCGGCAAGCAGATCAAGAAGGGCGACAAGGTCGTGATGTGGTACCTGTCGGGTAACCGCGACGACACGGTTATCGAACAGGCCGACCGCTTCATCATTGACCGCAAGAATCCGCGCCATCACCTGTCATTCGGTTATGGCATCCACCGCTGCATGGGCAACAGGCTGGCTGAACTGCAGTTGCGGATCATCTGGGAAGAGATTCACAAGCGGTTCGCTAAGGTCGAAGTGACCGGCGAGCCCGAGCGCCTTTTCTCAAACCTTGTGCGCGGGATCACGAAGCTGCCGGTGCGGCTGCACGCGCGCTGATTTGCTGAAGCAGAAATACGGAGTTTATGATGGTCAAAGTGACGTTCGTATCCAGCGATGGAACGCGGCGGGAAGTCGAAACTGCTGAGGGCGAAACCGCACGCGAGGCGGCGCTCTTCAATGATGTACCGGGCATCGACGGCGATTGCGGCGGTGTCTGTGCCTGTGCGACCTGCCATGTCCATGTCGATCCGGCCTGGATCGACACGGTTGGTCGTCTGAAGGAAGGCGAAGCGGAGGCCGAACTCCTGCAGTTTGCAGAAGGGGCCAACGAATACAGTCGCCTCGCCTGCCAGATCCCAATGGAGGCTGCAATGGAAGGTTTAGTTTTGCACGTTCCTGCGCAGCAATACTAACCAGCCAGAGCGCGGCCTTGTAGTCCGTCTGGGGAACCACGAATTCAGCTTTTTCACGGAGGTTTCCGTGCCAACTCAGCTAGAACCAGATGCCCAGGCGAGCGAAGACGCATTTCGCACCGAAATGCGCCAATTCCTCGCCGCCAATTTTCCTGACGAACTCAGGGGCACGGGCAATTTGCTAGCCGGGCTCGAGGGTCCGACCAACGAGACCCCTGTGCAGAAGAAATGGCGAGAAGCCGTGGCCGGGCGTGGTTGGGGTACACCGACCTGGCCCAAAGAATATGGCATCGGCGGACTGACCATAGGCCAGGCCAGGGTCATCGAGCACGAGTTCGCCAACGTCGGTGCCTCCAATCCGATCGGCGGAATGGGTGTGATGATGTTCGGCCCGACCCTGCTCGAATACGGCGACGAAAAGCAGAAGCTGGAGCATATCCCGCCAATCTGCCGTGGCGAAATTCGCTGGTGTCAGGATTACTCGAAGCCAGTGCCGGATCAGACCTAGCATCGCCTCAGCAACCGGGTGGCTGTTCATCGCCTCGATCCAACTCCTCGTCAGCCGGAGCGCAAGATTATCAAATCACTCCGGTTAATTTTGAATCAGACTCTGAGGCAAGCTGGGGGTCGTCGAGCTACCTCAGGGACCGTTTTGCCCAGCTATCCGGCTACTAAGGACAAAGGTTCCTCGCCGCTGGCAGCTTGCTCTCAGCCCATGATTTCGTGGGCTGGGCCGTATCCGGCATCAGCTGGGATCGTAAGGACGTTTTTGCCGTCTCGCTGAATGATTTCCGGCAGAACCGTTACGATATCGCGGGCTTCAGCCTGCGCGACGCAGTCTTCTGCGCTTGCGGCTTTGGCCAGCAATAGCAAGTTCAAGCGCGTAGGAAAGATAATGGTTCGCTCGCCAGTTGCTTCCATGTCTAACGCCTTGCGCGGCGAAAGCCATTCCGCATCGACGGTTTCGTATCCATCGCATGCGGCAATCTGGCGTTCGGGCGCGCGAACGACGAAGAAATGGGTGTCGAAGCGCTTGTGCATGAAGGTGGGCGTTATCCACCTTGCGAATATGCTGAGCTGATCGAGGCGCAATTGCACACCGGCCTCGCGAACGACGTCAAGAAATTCGCGCTCGCCTCGCTCCACCGCTTTGCGGCTTTCAATATCACATGTATTCTCAAACGCGCCGCCGTCACGATGATCAGCCAGCAAAATCCCGGCTTCCTCGTACGCTTCGCGGATCGCGGCGATCCGCAAAGTGCGCTGCGTAGCGTCAAAAGTGCTCCAGCCCCTGCAATGATCGGCCCATTCAAGAATTTCATCTCCAACCGAAGGCTTCCCTCCGGGAAACACCAGCGCGCCGGAGGCGAAATCGATCTGGTGATGGCGTTTGACCATCAGGACCTGAAACTCCGGCAGGTCGCGAAGTAAGAGCATGGTGGCCGCGGGGACCGGATCAACGGGCTTCGGCATGGTCATCACGTTCTCCAGTAGTCTAGGCTCGGACCCGCACGAATTATTCGATAGATAGGCTATAATTTAACCCAAATGACCAACCCGGCAAGTGCCGACGCAAAACCGGACATCAACTAGGGTCAGGATCTGTAATTGCATTGCTAGGCGGTGCCGATCCCTTGAAGGTTTCATGGATCTGTCCTCACTGGCCGAGCCCGGTGCTGGTCGTGCTGTATCGGGTCTCACAGAGGCGAAAGTTGCATTGACTCGAAGCAGGTTTGGGAGCCCATCTGACCACCTTCGCAGATCGTTCGTCCCTGCGTTCCCTCTCGGGACACCGCCCTCGGATTAGCTTTGACGCCTCACCGCTGGCAAACAGGGTCTTCGTAGTCAAATGCCATGTCTTTTCTCCCTCCTGATGATGATGTTGACGGCCCCTTTCAGGGGCTTTGCCGGACCCCTGTGCAGCGGGACAAAGGCATCGGCGCACTGTTCACTGGGAGGAGCCACCCGCTTCGCTATCAGCCTCAGAAAAGCGGCCGCGATCGTGCCCACCAGCACGGCGACAAGGATCATCAGACCTATGGCCACCAACTCGGCGGCCATTTTCTGGTTATCGAGGGCGGCTCGCAGCTCGGCGCATCCCTGAACCCCGTGCATATTGAGGTCGCAAACCACAAAGCTGTCCCCGCCAGCGGCACGCGCGATCTCGGAGAGTCCTGCCTCGTTCACCAGATTGGTCAGAGTCAGCTGCTGCGTAAGGTGAATCTCGAAGGTGTCTGAAGGCGGCGTGTCCGCTGTGGCATGGCCCATTTGTGTCACGATCTTCCTCCTATCGGCTGCGTTCGATGTTGCGTTCGGGCACGTCCAATTGCGGCGTTGCCCGGAGGCTCGCCGGATCGATCCGCGAGGCAGAAGCTTGCCTGTCCTCAGGCGCCCTCAAATAATCGGGAATGGTGGGCCGAAACTCGCCAGCCTCGCGCCCACCAGGCTTCGCCTCGACCTGCTTTTCGCCGAGGGTTTCGAGCGCGCTGGTCTTGTCGCCCGGGTTGCGGGCGATCTGCGCCAAAAGCCGATCGCGGTCGTTGGTGACGATTGTGATGTCGTCACGCACCCGGGTCATCATGACGAGCGCCAGACGCTGGTTCGACAAGTGCCGGGCTGATGAGTGCATCTCACCGATCGCCATGTCGCGGGTGTCGCCCTGCGCCTGATGCATGTTGATCGCATAGGCCAGCCCCATGCGCTCGAGCATGCGGTCATTCTGCTTGAGTTCTACGGTCTCGCCTGCCTTGTTCTCGAGCGTGACGATCCCATCCCTGATCCCGAGGATCCTCGCCTCCTCTGACTTCATCAGCCCCCTGGCATCATCCTTTTCGGTCCAGCGGATCTTGTCGCCTTCATAGATTGTCTCCTTGTGCTTTTCGGAGAGCCTCAAGGCATCACGCTTGTCCGAAGGATCGATCGCCGCCGGATCGAATTTGATCAGCTTGCCGCTTTCATCGCGCAGCATGACCCGGCCCTTCGCGTCGATGCCTTCGACATCGTATCGGCCCCGAACAAGCCCTCCGGGTGCGTTCTGGCGCGTCACTTCGAGCAGCTGGCCATTGCTGTAGGTCGAGGCGTAGCGCAGCTCCTCGCGCGTCGCATGGGCCGGGAGGAGCGTGTTCAGCCTCAGCCCTTCCCCCTGGATCGCCCCTTCTGCCTTCAGGCCCTGCTGGACCATCCGGTTGAGTTCGCCGCGCGCCGCTCGTCCTGACGAGTAAATCGCGGTTCGCTCGCGATCGTCGGGCGAAAGCTCGAGCCACTTCTGCGCGGTGACCTTGAGGTGGTCTGCGCCTGCTTCCACGACGCGCGCGCCAAGCGAGGCAAAGCTTTCCCTGAACATGCCAGCGCGCACCAGGCCCGCCGCTTCTTTCATGTGCTCGGTGCGCTGCCGCAGACTTGTGTCTATGCGAGCCATTGCGGGGTTGTCGGACTGGATCAGCGAAAAGCTCTTGCCCGCCTCGATCGGCTGTAACTGGGCGCGGTCTCCAATCATGACCAGCTTTTCAACACCAAGCCGGTTGGCAATCGTGAGCAGGTCATTCATCGGCTTGTTCGCAACCAGCGACGCCTCGTCCAACACCAGGACTTTGCCGCGCAACGCTTCGCGCGATGCCTCGAACTTCGGACCCGAACCCGCAAGCGCGGGCCGCAGATGCTCATTCACAAAGGATGAGACGGTTCTTGCGTCGATTTCCTGCCTGACGACCTCTCCGTCTGGCCCGCGGATCTCCGTCCCGGTCCGAAGATCGCTGACCATCTTGTTGGCAAAGGCGAGGCCGATCACCTCCCTTCCCTCCTGATGCGCCACGCTTGCAATCGCCGAGATGATCGTCGTCTTTCCGGCACCTGCAACACCCTGGATCACGACCGTGCGGTCCTTGCTGGCGAGCGCCAGTGTTCCGGCGGCAATCTGCTCGGCGTTGAGGTCATGAGTGCCCGCAACTTGCCGCAAGCGCCCGGGCGCCTCGGCGGCTTCGATAATGGCCTGGCCTGCATCCTTTCCCGCGGCGACATTAGCGAGCGTTGCCCGCTCGATCTCGACATGTTCAGGTGTGGTGTATTTCTCGGGCCGGCCATCGAGCCTGTCGCTCTTGCCCTCTAGCACCCTCCCGTCGGCCACCAAGACGCCGATCCGTGCTTCCACCCCGTCAGCGGTCACGCCCTTTACGCCGAGGTCGAGCGCGGTCTTGACCAGGTCGCCTCGGGTCCAAGAGGTTTCGCGTTCGCCGATGACCCTGATCGCAGAAGCGGTTGCCATCTCAGTGCGCAGCTGCGTGGGCGTCAGGGTGATCCGTTGCAGGCCATTGGTTGTCAGTGTGTCCGCTGGCCGAGTGTAGAGCTTCACGCTGTCGCGGAGCGCGCTCAGCGTCTCCTGCACCCGCTGAGGCGATCCCAATGGGCTCTCGCGCCCCTCGGAGCCGCGTTCACGCGCCTGTTCGACCAGCACCTTGGCATCGAACCCCAGCCCGGCAGCGCGCTTGGCCCATTCTTGCCGGAGCGCCAGCTTGTCGTCCGGATTCAGCTTGGGATCGCGGGTGCGCTTGGTGATTTCACGCAAGGCTTCTGTGTCGTTTGCGCTCTTCCCGAGTTTCTCGGCCGTCGCCAGAATGGTCAGGCGACGCTGGCTGAAGGCTTCGATCACATCGCGCGCCACGCCCTTGATCTCGAACTGGCCGTGCTTGCCCGTGATCTGGGTTTCGTAGCCAAGCTTCTCGAGGTTCGTCCGCAGCGCGGCGTTGTAGATGGAGCCAAGGACTGTGTTGTTCTTCCAGATCTCACCGTTCCACAGCGCCTTCCAGTTGCCATCCTTGTCCTGCGTCATCGCGGCGATGACAGCATGGGTATGGTTCTGCGGGTCGAGCGCCCGGCTCGTGTCGTGTTGGAACAAGGCATAGAGGAGCTTGCCTGTGACCACGCCCTCGCCGTTGGCATTGCGTGATCGATCGCGGGCCTGCGCATAGTGCTTCTCGAGATAGGCCATCGTCGCCTTGACGGCGGACAGCTGCGCATCGAGGATCCGCTTGTCGCCGCCCAACTGCGCCAGCAGGCTGGCCGACTTCGGCATGGAGAATGTGAGGTCTATCCCCGAGCGGCGGTTTGCGTTGCCATTTACGACGGTGTCATCGGGCAGTTTGCCATCAAGGACTTTTTCGAAGTCGTCCTTGGCAACAGGACCAGCAAGCCCGAGCGCTTCGGCGCCCTTCCCACCCCATTCGCTGAGCTCCGCAGGGCCATCGCCGACATAGTAGTCGTCCTTGGCGAAGTAGTTTGCCGCGCCGCCGGCTGACGCGACTGATGCGACCGACAGCATCTCAGGCTATCCTTGCCTGTTCGCGCCGGAGCATCGGCCCGGCACATTGCGCGCAGAATAGGGGGCACACATGGCAGGTCTGTCCTGCCGCGATCATCGCCCAAGCTCCTGATCATCGTCAATGGAAGGGTCCTGACGGCTCTGCCTTTCGTTTCCGATGCCGCGCATGTTCTCTTTGGAAAGCTCGCTCTCCTGGGCGTCTGCCCTGCTATTCTGCGCTCGCCCCTTTGGCCCTTCGATCTTAGCCTGCGCGCCGCGCTCTTCGCTGTCGCGCATGGCCAGGTTCTGCCGCTCGCGCTGGTCCTTCTTGCCAGGGCGGTTATAGCCATACAGCTCCCCTTGCGCTGGCTTTCGCTCGAAGTCTGCCCGCTCCTCTTCATCCTCAATCTTGCGTGTTACCTCCTCCTCGGTCAGCTCGCGCTCAGGGTTCAATGGCCCTTCGATCGCCTCCCTCAGCTGCTGCGCCGCCCGCTCAGCCTCACTCAGCGCTACCTCTTCGCGATCTTTCGGCTCCTTAGGCGCGATGTCAGGTTGTGCGCCTTCCCTATCCCCACCCCCCAATTCCGCGCCATCCCCGGACGGTGGTGTGTATTCGGCGGCGCGCATGTCGGTGACACGCTCAAAGCCTTTTGCGCGGGGTTCGTAATCTTTCCACGTCAGCCTGATCCGGGCAGCGGGGAAGCCGTCCGGGAATTTCACGAACCCGTGCATGCTGGGCAGGTCGCTGATGTCGACCGGCATGACGAGTTCTTCGACGTTGGTACGAGGCGTGATCGTTGAGGCGTCGCGGTTGTCATTATAGCCGTAGGAATAGGCTTCATCCATGATCCGGACCTGGCGGTTACCGATGAACTCGGAGCATCGCCGGGACGTCTCGGGATCGGCCGTCTTGAGGATCAGCTTGGTGCCCGCCAGCGAGGCCAGATTGGTGGCCCCGTTCTCGCCATAGGTTTCTTCAAGCTTGTCGAAGGAATGCATGCCAAGCACGAAGGCGCCGCCAAACGCGCGCGCGGTCTGAAGGCCATGGTCGATCGCCGGGAGACGATGCAGCGCATGAACCTCGTCGATGAGAAACCAGGTGCGCAGATCTCGGCTCCGTCCCATATGGAACAGCGCATTGACGGCCAGATCCATCCAGAGGGTCAAGAGCGGGCGATTGAGAACCAGGTCCGGGTGGGTGGAGGTAATGAAAAGGATCGATCCTTCCTTGACCTCGGTCGTCATCCAGTTCTTGATCGAGAAGCCGGTTTCCCCCGGAGGAGGTTCGGGCAGGAAGCGGAAAACATTCGCATTGGCGATGAAGGTGGTCCGGATCGACTCTGCCATTTTGGCAGCGGCGGGCGACATCATCGGCCCCGCAATCGTGCCTTCAAGTTGAGCATGGATCGTCTTCAGATCCGACTGCATCAGGAAGTAGGAAAGCGCGCCATTTGAGCGCACGCCCATCTTGATCATCTTGACGCACATTTCGACGAACAGGGTGCGCGCCGATTTCTGCCAAAAGTCATCTTCCGCGCTGTGGCCACTCGGAACAAGCGCCGTCGCAGCGCTCATGAATTCGGCGTAATTGTCGCAGTCGTTGAAAATCGACCATGGCACGCAGCGGCGGTCCATCGGATTGAGGATGATGTCCGTTTCGGCATCATAGAAGCTTTCGACGAAGGTGCCGGTCAGATCGAAAATGACGCAGCGATGCCCGCGTTCGCGCGCCTGCGTGACGATCTTCTTCAGCTCGGTCGTCTTGCCGGCCCCGGTCGTACCGATGAACATCGCATGGCTTTGCTCAAGGCGCCATGGAACCGGCACGCCCGCCAGACGGTAAGGCGCATGCAGACCCGCGCGGACACGGTCCTTCAAAGGCTCTGCGAGGATCTTGTCGGGGTCCACTGCCGGCGTGCGCTTGCGGCACTCGCTGACATGCGCTTTCCAGTTATGGCTGGTGATGGCTTGGGCCAGTTCACTGTGTGTCACAAGCACGGCACCGCGCTCATGGCGCTCGGTCAGAATATCAGTGCCGCGCCGTTTCGAAAAGTCGACGAACCAGACGGTCAAAGGTACGCAGATAAAGGCTGCACCAAGACCCGCGGAAATGCTGACCTGCACGGCCTTGGCCCAAGCCCTTTCCACGGCAGGATGATAGGGCAGCATCGACATAGTGCCTTGCACCATTTGACCCGACGGAAGGGTCAGGTTTACAGGCTTGTTCGGATTGAGCTGCACCCATCCCCAGGCCTCGGCGTAGAGCTTCATCAACACGAGCTGCACCTCGTGGTTTTTGAAGGTCAGACTGACGAGGATGCACAGCAGTACAACGGCGGTCCCGACCCAGACGTAGAGGGGCATTCTGATGCCCGCCCAGGTCATCAGGATTTCGTGGTGGAACAGCTGCGACCCGCGCGTGAAATTGCCTGCGTTCCGCTTCACTTTTCCGCGCGCGGAAGCGTGGGTGAGAGTGGCAG
Organism: Erythrobacter sp. CCH5-A1; assembly: GCF_001557115.1. GTDB lineage: Bacteria > Pseudomonadota > Alphaproteobacteria > Sphingomonadales > Sphingomonadaceae > Erythrobacter. Next base: position 30,292 of record NZ_LSKQ01000218.1, read on the forward strand.
CTTTTTTGCTGAACCGGATGTCTTCAGCCATGATGCTCTCGCACGTTGGAGAGCGCCTGAGCGATCAGGTGTTCGGCATCAGCCGGATATTGCTCCTGAACGATGAGCGAGAGCGCAAGCTGGGTATGCTCGAGGATCGTGACAGCCCGCTCGGCGTTGAGCGACAGTCCCGCCTTCAGGAGAGGAATGCCCACTTCAAGGGCAATTCTGATGGCTTCAGACCGCGATACACCGCGGCTTGCCGCAAGTTGATCGACGACGTCGATCATCCTTGGGCTGAGCGTTACACCGACGCTCTGGAACTGTTTCTTTTCCACTACCACACCTTTTCAGGCGTGGTTCGTCTATCGCAGGTATCAGTATATAGCGCTGCATCGCACTTGCCAAGAGCGTCGGCGATGCAGCCCGGTGCAGCGCTATGGTATTGGTTTTTCGATGCTTTATTGAAGCCTTGAACATCCTGCAGCCGACTGCACCGCCCGAATTGTGAGCAAGACTCCAGCTAACCAATTGTGAAGTATGACGAATATCGCTGCATCAGCCTACCGCGCAGCGGTGTACGGTGTGCGCGCAAAAAATCAGGAACTTGTGCCCTGTGCCAGGTCCATTGTTGTAGGGGGATCACTCGCGCAGGTGGTTCTCCAGCGGGATTGCGCGAGCGAGCCTGACTCGCGAACTCAGCGCAGGCGTTATGTCCGCCTATAGCCGGCGCTGTGGGACGACAGTGGCTTTGGGTTTGGCCATGGCGATGGCGATGGCGATGGCGATGGCGATGGCTTAAGCAGGCCATGCTCGGCAAAGAAGTGGCGCGAGAGCAGCAAGCAAAAAAATGCCTCGAACAGACCCTGCGATTGGTGCATCTTCGCATGGTCTTTCAAGGCTTGGAGGAATGCGCAATGGTGTCGAAACTTGAACGCGAACGGTCCGCGCTGGCAGCAGCGGAAAAGGACCTGGAAGAGCGCAGGCAGAAGCTTGCAGAGCTTGAGCGCGAGGAAGCAGAACGAGAGCTAAATCGGCTGATCAAGAAGGTCGGTCAGGATACTGCGATTGCCCTTCTGGAACTGGCCGTCAAGGTGAAGCCAAAGGTGGCGATTTCTGCCCTTGAGAAGCTTGGCGGGTGAGGTCTGGTTTTTGTCGAGTTGGGCGGCGATGACCACCGCCCTGTCTCGTCAGAATTCATCGGCCATCTTGCCGGTGGCGGTGTAGACGATCTGGTCGATCAGATGCATCGGCAGCTCGCCATAGTCTCCCTCCTCAATGAGGATGTACCCGTCCGCGGTCTCAACGACGTGGACGTCGAAGAATGTGTGGTAGGAGCGCCGCTCAGCTTCCAGCGTTTTTTCATCAAGGGCGATGATGTTGGGGTTGATCTGACGAAGCACCGAAACGTCGTCTTCGTAGCTTTCCGTTGTGTAGCACATGACCTTGCCTCCTGGCGCTTGGCGGCTCGTCCGCCATGCCATGAAACAGCGCCCCGTCAGTGTGCTGGTCACCGGAGCGAAGCGGAGGCTTGACCGCTAATTTTTCGATGGTGCGGAAGCCGGCGCAGCACGGCTTCTCGGTCGGGAAATTAGTGGTTGACCAGTATGCTGGCGGGGTGCTCATGGCGATGGTGGTGGACGTGCCTGCGGCAGGAGGTATGCGTTCCCAGCGACTTCGCGAAAGCTATGCCCTGGAGCGTGGCTGTTCGGGATCAGCGTGATCCAGGCGGCATGAAAAAAGGGCGCCGCGGCAACGTGCCGGGCACCCTTTTCCACCTCGATCCTGCAGGAGGCTGGTTGCAGATCGAGCGTTGAATATGGCGACGAGTTCAGCCGGTTCGTGGCTGCTCGTGAACTGCTGTCCGGATAGTCATTAGCTCGAGACTGTTTAAAATTTTGTGCTCGGCCGTGGTAACTGCTTTCAGAGGAGAC
>NZ_LSKQ01000219.1 GCF_001557115.1 Erythrobacter sp. CCH5-A1
CGGTGCGGGCGCCGGCAGGCCGCGGTCATGCACCCCCAGCCGTTCGAGCAGCGCCTCGACATCGATCGGCAGATCGCGGCGCAGGCGCAGGAAGCCGCGCGCACGCACCGGCAGGCGCGGGATCAGCGCGGCCCAATCCTCGCTCGCAAGGTCGGCGCGGGTCACCGCAGCGGCGGCCACCTCGGGCTCCTGCTCGGCGAGATGCACCACCAGATCGGGGCTCTGGAAACGCCAGCCGGGCTCGCGGATCATGCTCGCGCGGGTCGCGGGGGGAATCGCGTCCGCCAGCGCATCGAGCCGCAGCCACGCCGCCGCGAGCAGGCTGCGGTCGCGCCTGCCGGAATGCGCCTGCGCGCGTCCGAGCAGATCGATCAATTGCCGGTACTGGGTGCGCATGCTCGCCTCGCCGGTGGCGCGCTGGCGCAGCACGGTGGCAAGGCGGTCGTCGAAAAACACGCGGGGCAACTCCTGAAGCACGCCGCCAGGCAGCGATTCGCATCTTTTCGCACCTGCCGCAGGGCGAGGATAGGCAGACTGCGCCAAACCGTCTTATCAGGATGGGGAAATTGTCACAGTCTGGCGTGAAAGGCGCGTTGCAAAGCGGGACAATTGCTGCCAGACCTAATAATATTAGCCGAGCGGGCCATCGGGCAAGCCGGTTGTTTCATGGATATCACAATGCACGGCCTTGCAGGGGCAAGGGGGGCGTGCCGGAGGAACTGAGTGGCCAATCTTGACGAAATCGACCGTCGCCTGCTGGCGGAACTGCAGGCGGAAGGCCGCGTCACCAATGTCGAACTCGCGCAGCGCGTGGGGCTGACCGCGCCGCCCTGCCTGCGCCGTGTGCGCGGGCTGGAGGAGGATGGAGTGATCCGCGGGTATCACGCCGATCTCGACCCGTCCAAGCTGGGCTTCGCGATCACCGTCTTCGCGATGGTGAGCCTCAAGAGCCAGGCCGAAAGCAGCTTGCGCGAATTCGAGGAGCACATGCGCGCGCTGCCCGAAGTGCGCGAGTGCCACATGCTCAACGGCGAAATCGACTTCATCCTCAAGATCGTCAGCAAGGACCTGCAGAGCTTCCAGGAATTCCTGACCGGCAAGCTTACCCCTGCGCCCAATGTGGAAAGCGTGAAGACCTCGCTCACGATCCGCACCGCCAAGCAGGAGCCGGGAGTTCCGCTGTAAACGACGTACCGCGCTGATCGGTGGGGGGCGCCGCAAATGGGCACAACCTTTCATGGGCTTCACAGCTTGCGGGGTCTTGCTGCGGTAGCGGTGCTGCTGTTCCACGCCAAAGCGGTGTTCGGAACCCAGCTGGCGCCAAGTGGCTATCTTGCCGTCGATCTGTTCTTCATTTTGTCGGGCTTCGTCATCGCGCATTCGTATGACCCGCGGTTCGAGGCCGGCCTCAGCCCGCGCACCTTCATCCTCGCGAGGGCCGCTCGGTTCTGGCCGCTGTTTGCCCTCGGCACGGCGTTCGGTGCGGCATGGCTGGCGCTGGAAAACATCGTCGCACCTCCCGCAGCCCTGTCGATTGCGGAGGTGATCGGCTTCTCCGTTCTGGCGCTGGCCTATGTGCCAGCGCCCGCGGCAGGCGACCTCTTCCCGCTGAACGTGCCCGCGTGGTCCCTGTTTTTCGAACTGATCGTCAACGCGGGCTTTGCCCTGTTCTTTTCCCTAAGCAAGACCCGCTGGTTGCTCGGTGTCGTTGCGATGTCAGCCGTGGCGCTCGCGATCATTTTGGCGTTCGACCTCTTCGACGTCCAGACTTGGGGCGGTGTTCGTGCCATCTACGGCTTTTCCTTGGGCGTCTTGCTTTACCGCAGCCGGTGGTCGCCCGCCCAGATGCCCGAATGGTTCGTGATCGCTGTTGTTTGCGCGACCTTCGCCTTGCCGGAGGGCAAGCTGGTCGAGGCGGCCTGCGTGTTCCTTGTCTACCCCCTCGCGATCGCCACATTGGCCTTCGCGGGGGGGGGGGCGTCGAGCCGGTTGCCGAAAATCCTGGGCGATCTGTCCTTTCCGCTCTACGCGCTGCATTATCCCATCCTGCAAGCCGCTCTGGGGGTGAGCGGTCAGCTTGCTTTGCCTGCCTGGCTGATTGGTCTCGCAGCGGTTGCCGGATGCTTTGTGACGGCTTGGCTTGGAGAAGTGCTGATTGATCGCCCGATCAGGAGGGCTCTCAAGCCGGGCACCCCGCAGTGATTGGCGCGATGTTCTGATATTATTGACGAAAATTCCATGCTACGCCTCCGGCGATCTCACAGAGGGTTGCAGCATGTTCGATGAACCTCCCGCGCCGCCGCCACCAGCCAGAGCTGAGACAGTGGCACCCGCCGTTCCGCTTGGTCTGCGCGAGCCGGAGGAGCGGGTGGTGATCGACCTCACGCAGTTCGTCCCACCGCCACCCGCCGAGCCATGCACCGACACGCCCGCCGATCCGCTCAATTCCGAGATCGTCGTCTGCGCCGCCACCGGCCCCGCGCCGCGCCTCGGCCCGGTGGTCGGCCCGGTCGACGACGGCTTCGGCAGCGCCATCCCGCGCGCCATCATCAGGCTTTCGGACACCGCCAGCGCCGAGGCCAATGCAACCGCGCCCGCGGTGGGCGGCATCAACGCCCAGGGCGGCGAGGTGCGCCTTAAGATCGACTTTTAGTGCAACTTCAGCCTCGGCCGCACGATGCGGTTCACGCGGCCGACCAGCATCAGGAAGGTCGCCTTGATCCAGCCGTGAATGCCGATCAGGTGCAGGCGGTAAAGCGAGGTATAGATGAACCGGGCCAGCCGGCCTTCAATGGCCATGCTCCCGCCGATGAGGTTGCCCATCAGGCTCCCCACGGTCGAGAAGCGCGAGAGCGACACCAGCGAGCCCTTGTCGCGGTAGACGAAATGGGTGAGCGGCCGCCCCTGCTGCATCCGCACGATGTTCTTGAACACCGTCTCGGCCATCTGGTGCGCGGCCTGCGCGCGCGGGGGGACGGGGCGGTCCTCGCCCGGGGGCGTGTAGCTGGCGCAGTCGCCGAGCGCGTAGATGCACGCGTCCTCGCGCGTCTGGAGCGTGTCGGTGACGATGATCTGGTTGCGCCCGTTGGTCTCGAGCCCCAGACTGCTGAGGAAATCCGCGCCCTTCACGCCCGCCGCCCAGACGATGAGATCGGCCTCGATCACCTCGCCGGTCCTGGTGACGAGCTGGCGCGGGCGGGCCTCGACCACCTGCACCCCCGGGCGCACCTGGACGCCGAGCACTTCGAGTTCGTGCTTGGCCGCCGCCGCCAGCTTTTCGGGGAGGGCAGGCAGGATGCGCGGGCCGGCTTCGAGCAGGGTCACATGCATCCGGCTCTCGTCGAACACTTCGAGGCCGTAGTGCCGCAAAGCGCCGGCCGCATTGTAGAGCTCGGCCGCCAGTTCCACGCCGGTCGCCCCGCCGCCGACGATCGCCACGCGCACCTGCTCGTCCGCGCCGGGATCGTTCATCATCGCCCGGCTGACGCGCAGGCAGTGGTTCAGCAGCCGCGTGCGGAAGCGGTCGGCCTGTTCGCGGCTGTCGAGGTAGAGGCAGTGCTCCTTCACCCCCGGCACCCCGAAATCGTTCGAGACCGATCCCAGCGCGAGGGCAAGGATATCGTAGCGGATGGTGTGGCCCGCGATCAGCTCGCTGCCGTCCTCGTCCTTGACGGGGGCGAGGCGGATGGTCTTCGCGGCGCGGTCGATGCCCTCGAGGCTGCCCTGAAAGAAGCGGTATCCCCAGCGGAAGCAGTGCCCGCGATAGCCGACCTCGTCGAGATTGGCGTCGAGCGAGCCCGCCGCGACCTCGTGCAGCAGCGGCTTCCAGATGTGTGACAGGTTCTTGTCGACAAGGATGATGTCGTGGCGTTTGCGGCCATACTTGGCGCCGAGCCTGCGGACCAGCTCCAGCCCGCCCGCGCCCCCGCCGACGACGACAATCTGGGTCTTGCGGTTCATTCAGGCACTCCTTGCCACACGTCGTCCAACGCAATCCCGATGCCTTGTTAGCGGGTGCGGCGGACAATTGCGCGTCAAATCAACGTGGCGTGCTGCAACGCATGTTGCGGTGCAGCATCAATGTCACAGCGCACGAGGCGGCAAACGGTTCCTGCGCTCCGGCAGCAAGGACATGCGCTAGACCGTGAGCGCCCATGCAAGCGGTGCGGGAAGTTCGGCTGCACTGAAATCGACCTGCACCACCCGCCGCCGCGCCGTCCCGCGCGAGCGCTGCGAGGCGTGTAGTATGGGCGTGGCATAGGCCCAGACGTCGCCGGGGGCCGCTAGGCACGTAGCCAAGGGGCTTTCGGCGATGGTAGCCGCGACATCGGGCTCGGCGATATAGCCTTGGCGGTGCGATCCCAGGGCGATCTCGAGCGGCGCGTTGTCGGGGGTGACCGGGTCGAGGTGGATGCGCAGCGTCAGCATCGTCGCGATCACGTCGAAGGGCGGCTGGACATGGGGGCTGCCCTGCTTGATTGTCCATGGGCCATATCCCGCAACCTCCGCCCGGGCGGCGACATTGATCGTGCGGTCCTGATGCCAACCGAGCGCCCAGTTGGCGTCAGGCGACTTGTCGAAAGCGATGGCGCGCACCGGACGCATGGAGCGCCCCGCCAGCCGTACCACCAGTTCCGCGATCGCCCCCGAACCCGTCAGGAACGGGGCCAATGCGCCGAGCCGGGTGATGCGCCTGCCGGGCGCAGGCGGCGCGGCGGAATAGCATTCCTCCAGTGCGGGCAACATGGCAGTGGCGGCGCCTGCAAACAGCTGCGCCCCGTCGCGGTCGAGCCGCAGATCGCTCAGACCTCTCGGCTCTCCAGCCAATTTTCCAGCCACTTGATCGAATAGTCGCCGTTGAGCACATCGTCCTGCCGCAGCAGTTCCTGGTGCAGCGGAATGTTGGTCTTCACGCCCTCAACCACCATTTCCTCGAGCGCGCGGCGCAGGCGCATGATGCAGCCCTCGCGGGTGCGGCCGTAGACGATCAGCTTGGCGATCATGCTGTCGTAGTACGGCGGGATGCGGTAGCCCGCGTAAAGCCCGCTATCGACCCGCACATGCATGCCGCCGGCCGCGTGGAAATAGCTCACGAGGCCGGGCGAAGGGGCGAAGTTGAACGGGTCCTCGGCGTTGATCCGGCATTCGATCGCGTGGCCCTTGAACTCGAGCTCGTCCTGCGTGACCGAGAGCGGGCGCCCTTCGGCGATGCGGATCTGTTCGCGCACGAGGTCGAGGCCGGTGATCGCCTCGGTCACGGGGTGTTCGACCTGCAGGCGGGTGTTCATCTCGATGAAGTAGAACTCGCCGTTTTCCCACAGGAACTCGATTGTCCCCGCACCGCGATAGCCCATGTCGCGCATCGCCTTGGCGCAGACTTCGCCCATGCGCATGCGCTCTTCGTGGCTGATGACGGGGGAGGGCGCCTCTTCGAGCACCTTCTGGTGGCGGCGCTGAAGCGAGCAGTCGCGCTCGCCCAGATGGATCGCGTTGCCGTTGCCGTCGCCAAACACCTGGAATTCGATGTGGCGCGGGTTGCCGAGGTACTTCTCGATATAGACCGTCGCATCACCGAAGGCGGCCTTGGCCTCGCTGCCCGCCTGCTGGATCAGCGTTTCGAGCTGGTCCGGGCTGTTGCACACCTTCATGCCGCGCCCGCCGCCGCCGCTCGCGGCCTTGATGATGACGGGGTAGCCCGCCGCCTCGGCAATCGCCTTGGCCTCGGCGATGTCGGACACCGCGCCGTCCGAGCCCGGCACCAGCGGCAGGCCCAATGCGCCCGCGGTGCGCTTGGCCTCGATCTTGTCGCCCATCGTGCGGATATGTTCGGGCTTGGGGCCGATCCAGATGATGTCGTGCGCTTCGACGATATCGGCGAACTTGGCGTTCTCCGATAGGAAGCCGTAGCCCGGGTGGATCGCGTCGCACTGCGCGATTTCCGCGGCCGAGATGATGTTGGCGATGTTGAGATAGCTCTCGGCCGCAGGCGGCGGGCCGATGCACACCGCGTGGTCGGCGAGGCGCACATGCATCGCGTCGGCATCGGCGGTGGAGTGCACCGCGACCGTCTCGATCCCCATTTCATGCGCCGCGCGGTGGATGCGCAAGGCGATCTCGCCGCGATTGGCGATCAGGATGCGTTTGATGCCCATGGGATCAGGAAATCACAACGAGGGGCTGGTCGAATTCGACCGGCTGGGCGGTCTCGATCAGGATCGCAGTGACCGTGCCGGACTTGGGCGCGGTGATCGGGTTCATGACCTTCATCGCCTCGACGATCAGCAGCGTGTCGCCTTCCTTCACGTCCTTGCCGATCGTGATGAAGGGTGCAGCGCCTGGCTCGGGCGTCAGGTAGGCGGTGCCGACCATCGGCGACTTGACCGCGTTCTTGAGGTCGGGGCCGGCGGGCGCTGCGGCTTCTGCCGGAGCAGGCGCGGCAGCGGCCGGCGCGGGGGCTGCAGCCGGAGCAGCGGGAGCTGCGGCGTATACGGGCGCGGCAGTGGCCACTGCGCCGCGCGAGACGCGGATCTTGCGGTCGTCATCCTCGACCTCGATCTCGGTAAGGCCGGTCTCGTTGAGCAGTTCGGCGAGTTCGCGCACCAGCGCGGTATCGATGTTCATGCCCGACTTGCGCCCGTTTGCCTTGCCGGATTGGCCAGCGTCGTTTGCCATGTATGCCCCTTGTTGAGTGCCGTGCGACCTGAAAGCGGCAGCGTCTATTGCCGCCAATTGCGGCAGGCAAGTGGCAGAGGTGCAAAATGTGAAAGTGGCGTGACGATTTCAGACCTCACCTGCCGCTACGGCTTCGAGCGCGATGATGTAGGAGCGCGCTCCGTGGCCCTCGACGGTCTTGGCGGCGGCCATGCCCACGTAGGAAAGGTGGCGGAAGGGCTCGCGGGTCTTGGGATCGGAGAGGTGGACCTCGATCACCGGCGTGCGGATCGCCTTGATCGCGTCGAGCAGCGCGACCGAAGTGTGGGTATAGGCCGCCGCATTGAGCAGCACCGCCCGCGCGCCCTCGGCCTGCGCTTCGTGCAGCCAGTCGACCAGCGCGCCTTCATAATTGGTCTGGCGCATGTCGATTTCGAGCCCGAGTTCGCGGGCGCGGTCTTCGAGCATTCCGGCTATATCGTCCAAGGTGGTGGTGCCATAGATCTCCGGCTCGCGCGTGCCGAGGAGATTGAGGTTGGGGCCGTTGAGGACGTAGACGAGGTTGGTCATGGGCTCAGTAGTGCGACCGGCACTGGATAATTTCCAGCGTTTGTTCGACCCCTTTACCGGTCACACGGTATACCAGCCGGTCCTCTTGCGTGATCCGCCGAGACCACCAGCCTTGCAAATCGCCCCGCAGAGGCTCCGGCTTGCCGGTTCCGTTGAACGGTGTTCGGCAGCACTGATCAATCAGGCCATTAAGCCTATCCAGCGCCTTACGGTCGCCTTCGATCCACACCTTGTACTCGTCCCACGCTTCCTGCGAGAACGCGACCTTCACGGTCTGACCAGATCGCGCACGAGCCCCTTACCGGCATTGAACTGCTCGATCCCGCTGCGCAGGCGTTTCGCGTTCTCAGGTGAGGAAAGCAGGTATTCGGTTTCCCGGATGGAGTTCCAGTCCGACAACGAAACCATAACCACTGCCTCGCCGTTGCGGCGGGTGATGATCGCTTCCGAATGGTCCTCGACCACCTTGTCCATCACGGACTTCAGGTTCTTGCGCGCTTCGCTGTAGGTCATCACGTTCATGGCAGGGCTCCTTGCGCATTAAATGTACGCTTGCTTGTACAAATGCAAGGTGAACGTGGCCCTACCGGTCCACCCCCTTGACCTTCCCCCACTGGCGCGCCGCCGTGTAGCCGAGGTAGCCGGTGCCGAACAGGGCGTAGAGCGGCTCGGGCAGCCCTGCGAGGTAAGCGTTCATCCCCGCCGCGATCTCGCGCGCGGCCGAGGGGTTGAAGGCCGAGAGCACCCCCATCGGAAGCGAGGCGAGCAGCAGGATGTACATCACGTAGAGAAAGCTCGGCCGCGCGCGGCTGGTCCACGGGTCGCTCGAATTCGCCTCGGCGACGATCGCCTGCAATTGCGTCTCGAGCATCTGCATTTCCTGCGTGCCCTGCAGCGCGATCAGCTCGAGCTTGGCCTTGGCCTGAGCTTCCTTGTCGGGGATGATCTTGTCGATGATCGAGGCGATGGGGCCGATGAGGACGTCGATGAGGGCCATGGCGCGCGCTCCTTTCAGGTGAGTCGCGTAACCAAATAACCAAATAGGTTAGAGTAGGAAAAGGAAATAACCTATTGCGCGCCCGCTTCGGCGAGCAGCCGCTGCGCCAGCACCAGATGCGGGCGGTCGAGCATCGCGCCGTCCAATGCCACCACCCCCGCGCCCGGGTGATCGGCGAAGGCCTGCACCACGGCGCGGGCGTGGGCGAGTTCCTCGGCGCTGGGGGTGAAGGCTGCGTTGATCGGATCGACCTGCGCAGGGTGGATCGCGAGCATTCCGCCGAACCCTTGGGCCCGCACCCGCCGCGCGCGGGCCGCCAGTGCCTCGAGGTCGCGGAATTCGGGCTGCACCGTCTCGATCGCCGCCACGCCTGCCGCCGCCGCGCCGATCAGGCACAGGCTGCGCGCCATCTCGTAGGTGTGCGAATACTCGCCATCCGGCCCGCGCTGCTCGCGCGCGCCGAGCGCCGAGGACAGGTCCTCCGCCCCCCAGCTCATCGCCACCAGCCGCGCCTTGCCGGGGTAATCGCCCGCGTAGTCGCCTGTCTTGAACATCGCCGCCGCCGTCTCGGTCACCAGCGCGGCGATCAGGGTGCGGCCCAGCGGGATCCCGTTCGCCGCCTCCAGCGCGGTCAGATAGTGGTGGAGCCGCGTCACATCCGCCGCCCCTTCGGCCTTGGGCAGGAACACCCCGCCGGGACGCGCAGGGATGATTGCGACAAGATCGGCGATGCAGTCGTGCCCCGTGACCGGATTGATCCGCACCCACAAACGCGCCCTGTTCGCCGAGGCGGCGATCTGCGCCGCGACCATCTGGCGCGCGGCTGGCTTGTTCTCGGGCGAGACCGAATCCTCGAGATCGAGCAGCACGATATCCGCCGCGCCCCCTTCGGCCTTGCCCATCTTCTTCTCGCTGTCGCCGGGCGCGAACAGCCACGAGCGCATTCTCGGCGGGGTGGGAATGGTGTGGGGCATCGGACTTCCTCTCCTCGGTCCCCAAGCGCTTACGAAGCGCGCCTGCCCATCGCAAGCCTGCGTCATTTGCCGCAGGCCGCGCGGGCAAGCGTCTTTCCGTTTGGAGAGGAGGGCCATGCGTTGCTATACACAACCCAAATTACCAACCAGCGGGGGAGCGCCGCCTCATGGCAATCGCATTTTCTGTGAACGGCAAGCCAGTGAGCGTGGAGGCCGATGCCGACACGCCGCTGCTCTGGGCCTTGCGTGACGATCTCGGCCTTACCGGCACCAAGTTCGGCTGCGGCATCGCCGCCTGCGGGGCCTGCTCGGTCCATGTCGACGGCAACCTCACCCGCTCGTGCAGCGTGCCTGTGGGCGAGGTCGCGGGCAAGGCGGTGACCACTATCGAAGGGCTCAAGGCTGCCGATGGCACGCTCCACAAGGTCCAGCAGGCGTGGATCGAGGCTCAGGTGCCGCAATGCGGCTATTGCCAGTCGGGCCAGATCATGGCGGCTGTCGCGCTGATCGATCAGGTCGGCTCGCCCAGCGACGAACAGATCGACGAGGCGATGACCAATATCTGCCGCTGCGGCACCTATCCGCGCATCCGCAAGGCGATCCTCGCGGCGACGGGCGCCGCCGCCACCGCTCAGACGGGAGACGCATGATGGCCGATAATCCCAATCCCGATATCGACCTGCCGGAAACCGCTGCGCCCGCGGCCAAGCCCAAGAAGAAGGGCATCAAGCGTCGCATCTTCCTCGCCGGCTCCGCGCTGGTGGTGGGCGGCGGCATCTTCGGCGTGTGGTGGACCGACAGCTCGGTCAAGGCGCGCGGCAATGCCCTGATCGGCGGCAAGGGCAAGCCCGCTTTCGGCAGCGTCATGACCATTGCCGAGGACGATACGGTCACCGTCTTCTCGCCGCATATCGACTTCGGCCAGGGTTCGCACACCGCGCTCGCGCAGATGCTGGCGGACGAGCTCGATGCGAAGTGGGACAAGGTCGGAATCGAGCAGGCCCCGGCCGACCTCGCCTTCGCCAACAGCGCGCTCGCCAAGGGCTTCCTGCCGACGATGACCGGTGAATTCGCTGCCGGGCTGCTGCCCGATGCCGTGATCGGCATGATGGCCCGCTCGATGCCGCTTATGATCACCGGCGGCTCCTCGGCGATCCGCTTCACCGGCGAGATCGCGATGCGCCGCACCGGCGCGGCGGTGCGCGCGGCGCTGATCGCCGAAGCCGCCAACCGGCTGGGCGTGCCGGAGAGCGAGCTGACCACCGCCGACAGCGTCGTCACCCACGCCAAGTCGGGCAAGTCGCTGCGCTATGGCGAGCTGGCGGCAGGCGCGGCGGAGCGCTCGCTGGCGAGCGATCCGGTGCTCAAGACCCGCGACCAGTGGAAGCTGATCGGCACCGGCGTGCCGCGCCGTGACATTCCGGGCAAGGTCGATGGCTCGGCGGTCTACGGGATCGACTTCACCCTGCCCGACATGCGCGTCGCGACCATCGCGGCGGCCCCGGTGCGCGGCGGCAAGCTGGAGAGCGTCGACGAGGCCCCGGCGCTCGCCGTCAAGGGTGTCGAGAAAGTCATCAAGCTGCCCGACGCGGTGGTGGTGGTGGGCAAGGGCTACTGGCCCGCGACCAAGGGCTTGCAGGCCCTCAGCCCCAAATTCTCCGACGGCGGCCATGCGGCGGTCTCGACCCCGGCGATCTATGCGGCGCAAGCCAAGCTGATCGCGGGCGGCAAGGCGGACAACGAGGGCGGATCGGGCGACGTTGACGGCGCCTTCAAGGCCCCCGGCGCCAAGCTGGTCGAGGCCGAATACCGCGTCCCCTTTCTCCACCACGCGATGATGGAGCCCTTCGCGCTCACCGGCCATTTCAAGGACGGCAAGCTCACCATCTGGGGCGGCTTGCAGGATCCGCTCAGCACCCGCGCGCGGGCGGCCAAGGCGATCGGGCTCGATATCGAGGACGTCACCTTCAACACGATGATCATGGGCGGCGGTTTCGGCCGGCGCTTCCCCGACATCGTCGAGATCATCGACCAGATCGCGCTGGTGGCCAAGGAAGTGCCCTATCCCGTCAAGCTGGTGTGGAGCCGCGAGCAGGAGGTCACCCACGGCTCCTATCGCCCGCAATCCTCGGCGAAGCTTTCGGCCTCGCTCAAGGATGGCGCGATCACCGCGCTACGGATCGATTACGCGCAGAGCGGGAATGCCGAAGGCGAGGTGCCCTTCATCTACAGCATCCCCGCGACCTCGCGGCGGCACTTTGCCTACCAGTCGAACCAGATCGACGGGCCGTGGCGCTCGGTCAACGCGACGCAGCTGGGCTTCTACACCGAGAGCTTCATGGACGAACTCGCGCTGGCGGCGGGGGCTGACCCCTACCAGTTCCGGCGCAAGCATCTCGCCGAGGGATCGCGCTACCTGAAGGTGCTCGACGAGGTCGCCAAGCGCTCGGGCTGGGGCACGCCGCTGCCCGCTGGCGTGGGCCGGGGCATCGCGATCGTCGAGTGCTTCGACACGATCGTCGCCGAGGTGGTCGAGGCCACTCTGAAAGAGGACGGCAGCCCCAAGGTGCTGCGCGCCTTCGCGGTGGTCGATTGCGGCACGACGGTGAACCCGCTGAACGCCGAGGCGCAAATCATGGGCGGCCTCATCATGGGGCTATCGTCCGGCATCGGCGAGGCGGTGACGCTCGACAAGGGCGCGGTGGTGGAGAGCAATTTCTCGGACTATCCGATCCTGAAGCTGGCCGATGCGCCCCCGGCGGTGGACGTGCACTTCCTCGACAGCGGGGCGAAGACCGGCGGGATCGGGGAGCCGGGGCTGCCGCCCGCGACGCCCGCGCTGGCGAATGCGCTCGCCTCGCTGACCGGCAAGCGCATCCGCAACCTGCCGATCCTGACGCAAGCCAAGGCTTGAGCCTGGAGCGCTGGTCGGCGCTGATCCTCGCCGGAGGGGCGGGGCGGCGCTTTGCCAAAGGTGGCGGTGGCGGCAAGCTGCTGGCCGATCTCGGCGGCGCGCCGGTGATCCGGCGCGTGGCGGACGCTGTAGTCAGTGTCGGATTCGCCGAGGTGATTGTCATCACCGGGGCTGGGGACGTCGGCATCAGACGCGCGCTGGCGGGTGCCGATGTGTCCGTCTGTCACGCGCCCGGCTGGGCCGAAGGCATGGCGGCGAGCCTGCGCACCGGGGTGGCAGCGTTCTCCAGCAAAGCCGCGGGCGTGTGCGTCTTCCTCGGCGACATGCCGCTGGTGCCGATGGCGCTGTGCGGGCCGCTGATAGAGGCGGCCGAGCGCGCAGGCTATGCCGCGCGGCCCCGCTGCGATGGCCGGCCCGGGCATCCCGTCGCCTTCACCCGCGCCGCCTTCGCCGACCTGCTGGCGCTCGAGGGCGACACCGGGGCGAGTGCGTTGCTGAGCGCGCAGGGGGCGGGGGCCGCCTACCTCGACACCGCCGAGCGCGGCGTGCTGCTCGATATCGACACCCCCGCCGACCTCGAAGCCGCCGCCGCGGCGTGGAAGGCCTGACCGACCTCGGCGACCAGCGACAGCGCCACCTCGCGCGGGGCCTTGCCGAAGCCGGCGAGCCCGATCGGGGCATGAAGGCGCGCCAGCGCCGCTTCCGGGACGCCGTGGCCGCGCAGCTTGGCGATGCGCTGCTCGATCCGCACCCGCGCCCCGACCGCGCCGACATAGAAGGCCTCGCTCTGCAAGGCAGCGGCCAGCCCGCGCTCGTCATCCTCGCGGTCGTGCGAGAGCACCGCGATGGCGGTCCAGCGGTCGGGCGCGATGGCGGCGAGCGCAGCCTCCGGGTCGCCGCGGTGGTAGGCGATGCCCGGCATGGGCGCAGCCTCCGGACCGCCGGGCGTGATCAGCGCGACCTGCCAGCCCATCGCCAGCGCGAGGCTGGCCGCGGTGAGCGTTCCACCATCCTCGCCGATCAGGACCAGTCTCAATGGCGGGGGGAAAAGGCGGGTGTAGCGCGCGCCGTCCCAGTGGTCGGCGGGAGGCGCCTCGCCTGCGGCTTCGGCGTGGCGGGTGGTGCCGTCGCTCGACCACAGTACCGGCGCGCGGTTGCGCCACCCGTCGAGCAGCGCCGCCACCGCCGGTTCGTCGGCGGCAACCGGCTCGACCAGCACGGTGATCCCCGACCCGCAGGCGAGCCTGATGTCGATCCAAGGGCTGCCCTCGCCATAGCGCAAGATGCGCGAGCACCCTTCGGCAATCGCCTCGCGGCCGTGGCGGGCGACGTCGTCCTCGATGCATCCGCCCGAGAGAAACCCCCAGTGCTCGTCGTCCGTGATCAGCATTTGCGCCCCCGCATCGCGCGGCGCCGAGCCGTCGACCGCGACCAGCGTGGCAAGCGCGAATCGCTCCGGCAGGGCGGGCAGCGCCAGCAGCGCCTCGCGGATATCGTCGACAGGAGCGGCAAGACGCCAGCGGGTCATGGGCGGCGGGGGACTTTCGTCGACGGGCGGGAACAGTTCCGCCAGCCTAGCCCGCACGTGTCTCTCGCGCAATTGCGCGGGGCGGATCGGCGGCTTGCAGGAGAATTCCACTGGTCGGGACGAGAGGATTCGAACCTCCGACCCCCACACCCCCAGTGTGATGCGCTACCAGGCTGCGCTACGTCCCGTCACCAGTGGAGCGGGGCCTATAGGCGCGGTGTCACGGGCTGGCAAGCGGGTTTGAGTGGGCACCGGCGTTGCACCTGTGCACCGTATGCACCCCCTCGCGATTGCGACCCGCTTGCAATGCTGCTAGGCGCGCCCACTTGGATGCACGGGGCGCACGCCCCGGACGAATTTCACGGGATCTGACGGGCTCTATCGCATGACAATCGACCTTCTCGCTGCCGCTGCCGGGGCGGGCGCTACGCCGCCGGCCTGGATCAGCTTTCTGCCGATCGTCGGCATGATCGCGATCTTCTGGTTCCTGATCATCTCCCCGCAGATGAAGAAGCAGAAGGAGCACCAGGCCAAGGTCGCCGCCGTCAAGAAGGGCGATCAGGTGGTCACCGCGGGCGGCCTTGTCGGCAAGGTCGTCAAGGTCGACGATGTCTATGTCGAGCTCGATCTCGGCCCCAATGTCCGCGTCAAGGCGATCAAGGCGACGCTGGGCGATGTCATCGCGCCGGGCGGCAAGCCCGCCAACGACTGATCCGGCCGCGCAGCCTTGCGGCCTGCCGACCATGAACCCTTGCGTGTGAGACTCTGACGCAATGCTCGACTTTCCCCTCTGGAAGAAGCTCTCGCTGTGGGCGATGACGCTGGCGGCCTCGCTGCTGGCGCTGCCCTCGCTGGCCAATGTCGCCGGGCTCGACTGGCCTTCGGCGCTGCCTGATCCGCAGGTCAACCTCGGGCTCGACCTTGCCGGCGGCTCGCACCTGCTGCTCGAGGCCAAGGCCGCCGACGTGCGCGCGCAGCGGCTCGAGAACATGGAGGACACGGTCCGCCAGCTGATGCGCAACGCGACGCCGCGCATCCGCATCGGCGACGTTTCGACCGCAGGCGGCCAGCTGTCCTTCATTCTCGAGAACGCCGCCGATATCGACCGCGCGCGCGGGCTGATCGAGCCGGTGATGCAAGGGCAGACCACCGTGCGCGAGTGGGAGCTCAGCGTGGTCGATGGCCAGCGCATCGTGCTGACCCAGACCGATGCGGGCGTCAACCAGGCAATCGACGATGCGATGGACAGCGCCACCGAAGTCGTGCGCCGCCGCATCGACGAGCTCGGCACGCGCGAGCCGACCATCATCCGCCAGGGCGCGACCCGGATCGTCGTGCAGGTGCCGGGCCTGCAGGATCCCGAGGCGCTCAAGAAGCTGCTCGGCCAGACCGCGCAGCTCGAATTCAAGCTGGTCGACCTCAATGCTCTGCCCAGCAATGTCGAGGCCGGCATCGCGCCTCCGGGCAGCCAGATCGTCGCCTTCGCGCCGGGCACGCCGGGCGCGGGCGGCGCGCTTGCGGTCAAGCGGCTGGGCGGGATCCGCGGCGACAATCTCACCGACGCCAAGGCCGGTGTCGACCAGCAGAACGGGCAGAACGTTGTCAACATCGCCTTCGACGCGCAAGGCGGGGCGAAGTTCGCCAAGCTGACCACTGAGAATGTCGGCAAGCCCTTCGCGATCATCCTCGATGGCCAGGTGCTCTCGGCGCCCAACATCAACGAGCCGATCATCGGCGGCCGGGCGCAGATCGCGGGGAGCTTCACCGCGGAAAGCGCCAACCAGCTTGCGATTGCGCTGCGCTCGGGCGCGCTGCCGGTGCCGCTGGCGGTGGTCGAGGAACGCACCGTCGGGCCGGACCTCGGCGCGGATTCGATCCGCAAGGGCCTGCTCGCGATGGGCATCGGCAGCCTTGCGGTGATCGCGCTGATGATCGTCAGCTACGGCCGCTTCGGGATCTACGCGACCGTGGCGCTGGTGTTCAACGTGCTGATGCTGCTCGGGCTGATGGCGGTCGGCGGGTTCACGCTGAGCCTGCCGGGGATCGCCGGCTTCGTCATCACCATCGGCGCGGCGGTCGATGCCAACGTGCTCATCAACGAGCGCATCCGCGAGGAGCGCGCGCGCGGGCGGCGGGTGGTCGCCGCGGTCGAGACCGGCTACAAGGAAGCGAGCCGCGCGATCTTCGACGCGAACCTCACCAACCTCATCTCCGCGCTGGCGCTGGGCGTCTTCGGCTCCGGGCCGGTGCGCGGCTTTGCAGTGGTGCTGTTCATCGGCATCATCACCTCGGTGTTCACCGGCGTGACGCTGACCCGCATGTTCGTTGCCGGCTGGCTGCGCAAGGCGCGCCCCAACGACATCAATATCTGAGGAGCAAGCATCCATGAAACTCCTGAAGCTTGTCCCCGACAACACCAACATCAAGTTCCTTAAGCTCCGCATCCCGTTCTTCGTGCTCAGCATCGTGCTGATCGTGGGGAGCTGGGTCGCGGTGGCGGTCAACGGCCTCGCCTTCGGCGTCGACTTTGCCGGCGGGCAGGAAGTGCGCATGACCTTCACGCAGAGCCAGACCGCCCCGATTCCATCCTTGCGCGAGAAGATCGCGGGGCTCGGCTACGGCGAGCCGGTGGTGCAGGAATTCGGCGCGCCCAACCAGGTCTCGATCCGGGTCAAGCTGCCCGACGGGGCCGAGCAGGCCCCCGATGCCGCCAAGGCGATCGGCGAGCGGGTGATCGCGGCGGTCAAGGCCGATTACAAGGACGCGCGGGTCGACGGCAACGACACGGTTTCGGGCAAGGTTGCGGGCGAGTTCCGCGACAAGGCGATCCTCGCGCTGCTCGCGGCCATGGCGGCGGTCTCGCTCTACATCTGGGTGCGCTTCGAATGGCAGTTCGGCGTGGGCGCGATGTTCGCGCTGGTCCACGACGTGTCGATCACGCTCGGGCTGTTCGCGCTGACGCAGATGGAGTTCAGCCTGCAGATCGTCGCCGCGATCCTCGCGATCATCGGCTATTCGCTGAACGACACCATCGTCGTCTACGACCGGATCCGCGAGAACCTCAAGAAATACCGCAAGATGGAGATGGGCGCGCTGCTCGACCTCTCGGTCAACGAGACGCTGGCGCGCACCGTCATGACCTCGCTGACGTTGTTCATCGCGCTGATCCCGCTGCTGTTCTTCGGCCCGCCGAGCCTGTTCGGCATGGTCGCGGCGATCACCGTCGGCCTGTTCGTGGGGACCTATTCCTCGATCTACATGGCCGGGCCGCTGCTGATCTGGATGGGGGTGACGACCAACAGCTTCGTTCCCGCCGCAGAAACGCCGCTCGAAAAGCAGGAAAAGCTGGCGAAGGGGCAGGGCTGAGACTTTCGAGTCCCTCCCCATTCCGATGGAACGGGGAGGGTCTCTAGGCCACCAGCCCCTCCCAATGCGCCGCCAGCGCGGCGGCATTGGCGTCCCAGGAAAAACCCTCGGTCAGTGCGGCGACCGCCTCGCGCGCCGGCGGGGCGGCGAGGATCGCGTTGACCGCCGCTGCGACCGCCTCGGGCGTGCGCTCGACCAACCGCCCGGCCGTCTCGCTTGCGATCAGCTCGCGCGCGCCGCCGACATCGCAGGTCACCACCGGCGTCCCGCAGGCGAGCGCCTCGACCCATGCATTGGCGAGGCCCTCGTTGTTGGTCGGCAGCACCATCACGTCGGCCGCCGAGAGCAGCAGCGGCATCAGGTCGTGGTCGATCGAGCCGGCAAAGAACACCCTTTCGGTCAGGCCTTCGCTCGCGGTCAGCGCGCGCAACGCCGCCTCGTCCTCGCCCTTGCCGATCAGCACCAGCCGCGCATCGGGGACCATGTGGAGCGCCTTGATCGCCACCGCCTGCCCCTTGCGCGGGATCAGCGCGCCGACGCAGGCGAGCAGCGGCACCCCCGTCGGCATGGCGAACCCGAGCTCGTCCGATAGCTGGCGGCGCAGCTGCGGGTGATCGAAGGGCCGGAAACGGTCGCGGTCGAGCCCGGTGTAGTGGAGGGCGATCCTGTCCTCGGGCATCCCCATTGCCGCCATCTGCGCGGCCAGATCGCGGCTCACCGCCAGCAGCCCGGCGGCCTGGCGGGCGGCCTCGACCATCTGGGTGCGGGCGAAGGCTTGCAGGCCCCAGAAGGTAATGTCGCCGCCGCGCGCCTTGATCGACAGTGGCAGGCCGAGCTCGCGCGCGATGATTGCGGCGGCGGGGCCATCGGGGAAGAAGAACTGGGCATCGACGATATCGAACGGCGTCTCGGCATGGAGCCTGCGCACCAGCGACCCCGCAGCGCGGGCGATGGCGGCGGCATTGAGCCGCGCGCCGAACCGCGGGATCAGCGAGAAATGCGGGCGGTGGACGGTGATCCCGCCTTCCTCGGCCACGCCCGGCAGGTCGGCAAGCGCGCGGTAGCGGCCCAGCGCCAGCGGCGGCAGGCCGATCGGGTTCACCACCGTCACCCGCCAGTCCCCAGGCTTCGCCAGCGCTTCGATCGAACGCGCTACGAAGGTGCCGAACCGCGGGTTCACCGGGTTGGGATAGAGCGTCGAGAGAACGAGGGCGCGTTTCACGCCGGCCTCTCTAGCGCGCGCATCTTAAAGCGCTCTGACCAGCATGAAGGCGACCGCTACCCAGGGTGGATTGTCGATCACCACCTGTTTCACGCCCGCGCCGGGGGGCAGCAGCCGGACGCGGGCACCGTCGCGCTCGATCAGCCGCCCGAAGGCGAAGCGCCCGCCGGAGCGCGGGACGAGGCAGTCGCGGTTCATGGCGCCTTGCAGATTGTCCGTATCGGTGGGGCGCAGCCACACGAGGTCGCCCGGCCGATATTCGCCTGTGCTGTCGGTGACCGCGAGGACCATGGCGGGCGGTCCGTCACCCTCGGCGAGGGCGCTCGGCGCAAGCGCCTCGCGCGGGCGGGACAGGGCCTGCGGTCCGGCGGCGGTAAGATCGGCGACGATCTGCGCAGGCGCAGCCGCCTCGTCGCGCATCAGGCTGGCAGGATCGACGCCCATCGCGGCGGCGATCTTGTTCATCCATCCGAGCGAGAGGCGGCGCATCCCGGTCTCGAGTCGGCCGATGGTCTGCGCGGTGGTCGGCGGATCGCAGGCGGCGGCAAGATCGGCCAGCGTCAGCCCCTTGGCCTTCCGGATATCGCGGATGCGGTTCATTGTCTCACCCTGCCAACTAACCGTATTGGTGTTTTTTCTTTCCTACATATAGTCGGTTTTGGCAAGCCCCACCGGTAACAGCCGGAGGAATCGCCCATGAAGCGCCATCTTGTCGAACGCGAACTGACTTCCGAAGGCCCGCGCCATCGTCCGGCCGGGCCCGGCGGCCTCGCGCGCTCGCGCTCGGTGACGGTCAATCTCGCCGAGAGCCCGCTTTCCTGGCTGCATGCGCGCGGGCATCTCTCCGAGCGCCTGTTCGATGCGGGCGAGGCGCTGCGGGCCGATTACGAGCGCGCGCAGCTGCCGGCGAGCATCACCATGCGCTGGGACCCGGTGCGCGCCAAGTCGACCGCGCCGGGCGGGCTCGATCCGAGCGAGAAGCACATCGCCGCGCGCCGCCGCTTCGACGGGGCGATCAGCGCGGCGGGGCGGGGGCTGGAGGACATCCTGTGGCGCGTGGTCTGCGCGGGCGAGGCGCTGCCGGAGGCCGAAAAGCGCCTCGGCTGGCCCTCGCGCAGCGGCAAGCTGGTGCTGCGCATCGCGCTCGAGCGGGTGGCGGATTACTACCGGATCAGGTGAGGCGGTTTTCGTGCTCTGGACAGTGTCTCATGTGTCTCCAACAGGCTCGAGGCGGGCCGCCACCAGCGCCCGCAGCGCGGGGAGCACCTCGGCCTCGAACCACGGGTGCTTGGCCATCCACAGCCGCGAGCGCCACGCGGGGTGGGGGAGGGCGATGCGATTGCCGAACTGCCCGAAAGCGCGCACGCGCTCGGTCAACGACCAGCGCTTGACCTCGGGCAGGTAGCGGGCCTGGGCATGGGTGCCGACGAGCAGCGTGAGCCGGTCCTCCGGCAGGTGGGCGAGCACCACGTCGTGCCACTGCGGGGCGCACTCGCGGCGCGGCGGGGCGTCGCCGCCGGCGGCGCGGCCGGGGTAGCAGAAGCCCATCGGCATCTGCGCGACCTTGGCCTCGTCGTAGAAGACGGCCTTGTCGATCCCGAGCCAGCCGCGCAGCCGGTCGCCGCTGTCGTCGTCCCACGGGATGCCGGAGAGGTGGACGCGGGTGCCCGGTGCCTGTCCGATGATGAGCACCCGCGCGGTGGCCGAGAAGCGGGTGATCGGGCGCGGGCCAAGCGGCAGGTGCGCGGCGCACAGGGTGCAGGCGGCGATGGCCGCGTTGAGGTCCTCGATGCTGTCGTGCCCCTGTGCTGCGGGGCCGGTCATCCTTCGACCAGCTCGGCGAGGGTCAGCCAGCGCTCCTCGGCCGCGTCCTTCTCGGCCCGGGCATTGGCGATGCCTTGGCTGATGGCGGCGAAGCGCGCGGGGTCGGCGGTGTAGAGCGCGGGGTCCGAGAGCAGCGCCTCGCCCTTGGCGATCGCGGCTTCGAGCTCGGCGATGCGGGCCGGGAGGATCTCGTAGTCGCGCTGGTCCTTGTAGGTGAGCTTGGGCGCGGCGGCGGGCTTGGGC
>NZ_LSKQ01000220.1 GCF_001557115.1 Erythrobacter sp. CCH5-A1
GCTTGATTGGCAGAAGAGGACAGAAAGGACACGTTATGGATGGGACCTACCACGAGGCCGTTCACTGGTCAGGTGGCAAGACGCGGCTTGAGCGGACCTTCGGCAAACGCTTCGGCGACAAGGCTTATGCCTTCGAAGAACTGGTCGCCTCCATCGGTCAGTGCCTGATCTGTGCCGATCTCGGCCTGCCCGGTGAGCTCCATGACAATCATGCGAGCTACATCAGCCACTGGCTCGAGATCCTGAAGGGCGATTCCTCCGCGATCATTCATGCCGCGGCCAAGGCCGAACAGGCCTTCAGCTACCTCAAGGCATTCGGCTGCAGCGCCGCCAGCGAACGGTCCGAGCTCCCGTCGGAAGACACTCCGGCGCTGAAGCGCGCGGCATAAAGGGGAGGGGGAAGGGGGCAGGCGTCCAATCAAGGAGACTTCGGATGCCTGCCACCCTCCACCTCGACCTGCCCTTTCGCTTTCAGCGCGCGCTGCAGCCCGATGGCTTGCGGGTCATGCAGACTTGCAACGCCGCCCTCAACGATGCCATGGGCGATGCCCGGCGCGCCGGGCACGACCCCGATACCGACCCGGCCGTTCTCCTGCTCGGAAGACACCTGGGCCGCGTGGCCGCCGGCGAGTCCCCCGAGGCGATCCATCCTGAGGATGAGGCGCTGCGTACGGCGTGCGAACAGCGGATTGCGGAGCTGCGATCTGCCCCCATTCTGGTCCCGCTCGTTCAGCGCGGGCTTAACTGCGATCCCGATCTCATCCGGCTCTACAAATCTTCCGCGCGCGAAGCCTTGCGCTACCTCGCCCAGACGCTGTGTCTCGACCCTGCTGACTACAGCATTGAGCAAGAGCCGCATTTCACGGCCGACAACCCCGCGATCAGCCTGTTTGCCAGGAGCTTCTGCGTCACCATCGACCCTTGCCGGATAAACCCCGGACGGGAGATCGGATGGGTCAGAACCCATGGACGCAATGGGGCATGGGCAGGCCGGCAGCTGCGCGGTCCCATCGACCTCATGAGCAATATCGCCCGATTTGCCGCGACCCTGCGACGCGACTGCAATCTCAACCAGCCCGCCTGAAGCGGGCACAGCCGAAGGAATTTCTCATGGGATGGCTCTCAATGCCGCTGTCGAGCATGCACCCCCACAAGACGCCCAAGGAGTATCTCGATGCGCAGTTCACCTTCGAGCATCCCTATGACGCCGAAGGCAAGCGGATCGAGGCCGGGCCAGCTCACCCGCTCCCTGATGGGGCTTCCACCCGCGGCCTGCGCGTGATCGCGTCCTCCTGTCTGCGCAATAAGGTCTGGTATGCGGCCATCGCGCACGTCGAAAACGGCAAAACCGGAACTGTCTTCGCAGCCGTCGTGCTCGTGCGCTGGAATCCGCGTGCCAGCGACGGCTACGTGTTCGCTTACAAGGACATGGACGAAACTGCGGGTCCGTTCGAATGTGAGTGCCCTGAGCGCATCCTGCGACTGCTGGACCCGACCGACAATCATTCGGCTCTGGTCTGGCGCCGCCGCTGCATCCGCAATCTCATGCGAGGATCGCGCAAGCTCGAGGACGGAATGCAGATCCGGCTGCCGTCGAAAATCCGCTTCACCGATGGCTATGAAGGCGATGTGTTTTTCATCCGCAAGCGAGGCCGCAAAACCACGCTCGCACTTACCGCCGACGGACCTCCCTGCTACCAGATCAGCAACCTTGCGCGCAGGGAATTCACGATCATCCCCCAGACCCGCGTGCATAAGACCCTGTTCGGATAAGCGAGCCATGACCTGCCATCCTCTCACCGAGACCACATTCAGCCCGCGGCGCGGCGAGCTCTGCAGCCGGGAGAACGCTCACCGCGTCGCTGAGCGCCTCTTCGAGCACAAACACCGTCCGGTCGCGGTCATTCGCACCGGCGATCCGATCAAACCTTTCCATGTGACCGACGAAGAGGCGGCCGATGCTCACGTCGAGGTGGAGCTGCGCGCATGACCAGACGCCACAACAAGGTATGGGCAATCGGCCTGTCAGCCGTCGTGATCTCCCTCGGAGGTTGCACAAAAGCAGCAGCCCTCCCGCCAGCAGAACCCGTCACCGGCTGCCAGGTCACCGACGGCGATACCCTGCGATGCGGCGAGGAACGAATTCGCTTGCTTGCCATCGACGCCCCGGAAAAGCCGGGGGAGTGCCGAAAAGGGCGCACCTGCGCTCCCGGCGATCCATTTGCGAGCGAGCGCAACCTTCGTAACGCTGTAACTCCCACGATGACGATCCGGCGCGTAGGCACCGACCGCTTCGGGCGCACTCTGGCATTGGTCAAGGCGCAAGGTCGCGATTTGTCGTGCCATCAGCTTGAGAGCAAGGCCGCCATCTACAATCCGCGATGGGATAACGGCGGTTTCGTCAAGGCAATGTGCCCCGAGGCCGCCGCACGTCAGACAGCCAGTCGGTGAGCTCGGCATCAAGATATGAAGCGGGTTCTGCTGCTTGAACAAAACGGACGCATCAGCGCAAATCCAGATGCTGCAGACAGCGGGGTTTGCGCGAATCTTGAGATCCCGCCATAATTCGACTACAAGTGATTACATCCGCATCATAGCGCTGCAGTATTGAGACCGATCATGGGACACGAACCGGCAACATCGCCCATCACCATAAGGACCGCAAAGGACGTCGTGACAGAGATTGACGCGCTGGCCAGCGCGCTCGACCGGTCACGCAACTACGTCATCAATCAGGCACTGCAGCAATATCTCGAAGCCAATGCCTGGCAGGTGGAACGAATAAGGGCCGGACTTGCTGATGCCGAGGCAGGGCGGATTGTCCCGGCGGAAAGCGTCCATGCCGAGATTGCTACTCGCCATGGCTGGTCGCCTTGAAGAACCTCTTTTACGCGCAGGCAGCCATTGATGATCTCAGCAGCATCATCGACTACATCGCGCTCGACAGCCCCGCGGCCGCACAGGAGGTGTTCGAATCGATCGTTGCTGCGATCGAAAGGCTCGCCGATTTCCCCGATCTTGGACATGTGGGCAGGGTGCCCGGCACACGCGAACTGTCGATTACGCGCCTGCCATACGTGGTGGTCTACCAAGTGTCTGCCACTGCCGTGACGGTTGTTGCAGTATTTCATGGTGCGCGCGATCTCGCACGAGCCATCGCCGAACGCTCGCAAGGCAAACCATGAGACTGATCCGGTCGGCAACCAATGCCGATCTTCAGTCGGTGAGCTCGGGATCAAGATACCAAGATGGGCCTTGCGCGAAATCGCGCGCCACGGCGACCAGAGGACCATCGGGCTCACTGGCCACATAGGGACGCACCTGCGGCATGACGGGCAAGCGGCGCTTGAACAGCTTCCCCGCCACACGTCCACGCGCCTCGAGCAGCTCCTCCAGCCACATCAGATCATCGAGCATCTGGACGATCCCACGCCCGGCCAGAATGAAGTAAAGGCAGCGCTGATAGTCGTCGCAGCGATTGCCGAGGATCATGGACAGCTTGAGCTTCGCGCCGGGCTCGCCCTCGTGAACCCACTGAACCGCCTCGCGAAGCTCAACGGCAGCATAGTAGCCGTCATTGACTTCGGTCCCGATCGCGGCCGCTGCAAGCATTCTGCGCGTCGCACGATTGTGAGGATCAAGACTGGCGTCACGCAGAACCAGATCGAGATCAAACCGGCCGACAAGATTGGTGGGCTTCATGCTGAACATCTCCTTTGCAGTGAACATATCGTGAACGCGCTAGACCGTCAAACGCAATTGCAGTAGGTTACGCGGCATGTGGCTCGTCCCTCGACACTCAAGAGGCATCACTCTCAGAACGCCGGTTCCCGACGTAGTCCGCGACGCGCTTGTTCGCTGGTATGAGGGGGAGGGGAGCGAAGCCGATCACCGGGCAAGTGTCACAATGGTGACGAAGGCCCGAGCGCATGGACAGTGGATCGCCTGTAGCTGCATGGGCGATACCGACCCGCCCCCACTTATGTCAGCCGCCTACCTCTCAGAGGCTGAAACCTATTACCTGCGCCGCCTGACCAGCAAACGCCAACGCCGCCCCGAGCATGCAGCTGATTGTCCGTTTTTCCGCGAGCAGGCTCCCCAGCGCTTCCGTGAGAAGCGCTCCACTGAGGCACCGGTGATCGATGTGCCTGACGGCTTGTTCATCGCTCACCGCCTTGCCCCTGAAAAGCTGGCCGAAGCGCCCGCAGACAGCGAACCGGACGATCGCAGCCGGGGCGTCACGATTCCGCGCCTGGCCCGCCTGCTGTGGCAACTGATGGATATGGCCCACGTCAACGAAGTCCATCCCCTGCCGACGGGCCGCGGACGTAACATGACGATGGCCTCGGAGTTTGCGCGCTTGCGACATGCGGCGATGCGCCTCGAAATCGCCCCCGGCATTCCGCTATCCGCGCACCTTTACACGCATATCGATCCCTACGAGCGCAAGGCCGTCTTCGCTCGTCTGCGCAAGGCCGCCAGAACATGGCCGGAGGGCCTCGCGCCGCAGGCATTCCTTGCGCTCTATGCCAACGACATTTCGGGAACGACGCTGTTTCTGGGGCAGGGCAAGGAGCTCGACCTCAAGACCCGCGTCCAATATTCAGGATCGCTGATCGGACCTCCCTATCTCGTCCTGGTGGTCGTCGGCGAACATAACCCGCGCGACGGCTACGCCGCACTGCGCGCTTTCGCGCAGCCACTGGCGCGAACCTCAGCGTTCATCCCGGTTCACAATCACTATGAGCGCAAGGTGGCCTGCGATCTGCTCGACCTGCAGTACCATCTGAGAAAGCGCGGCATTGCCCTTGGCTTCAAGCGGCCGCTGTTCGACCTGCCCTCAAAGATCGGAACGGTGCGGCCGGACTTCGTCCTCGATATCCACGATTCCACCACCGGCGAAATCATCGAGACGGCGCTCGAAGTCATCACCAGCGAGGACCCTGAGTACCTTGCTGCGAAGCGCCATCAGCTTGCGCTTCTGGGCAAGGCAGGACGCGTGATTACCGCTCGGGCCGCCACGATCGATTCCCACGGAACGGGCGCGATCCTCAAGGCCAATCTCGGCATCGGCTGAGCGCGAGCGCATCCCGAGAACCCACCGCGCTTGCCGGCATATCCGGGGCACGGCCCCGACCCATGACAACCTCCAGGCTGTGAAAGGGGAGGGGGAGGAAATTGGTCAGATCCTGGAAGGAGATGACCAATGCCCAAATTCAACATGACTGAAACGCCGCGGGAGACCCTCTGGGGCGCGCCGCAGACCGCAACACAGCTGCTGCCCGGTATCTGGGAGGTGCACACATCCAGCCATGGCGGCATGATCCTGTCAGACGAACGTCAGGCAGCCATGCCGGCCGCGCTGCGCCTCGATAGCACCTCCTACGAGGAGGATGTTGACTGGGCACTTGTGGTGCTTGGCTTCGCCAACGAATTCGCCGGTCTGCCAACCAAGGGTTTCGATCTCCTTGTGCAGAACGCACGCGCAAGCGTCAGGGCATGGCACCCCGATCGCTATGCGGCTCACACAGGCGAGGCCGTCGAAACCAGTGACAGCCCCATCCTGCGCCGCCGGCAGGCGCTCACCGATATGATTGGCAAGTATGTCGTGGTCAGCGCCTCGGGCGACTGGGCAAATTGGGTCCCGCAGGGCCAGGTCGGTGTCGTCGCACGGCGTGTCGCCCGCGTCGATGCCCTCGGCCACGCCCATTACGAAGGCGATTCCATCCACGGACTGGTGGACAAGGACGCTTACGATAGCAGCCGGATCGTCAACGGGTTCGATGAGATAGGCGCTGTGCGCATCGCAGCGAGTGCGCCCGCGACCAAGGAGGTTGTGCTGTGAACCCCATGACGAACCCAGCGGTGGCCGCGCATGAATTTGCAATGATGCTTGCGCTGAGCACCGCCCACATGTCGCCGGGCACGGCGGCTGACTGGATGCCCCAATGTCCCTGGGCCTGCTTCGCCAAGGGCGAATGGGGCTGGTTCATGTATGTCTGCGACGATGTCGGCATCACTGAGGCCGCCAGCGTTCCCCTCGAAATCCGCTCCGCTCTCTATGTTGCCCGCAAGCTGCGCTGCCAATGGATCATGTGGGACTGCGACGGGCCGATAGTGGCTGATCTGCCCGAGTACGACTGGGGCACAGCAAGCGGACCACTGTCGTAATCGCCGGACCGGCCTGCGCCAAGCCCGCAGCCCGAGGCCGCGACCTCCTCGATCTTCCGCGCTCACCAGTGGTGCTCGCTTACGGCATCGGGGTTGATTCCACCGCAATGCTCATCGAGCTTGTCGCGCGAGGCGAGACCCCTGATCTCGTCCTGACAGCCGATACCGGGACCGAAAAGCCCTTATAACTGTCTCGACATCATCCGTCGATGGATGGAGGCCCACGGGATCGAATTCCAGATCTGCCGTTATCAGCCCCAGCGGTTCAAGCACTGGCCACCCTACGCGACGCTGATCGAGAACGTCCTCACGAATGCGACACTGCCATCGATCTCGCTCGGCCGCCACTCATGCAGTCTCAAATGGAAGATAGCGCCCCAGGACAAGTATATCGCCGGATGGCCACCAGCCATCGAGGCCTGGAACCGCGGCCAGAAGGTCGTCCGTCTGATCGGTTATGACGCTTCGCCGGCCGACACCCGCAGGCACGCGCACGCTCTTACGATCCCCAGCGAGCGGTTTAATTACCGCTACCCTCTACGGGAATGGGGCTGGACCCGCGATGATTGCGTCGCCCGCATCGAGGCCGAAGGACTTCAGGTCCCGCCGAAGTCGGCATGCTTCCTGTG
Source organism: Erythrobacter sp. CCH5-A1 (assembly GCF_001557115.1). Taxonomy (GTDB): domain Bacteria; phylum Pseudomonadota; class Alphaproteobacteria; order Sphingomonadales; family Sphingomonadaceae; genus Erythrobacter. Next base: position 6,801 of record NZ_LSKQ01000220.1, read on the forward strand.
CTGCGGCTCGAAGCCCGAAGAGATCCGCAATCTTCCGGCATGGTGCCTCCGGATCATCGTGCTGGTAGAGGCCCGCGCCGCACCGAGGCTCCGAACAGTCGAGGGCCTCTGGCGATCTTCAACGCGCACGAGGCCCGGCCGAATGACCGACTTCATCCGCGCCGAGCGCCTACTTCCTGATGGGGAAATTGACCGGATCGAGGCCGAAGCGCCCACGTCCCTGAAACTCTTCCAGGAAGCCGCCGCTGAAATACCACTTCCGGAGCGGCCACACCTTGCCGACTGGATCGCACGCTTCCAGCATCTATTGGAGACAACGCCATGCTGACTGAGCCAATCGCACGAGCCGAGCAGATCGCCAAACTCAACGATCGGGCACGTTCAGGTTTTGACCCCAGCGCTCGCATCATGTTTACACGCGGCTGCCTCGACGCGTTCTGCAGCGGCGACACCCCGAGCGGGCTTGTCGCACAGGCCGAGCTCATCAAAACCATGCGGCGCCACCGATTCGAGGAGGATGCCTACGGCGAGCGCGACTTCGGCGCGTTCACGTTCAGGGGTCAGAAAATCTTCTTCAAGATCGACTGCTATGACCTCAACCTGGAATACGGGTCCGAAGATCCCGCCGACGCGTCCATCACCGCCCGCGTCGTCACGATCATGCTTGCCTCGGAATACTGATAGTTTCACCGCCGTGCTGCGCCCAGCTCGAGACGACCGACACCCTGCGTGTTTGACTGGATTTTGTGCAGCCGATGCACTAAATCGTTTGAAGGAGACAAACGACCATGACCCATGCTCATAACCGGATGGTCGCCGACAATGGCGCGATCAATCCACGCGCTCTGGCAGAGCAGCTGCAGATTTCGCTGTCGGAACTTGCCGAGCTGGTCGGGGTGAGCCGCAACACGCTTGGAGCAGAGCCGCTCGGCAAAAAGGGGCGGGAATCCCTTCTGCCACTGGTGCGTCTGCTGACCCATGCCAGCGAAATCGCCGGCTCGCTCGAACGTGCCGTAGTGTGGTTCAAATATACACCGATCGTCTCGATGGGAACGAAGACCGCGATGGAGCACGTAAGGGATGGCAACATCGCGTGGGTGCATGGGCACCTCGAAAACGTCTACAACGGCGTTTACGCCTGATTTTTCGCCATGGAACCGACCATCTGTTACCGGGCGCATACGCCCGAATGGGCGTCCATGCCCACTAGCGGGGCCGGTGCTGCTAAAAATGGTGGCCGGTGGAACGCTCGCGGAAGGCCCGCGCTCTATCTCTCCTTCGACCCGCTCACGGCGGTCAAGGAAGCCAATCAACAGGTCCTCGATTTCATCCCGGTCACGCTGGTGCGTTACCAAGTTTCCGGCGGTCTCATCGCCGCCTACCACGACGCGGCAATGCGCAAGAAGCATGACCTCGCAGACGATCTGATGATCCGCCCATGGTGGGGTCCGCAATATGCGCAGAAGCTTTCGCCAAGCCAGGAAGCGGCCGAAGTCCTGATAGCGGCGGGACTCGACGGATTGATCTATCCCTCGACCCAGGCCGCCGGACGCAATCTTGTGCTGTGGCGCTGGAATGAAACCGAAGCGCCGCAAGTGCATGCGGAAGACAAGCACGGCCTGCTTCCCAAAAACCGCGATTCCTGGCGATGATCAGTCCGTAAGAACAGACAGACAGCACACCCGGCTAACGTGTGCGCATCGGCTGCCAGACATGTCTGCGATAAGCCATACCCCATAACCCATAACAGTGATCACGCGAGGTTCAGATGAGCAGACGGCAGGTTCCCCTCAAAAAGGAATGCACTGAAATCGACCGCGTGGTGGTGGGCTATGACCGCCCTCTTGAAACCTTCTTTGCGCAGGCCATCGCCATCGATGCGACCGGCGAAGAAGACTGCGTGATCTGGCAGGGCACATATCCCGGCGAACTGCCGACCCCGCGAAGCGCGATCGCGCTGATCGAGCACTACTGCAATGTGCCCGAAGACCTCGCGAGGCAGCTGGAGACAGATCGGCTTGCCACCCTCGCGCAAGCTGATGGCCCGAACCAGCAAGCCGCAAAGCGGGCCCTCATCATCGGCGAGGCCGAACCACCCCGGCCAAAGCCGGGCGGTTAAAGGGGAGGGGGAGGGGGCTTTCGATCCAACAGAGGATCGAAGGAGAACTCCCATGCCCATTATCATCGATATCGGCGTTGCGCCGGCGAACGAAGAGTGTGCGCAGCTCGGCATCACCCCCGACTTTGGCGCGGCAAACCGCCTCGAGGTGCTTGCCTACCGCGCGGCGATCATCGCCGTTCATGGGGCGCCGCCCTGTGGCTGCCGTCTGGAGCCGAAAAGCAGCCACCACGATTTCGGCACCTATTGCTCGCTCACGCTGATCGTCTCTGACGAGGCCCCTGCCAGCGCCGCACATGCCTACATAGCAAAGGTCGAAAGCGGTCTTGGCGATTGGACCGAGGCCGCCATGGCACCTCCCATCACCTACTGCGACGGCATCACGCGGTGGCACAAGCGCACCGCCTCCGACGTCGTGTTCGGCGTGCTGATGAGTACGCGGCCCGATGATGACGGGCAGTTCCGCATCCCTGCTTTCGCCACCATCCACGCCAACCTCTCGGCTGCCTACGAGGCCGAGGCCGCGCGCTTTGCCGCACTGCTGGGAGAACTCGCATGACGACGATAGCCGAATCCAGCGCCGCAACAATCGCGCGCGAAGACGCCCCCAAGCTGATGCTCGCCGCAATCTGCGCATGCGCAAAGCTTCACGGCATCACAACAATCACGATCAGCTACGACGGACACGGCGACGAAGGCGGAATCGACGGCATGACGCTGAATGGCCCCGCGCGCGAGGATGGCCGAGCTGCCCCCGAAATTGAGATGCCCGACATGCCATGCTCGACATGGACCGTTCCCTACCGCGGCGATGCGTTCGCGGTTGAAACAACATTCGAAAGCGCTCTGAATGATCTCGGCTATGAACTGATCGCGCAGAACCACGCCGGGTGGGAAAACGGCGAGGGTGCGTTTGGAGAGGTGATCATGAGACTGTTTAAAATTTTGTGCTCGGCCGTGGTAACTGCTTTCAGAGGAGACC
>NZ_LSKQ01000221.1 GCF_001557115.1 Erythrobacter sp. CCH5-A1
TGATGTCGTGGACGGCTCTCCACCCCGCGGGGTAATTTCTGCGGATCAGTCGGAGAGGAGAGTGACGATGGAGCAAGTATCGGTTGTTGGGCTGGATCTGGCCAAGTCTGTTTTCCAGGTTCACGGTGTTAACCCGCGGGGCGAAGCTGTTCTGCGGCGGAGGCTTTCTCGTGGTCAGCTACTGAAGCTGTTCGAGAAGCTGCCGCCGTGTCTTGTCGGGATGGAAGCCTGCGCTTCGGCTCACCACTGGGCGCGAGAGCTGGCGGCACTCGGCCACGAGGTCAAGCTGATGCCGCCGCAATACGTGAAGCCCTATGTGAAGCGCGGGAAGAACGATGCTGCCGATGCCGAGGCGATCTGCGAGGCCGTAACCCGGCCGACGATGCGGTTCGTCGGCGCGAAGTCGCCGGACCAGCAAGCGACCATGATGCTGCACCGGGTGCGCAAGATCCTCACCCGCCAGCGCACCCAGATCAGCAACGCCCTGCGTGCCCACATGGCCGAGTTCGGCATCACCGCAGCCATCGGACGCGGAGGCCTGGACCGGCTGATCGCGGTCATCGCCGATCAGGATGATGCGCGCTTGCCCGGCGAGGCCCGAGCGTGCCTTGCGGTGCTGAGCACCCAGCTGGAGATGGTCAAGGAGCAGATCCTCGACAACGATCGGCGCATCCTCGCCGATGCCCGCAAGACCGAGGCAGGCCGCAGGCTGATGAAGATCCCCGGCATTGGCCCACTGCTGGCCAGCGCGATCGTGGCCTGCGTGCCCGATCCTACCACCTTCGGCGGCGGGCGAAGCCTGTCGGCATGGATTGGCCTCACGCCGCGCCAGAACTCGAGCGGCGGCAAGGAGCGGCTTGGCAGCATTACCAAGGCCGGCAACCCTTACCTGCGCGAGCTGCTCGTGGTCGGTGCCATGGCAGTGGTGCGGCGAGCGAAGCAGGGCAGCACCAAGCGCCCCTGGGTGACGCAGCTGCTGTCGCGCAAGAAGCCCAAGGTTGCCGCTGTCGCGCTGGCGAACAAGAACGCCCGCATCATCTGGGCGATGTTGGCGAGTGGCGAGGCTTACCGGGAACCGGAGCTGGCAGCCGCCTGAGAGATCGCGCCCAAGGGCGCTACACCAGTTGGAGAGGGCAGACTGAACTGACGCAACAAGCCGGTTGAAACCGCCGGAGCAGGAGAACCCGTCCGACCCCAGCACTTCGAGTGCGTGCAACTGGGAGGGACCTGAACCGCGCGAATGGCATCAGGGCCAGCGGCCATGCAAAGCCGCGCAAACAGGCCGGACACATGGGCGCCACGACCAGCCAGCGCAGCGCAGAAATACCCTTGCCAACGGAGAGCCGTCCACACAGGG
>NZ_LSKQ01000222.1 GCF_001557115.1 Erythrobacter sp. CCH5-A1
CTCCCGCGCCGCGCCCCGCGCGTCCGGCCCCTGCCGGCGAGACCCCGCAGGAGCGCGTGAAGCGCCTGCAGCTTGAAGCCGAGGAAGAACGCCTGCGCCTCGCCGAGGAAGCCCGCAAGCGTGAGGAAGCCGAGGCGCGCGAGCGCGAGGAGGAAGAACGCCGCCGCGCCGAAGAACGCGCCCGTGCCGAGGAAGAGGCCGAGCGCCAGCGCGCCGAAGCCGCCAGCGCGCCCGCGCAGCCCGAGGCCGCGCCCGCGGCCGAGGCTCCCGCAGCCGCCGAAGATGCGCCCGCTGCCACGGCGGCGAGCGCCGCCGTCCCCGCCGCGCGCCGCTTCACCCCGGTCGAACGGCCCGAGCCCAAGCGTCCCGCTGCGGTCGAAGCCAAGCCCAAGAAGAAGGACGAAAAGCGCGCGGCCCCTGCCGATGAGAGCAAGGACAACCGCCGCTCGGGCAAGCTCACCGTCACGCGCGCGCTGAACGAGGACGAAGGCCGCCGCGCCCGCAGCCTCGCCGCCTTGAAGCGCGCCCGCGAGAAGGAACGCCGCGGGCAGGGCGGCCCCAGCAAGCCGCGCGAAAAGCAGGTGCGCGACGTGGTCGTCCCCGAGGCGATCACCGTCAGCGAGCTCGCCAACCGCATGGCCGAGAAGGGCGCCGACCTCGTGAAGGCGCTGTTCAACATGGGCATGATGGTCACGGTCAACCAGACGATCGATCAGGACACCGCCGAGCTCCTCGTCGAGGAATTCGGCCACAACATCACCCGCGTCTCGGCGAGCGATGTCGATATCGACACCAGCGCCGACGAGGATCCGATCGAGACGCAGAAGCCGCGTCCCCCGGTGGTGACGATCATGGGCCATGTCGACCACGGCAAGACCAGTCTGCTCGATGCCCTGCGCGGCACCGATGTGGTGAAGGGCGAGGCCGGCGGCATCACCCAGCACATCGGCGCCTACCAGATCACCACCAAGGACAAGTCGAAGATCACCTTCCTCGACACTCCCGGCCACGCGGCCTTCACCGAAATGCGCATGCGCGGGGCTAACGTCACCGACATCGTGGTGCTGGTGGTCGCGGGCGATGACGGGCTGATGCCGCAGACCATCGAGGCGATCAACCACACCAAGGCGGCGGGCGTGCCGATGATCGTGGCGATCACCAAGTCGGACAAGCCCGAGTTCAACCCGCAGAAGATCCGCGAACGCCTGCTCGAGCACGAGATCGTCGTCGAGGCGATGTCGGGCGACGTGCAGGACGTGGAAGTCTCGGCCAAGACCGGCGCGGGGCTCGACAACCTGATCGACGCGATCAACCTCCAGGCCGAACTGCTCGAGCTGAAGGCGCGGCCCGACCGCGATGCCGAGGCGACCGTGATCGAAGCCCAGCTCGACAAGGGCCGCGGGCCGGTTGCGACCGTGCTCGTCACCCGCGGGACGCTGAAGCGCGGCGATACCTTCGTGGTCGGCACGCAAAGCGGCAAGGTCCGCGCGATCGTCGACGACAAGGGCCAGCAACTGAAGGAAGCCGGCCCCTCGATGCCGGTCGAGGTGCTCGGCCTCGGCGGGGTGCCCTCGGCGGGTGACCAGCTCACCGTGGTCGAGAACGAGCAGCGCGCCCGCGAGGTCGCCAAGTACCGTCAGGAACTCGCGACCGAAAAGCGCACGGCCCTCGCGCCGACAAATTTCGACACGATGTTCGCAGGCCTCGCCTCCAACGTCATCGAATATCCGGTGGTGGTGAAGGCGGACGTGCAGGGCTCGGTCGAAGCGATCGTCAACGCGCTTCACAACCTCTCGAACGACGAGATCAAGGTGCGCGTGCTGAACGCAGGCGTGGGTGCGATCACCGAGAGCGACGTGCTGCTGGCGGGGGCCTCCAAGGCGCCGATCATCGGCTTCAACGTGCGTCCCAACGCCAAGGCGCGCGAGCTCCTGAAGCGCGACAATGTGCGGATGATGTATTACGACGTCATCTACCACCTCACCGATGCGGTCGCCAAGGAGATGGCGGGCGAGCTCGGGCCGGAGCGGATTGAAACCGTTGTGGGCCGTGCAGAGGTCAAGCAGGTCTTCCCGGCGGGCAAGAAGGACAAGGCGGCAGGTCTGCTGGTGCTGGAAGGCGCGATCCGCAAGGGTCTGTTCGCGCGTCTCACTCGCGCCGACGTCATCGTCTCGGCCACCAAGATCGCCTCGCTCAGGCGCTTCAAGGACGATGTCGACGAAGTGCGCGCCGGTCTTGAATGCGGCGTGGTGCTCGAGGACACCAACGACATCAAGCCAGGCGACAACCTCGAAGTCTTCTCGGTCGAGGAGCGCGAGCGGACGCTGTGAGCCTGACGGACCCGCACTACCCAGACGATGCCGGGCAGTCGCCGCACACGGCGCTGCTCGGCAGCGAGTTCGTCGGCTTCGACGACGCGAGCCAGACCGTCACCATGCGATTCACCGTGAAGCGCGAGGTCTGCACCTGGCGCGGCGGCGTGCAGGGCGGGCTGGTGGCGGGCTATCTCGATGACGTGATGGGCTATGCCTATGTCGCGGCGACCGGCGGCGTGATGGCGCCGCTTAACCTCGACATATCCATGAGCCTCATCCGCCTGATCCCCGAGGGCGCGACCATCATCGGCAAGGGCCGGGTTGTGAAGGCGGGGCAGCGGGTCATCTTCCTCGAAGGCGAACTGCTGGGCGAGGACGGCACGATCTACGCCCGCTCCACCTCGACCGCGATCCCGACCCCGCGCCCGACGCCGACCGCGACCGGAATGGAGCGATAATGCCCGGGGACAACCGGCGCTATCTGGCGCTGCTGGGCAGCATCAATGTGGGCGGCAACCGGATCGCCATGGCCGATCTCAGGCTTGCGCTGGAGGAGGCCGGGTTTCGCGACGTTGTGACGGTGGCAGCCAGCGGCAATGTCATTCTGAGCGACAGCCGCGATCCGGCCAGCATTGAAGTCGCGCTCGAAAGCGTGATTGCCGCGCGCTACGGGTTCAAATCCTGTGCCATGGTTCGCACCCGCGAACAGGTGCGCGCCGCGATTGACGAAAACCCGTTCCACGGCACCGGTCCGCAGCATGGGTCAGACAAGATGGTCCACTCGATCTTCTTGAGCCGGCAACCCGACCGCGCAGATTTCGATCAGCTTGTGGCGGACCACCGCGCCCGAGGCGGCGAGCGTTTGGCGATGGGTGACCGCGTGCTGTTTCTCGATTATGTCCACGGGGTGGGTGTGTCGGACCTGTCGAACAAGACGCTGGAGCGCAGGCTCCGCTGCAGGGGCACGGCGCGCAACATGAACTCGCTCAAGAACCTCCTGTCGAAGATGACCTGACGCTATGGCCGCCAAACAACCCTTCACCGCCGAGCAGCAATCGGTCCGCGTCCTCAAGGTGGGCGAGCGGGTGCGGCATATCCTCTCGGAACTGCTCGCGCGCGGCGAGGTGCATGACGATGTGGTGAGCGCCGCGCACATCGCGGTCACCGAGGTGCGCATGACTCCCGACCTGCGCCATGCGACGGCTTACGTAAAGCCCTTGCTCGGCGCGGGCGACGAGGAGGTTGTTCACGCCCTCAGGCAGAACACCGCCTTCCTCCAGCGCGAGGTCGCCCAGCGCCTCGGCCTCAAATTCGCCCCCAAGCTGAAGTTCCGCAAGGACGAGAGCTTCGCCGAGGCCGACCGGATCGAAGCGCTGCTGCGCGATCCCAAGGTGGCGCGCGATCTGGATGACGAGGACGACGACGCCTAGCGCGGCAGCATGCGCGCCTTCAGCGTGATGTCGACCTTGTTGCCCACGATCAGCTGGTAGGACTTCATCCCGAACTGCCGCCGGTCGATGGTGGTGGTACCCGTGAAGCTGATCGGCATGCCGACATTGCGCAACGGATCGGCATCGAAGGTCACCTTGAGCGTGGCGGGCTTCGTCACCCCGCGCGCGGTCAGATCGCCCGATACGGTGCCCGTGGTCGCGGTGGCGAGTTTCAGCGAGCGGCCCGTGAAGCGGATCGTGGGATATTTCTCCACCCAGAAGAACTTCTCGCCCCGCAGCCGCGCCAGCGTGACCGAGTCGGGCGCCTGGATCGCGGTCGCATCGAAGGTCACGTCGATCACCGCCTTCTCGGGCGCGCCGGGAACGATCGTCACCGCGCCCTCCATGCGGGGAAAGCGCGCGGTCTTGCTGGAGAGGCCGAAGAAGGGGACCTTGGCCGAGACATTGCTGGCCGAGGCATCGAGCGTGTAGCGCTGCGGCGTGCTGGCGGTGTTGGCAAGCGCGAAGGCGGCCAGCAGAGGCAGCAGAAGCAGGCGGGTGAGGGGGCTCGTCATACCATTTCCCATACGCACGACCTGCGCAAAAGGTTCACATCGCGCTCGCCCCTGACGCGGCAAAGCGATAGGCAGCCGCGATGGCCAAGCTCTACTTCTACTATGCCAGCATGAATGCAGGCAAATCCTCGCACCTGTTGCAGGCCGATTTCAACTATCGCGAGCGGGGGATGCGCACCATGCTATGGACCGCCGCGCTCGATAGCCGCTCGGCCGGGATGGTGCGCAGCCGCATCGGGCTGGAGAGCGAGGCGCACACATTCACGCCCGCAACCGACCTGTGGGCCGAAGTGAACGCGTTCCATGACGCGGGCAAGCTCGATTGCGTGCTGGTCGACGAGGCGCAGTTTCTCTCGCCCGATCAGGTGTGGCAGCTTGCGCGTTTAGCGGACGAGGCGGGGATACCGGTTCTGTGCTATGGTCTCAGGACCGACTTTCAGGGGGCGCTGTTCCCCGGCTCGGCGGTGCTGCTGGGCATCGCGGACGCGCTGGTGGAGCTGAAGGCCGTGTGCCACTGCGGGCGCAAGGCGACCATGAACCTGCGAGTCGACGAAAGCGGCGCGGCGGTCAGGCAGGGCCGGCAGACCGAAATCGGCGGGAACGACCGCTATGTCGCGCTGTGCCGCAAGCATTTCTCCGAGGCCCTGAACGGATGAGCGCGCCGCTATCCGGCTGGCTGATCCTCGACAAGCCGAGGGGCATGGGCAGCACGCAAGGGGTGAGCGCGGTGAAGCGCGTGCTGCGCCAGAACGGCTATGCCAAGACCAAGGTCGGCCATGGCGGCACGCTAGATCCGCTGGCCGAGGGCGTGCTGCCGATTGCCTTGGGGGAGGCAACTAAGCTTGCCGGGCGGATGCTCGATGCGAGCAAGATCTACGAGTTCACCGTGCAGTTCGGGCGGGAGACCGACACGCTCGATACGGAGGGCGCCGTGATTGCCCAGTCCGATGTGCAGCCGGGGTTCGGGCCGGTCGAGACCGTGCTGGCCGAACGTTTCACTGGCGAGATCGAGCAGATTCCGCCTGCCTATTCGGCGCTCAAGGTCGATGGCGCGCGCGCGTACGATCTGGCGCGGCGCGGCGAGGAGGTGGCGCTGCCGTCCCGCAAGGTCACGATCTACGGCTGGGAGTATGTCGCGGAAGGTTTTGTCGGCGAGTTTGATGCAAGCGAGCAGTATGCGACTTTGCGCGTGCATGTCTCCAAGGGCACCTACATCCGCTCCCTCGCCCGCGACATTGCCCATGCGCTGGGCACCTGTGGTCATGTTACCTACCTCAGGCGCATCAAGGCCGGGCCCTTCCGGCAGGAACAAGCGATTTCGCTGGACTTCATGGAGGAAAGCGCTAAGGGCCGGGGCCTTGAACACCTCCTCCTGCCGCTGGAGGCGGGGCTGGACGACATCCCGGCCCTCGCACTCGACCAGACAAGCGCGCAGGCGGTCCGACAGGGCCGGGTGCTGTCTGGCATGCCCCACTCATCCGGGCTCTACCTCGCCAAGCTGGGCACTGTCCCGGTGGCGCTGATGGAGATTTCGGATGGCACGGCCACGGTCGTGCGCGGGTTCAACCTTCCCGATGTCGCTGAGTAAGAGAGAACGAATATGTCGGTGACCGCCGAAAAGAAGCAGGAAGTCATTGCCTCGAACGCCCGTGATCCCAAGGACACCGGCAGCCCGGAAGTCCAGGTCGCGATCCTCACCGAGCGCATCCGCAACCTCACCGAGCACTTCAAGGATCACCACAAGGACAACCACTCGCGTCGTGGCCTCCTCATGATGGTCAACAAGCGTCGCACGCTGCTCGCCTACCTCAAGAAGAAGGATGTCGAGCGTTACAACGCCCTGATCCAGAAGCTGGGTCTGCGTAAGTAAGAGTTTCGCGTTGAAAGGCGGCTCAAGGGCCGCCTTTCTCGCATTTGGGGCCCGCAGACATCCGGTCTGCCGCGCCCCGGGGCCAGATCAGTGCCCCGCACCGGACCGGGACGGTCTTTTCCCCGGCACATGAGGCCCCGCCCGGCAATATGGCCGCGCGGGTCAGAAGGAAAACCAATGTTCGACACGAAAACCGTATCGCTGGAGTGGGGCGGAAAGACCCTCACTCTGGAAACCGGGCGCATTGCCCGTCAGGCCGATGGCGCGGTCCTCGCCACCTATGGCGAAACCGTGGTGCTGTGCGCTGTCACCGCCGCCAAGTCGGTGAAGGAAGGGCAGGACTTCTTCCCGCTCACCGTCCACTATCAGGAAAAGTTCTCGGCCGCCGGGCGCATCCCGGGCGGCTTCTTCAAGCGTGAACGCGGCGCGACCGAGAAGGAAACGCTCACCAGCCGCCTGATCGACCGTCCGATCCGTCCGCTCTTCCCCGAAGGCTTCTACAACGAGATCAACGTGATCGCGCAGGTCCTGTCGTTCGACGGCGAGACCGAGGCCGATATCGTCGCGATGATCGCGGCCTCGGCGGCGCTGACCATCTCGGGCGTGCCCTTCATGGGCCCGATCGGCGCCGCGCGCGTCGGCTTCGTCGACGGCGAATACACGCTGAACCCGAAGCAGGACAAGGCGCTCGCCGAAGGCCGTCTCGACCTCGTGGTCGCCGCGACCGACAAGGCCGTGATGATGGTCGAATCCGAGGCCAAGGAACTGACCGAGGAAGAAATGCTCGGCGCCGTCATGTTCGCGCATGACGAGATCCGCAAGGTGATCGGCGCGATCGTCGAACTCGCCGAGAAGGCCGCCAAGGATCCGTGGGATATCGACGTCAGCGACAACACCGCCGACATCAAGGCGAAGCTCAAGGAACTGGTCGGCGCGGATATTGCTGCTGCCTACAAGCTCACCGACAAGTCGGCGCGTTCCAACGCGCTGAACGAGGCGCGGGCCAAGGCCAAGGCGGCGTTTGCCGACGAAACCCCGCAGACCCAGATGGTCGCGATCAAGACCATGAAGAAGGTGGAAGCGGACATCGTGCGCACCGCCATCCTCAAGGAAGGCGCGCGCATCGACGGCCGCAAGCTCGATCAGGTCCGCCCGATCGAAGCCATCGTCGGCTTCCTGCCGCGCACCCACGGTTCGTCGCTCTTCACCCGCGGCGAGACGCAGGCGATCTGCACCACCACCTTGGGCACCAAGGACAGCGAGCAGATGATCGACGGGCTCGAGGGCCTCAGCTATTCGAGCTTCATGCTGCACTACAACTTCCCGCCCTATTCGGTCGGTGAAGTGGGCCGCTTCGGCGCGCCGGGTCGCCGCGAAGTCGGTCACGGCAAGCTCGCCTGGCGCGCGCTCAATCCCGTGCTGCCGAGCAAGGAAGACTTCCCCTACACCATCCGCGTGCTGTCGGACATCACCGAGTCGAACGGCTCGTCGTCGATGGCGACCGTGTGCGGCGGCTGTCTGTCGATGATGGATGCCGGCGTTCCGGTGAAGGCTCCGGTTTCGGGCATCGCCATGGGCCTGATCCTCGAAGGTGACGAATTCGCCGTCCTCTCGGACATTCTGGGCGATGAAGACCACCTCGGCGACATGGACTTCAAGGTTGCCGGGACCGCCGAAGGCATCACCACGATGCAGATGGACATCAAGGTCGCCGGCATCACGCAGGAGATCATGGCCAAGGCGCTCGAGCAGGCCAAGGCCGGCCGTCAGCACATCCTTGGCGAAATGGCCAAGGCGCTGACCGGTGCCCGCACCGAAGTCAGCAAGCACGCGCCGCGCATCGAGACGATCCAGATCGACAAGTCGAAGATCCGTGACGTCATCGGCACCGGCGGCAAGGTGATCCGCGAGATCGTCGCCGAAACCGGCGCCAAGGTCGACATCGACGATGAAGGCGTGATCAAGATCTCGTCCAGCAACCTCGACGAGATCGAAGCGGCGAAGAAGTGGATCCTCGGCATCGTCGAGGAAGCCGAAGTCGGCAAGATCTACAACGGCAAGGTCGTCAACATCGTCGATTTCGGCGCCTTCGTGAACTTCATGGGCGGCAAGGACGGCCTCGTCCACGTCTCGGAAATGCGCAATGAGCGAGTCGAGAAGCCTACCGATGTCGTCTCCGAAGGCATGGAAGTGAAGGTCAAGGTCCTCGAGATCGACCAGCGCGGCAAGGTCCGCCTGTCGATGCGCGTGGTCGACCAGGAAACCGGCGAAGAGCTGGAGGACACCCGTCCGCCCCGCGAACCGCGCGAACCGCGCGGTGATCGTGGCGACCGCGGCGATCGTCGCGGCCCCAAGGGCGGCGGGCGCGGCGGGGATCGCGGCGGGCGTGACCGCGGCGGCGACCGCGGCGGGCGCGAGCGTGACAGCGGTCCGGCCGGTCTGCCCGACTTCCTGAAGGACTAATCGCCTCGAGAGAGGTATGAACAGGAGGCCGCCCGGAGCGATCCGGGCGGCCTTGCTTTTGGATTTGCACCGATGCTCCAGCGCGAACTGATCGACACAACCCAGATCGAGGATGGCGTCACCCTCGAACTCTACACCCATGCCGGTCACTTCATGATCGTGATGGGCCGCAACGAGCTGATGAGCACGCGGATGCGCTTTTCCGAGGAGCAGCTCGCCGACCTCACGATCGACCGCCTCGGCAAGGCCAATGCGCGCATCCTGATCGGCGGCTACGGCATGGGTTTCACCTACCGCGCAGCCGCCGCCAAGCTGGGCGCCAAGGCGCAGATCGTGGTGGCCGAGATTTCCGAGGCGATCATCGACTGGGCCAGGGGGCCGATGGCCGAACTGACGGGCGAGGGCCTCGCCGACCCGCGCCTCGACCTGAAAATCTGCGATGTTGCCGCCCTCATCGATGACGCGAACGACGGCACTTGCGCCAAATTCGATGCGATCCTGCTCGATGTCGACAATGGCCCCGACGGGATCGTGCGCGATGCCAACAACCGGATCTATTCGCGCACCGGCCTTGCCAAGGCGCGGGACGCCTTGAAGCCGGGCGGCATTCTGGCGGTGTGGTCAGCCGGGCCCGACCCTGCTTTCCGCAAGCGGCTCTACGACACCGGACTCCAAGTCACCGAATGGAACGTTCGCTCGCGCCCGGGCAACAAGGGCGCGCATCACATCATCTGGTTCGCTCAAAAATCATAAATCAGCGTCACGCGGCTCAGCGTGTCGGTCTGCACCGCGCCCGGCGCCGGGTTGCTGTCGTATTCGAGCGCATAGGAAAACCGTGCCTTCAGCTTCTTGGCGATCGCCGCGTCGAGCCCGGTCACGAGGTCGATCGAGGTGTTGCGCGAATCGATGATCGCGACCGCCGAACCCCCGGTCTCGGCCACGGCGTTGGTGTCCTGCGTAAGCTTCAGACGATCGGTGATCTGCCAGTCGAAATCGAGCGCGAGGAGGCCGGCGATGCGGTCCTCGGTGCGCCCGTCGGTGAACTGGGTGAGGCGGTAGGCCGGGCCGGCCTTCACCGATAGCTGCACGGCCTTGCCCTTGATCGCCTGGTAGCCCATGCCCCCGGAGATCGCGTAGCGTGCATCGAAGCCCTGGAAGCGGTCGGCCTCGTACTGGGCGAGGGCATAGACGTAGAAATCGTCCGAGACCTTCACGTCGGGCTCGTAGCGGGCGAGGAACTGCTCGCGCGTGGTCACCCCGCTGGCGCGCTGGTAATCGGCGCGGCCGGTCAGGCGGTGGCGCCACTTGATCCCCTGCCGCTCGAGCGTGAGGCCCGCGGTGATGCCGGTGGTCGAGGTGTTGCCGGTCGACCGGAAGCCGCCGAGCTCGCCCTTGCCGCTCCAGTTGTCGAACACATCGGCCTCGCGCAGCGCGGCGAGGCGGGCTTCTTCCTCGGCCTTCTTGCGCGCGGCTAGCGCGGTGGTGAAGGTGGCGACGAGCGCGTCGATCTCGGCGGTGTCGGCCGGGTTGGTCGCCTTCGCGATGTCGGCGATGGTGCGCACCTTGGTCTCGTCGCCCGTGGCAATCGCGGCATCGATCATCGCGCGCACGGGCGCGGGCAGTTCGGCGAGGGCAGGCTGGGCGGCCCCGGCGAGCGCGGCGGCGATGGTGAAGCTGACGATCCGTCCCGCACTCATGGTAGCGCTCCCTTCGGCTCGACGCTCAATAGCGGCCAGCGGCGGGCGAGGGCAAGCCTTGCCGGGCGCGGGAGGCAGAAAACACTTTCCTACAGCACCTTGCCTGGCGCAGCCTGCATTCATGCCGATCAGCCGTCTTTTCTCCCCCGCATCGCTCCCGTGGCAGGGAGCGTATGCGGAGGGGACAAATTTGGCATTACACTGTGTCTCATGTGTCTCCTACGACAGCCTCGCGGGCACGAAGCTGAACGGGGACATCGGCGAATCGGCGGCCCTAGCGGACGCGGGGACCACCGAAGGGCAGCGGCGGGGGCGGACGGCGCACGCCGCGCGGCAACTGGGCCTGATAGGCGCGGCCGCAATGCTCGACGCAATAGGGGAAGCCCGGGTTCACCTGCTCGCCGCAGAAGTGGAAGTCGGGTTCGCCCGGGTGACCCATCGGCCAGCGGCACACCTTGTCCGACAGGTCGAGGAGGCTGGTCTTGCCGGCGATCTCGGGGCTCGGCTTGGCGGGCACGAGGCGGCGCGGCGGGGCAGGGGGGATC
>NZ_LSKQ01000223.1 GCF_001557115.1 Erythrobacter sp. CCH5-A1
AACACAGTGTAGGGCGAGCCACCTCAAACACCGAGGCGGACATACGGTCTTACCGTTCACCCGCATCGGCCTGCTCAGCTTTGGCGGACCTGCGGGGCAGATCGCGCTGATGCACCGGGAATTGGTGGAAGAGCGCAAATGGGTGGCCGAGGAGGATTTCCTCCACGCGCTCAATTTCTGCCACCTGCTCCCCGGCCCCGAAGCGCAACAGCTCGCCACATGGATCGGGTGGCGGCTGCATGGATGGCGCGGCGGGCTGGCCGCGGGGCTGCTCTTTGTCATTCCGGGCGCGGCCATCATTCTGGCGCTGTCGGTGCTCTATGCCATTGCCGCAACTCTCGCATGGGTCGAAGCGCTGTTCCTCGGCGTGAAAGCGGCGGTGCTGGCGATTGTGGTGCAAGCCTTATTGCGTATTGCCGGACGTGCGCTGGATACGGTGTTGAAGCGTGCGCTGGCGGTGGCCGCGTTCATCGGGCTGTTCCTATTCGACCTGCCGTTTCCGCTAATCGTTTTGGGTTCCGGGGTGGAGGCGATGCGGTTGCCGAAGCGCTCACGGACCGTCTCGAGGCCAGCCGTTACCGCTTCATCGCTACTGAGATCGAAGTCCACCGCGTGCGCCGGAGCGGGAGGATCAGGCGGGCCGGCCCGGTCAAGGCCGACCAGCGTGTATTCCTCGGCCAGCCTTCGTATGATCGCACTTCCGATGAACCCGCTGGCGCCCGTGATCAGCACCACATCTTCTTTGGCCATCGCATCGCTCCCTTATTGGTTGAAAGTTCCCCCCCTCCCCCGCGAGAGATTGATCAGCCGGAGCCCGCCCGAAGGTATTTCACGAGAGCTGCCAGCCCTAGGATCAGGACGGCTACGACGAGGAGCCAGACAACTCCCATGCCGATCATCATCGCGGCTCCACCGCAGTCCATCATCATGTTCAGCTCCTACGTTCGAGGCTGGAAATTCCCGCTTGCTGGTTATGTCATCTGCGGCTTGGCAGCCGACGCGACGTCGGGCTGCTTTTGATCCACGGCCTCACGCATGAACTGCTTCACGCCGAGGAGCTTGTAGATCGCAGGGAGAACGAAGAGGGACAGGAGGGGCGCCGTGATCATGCCGCCCACCATCGGAGCCGCCAGACGCTGCATGATCTCAGAGCCGGTGCCCTCGCCGATGAGCAGCGGAAAAAGACCAGCGAGGATGACCGCAGCCGTCATCGCCTTCGGCCTCACCCGTAAGACCGCGCCTTCCATCAGCGCGTCCTCGAGATCCTCGGTTTTCGAGAACTTGCCGGCCTCAATCCGCTCCTCGATCGCCTTGTCGAGGTAGACCAGCATGATAACCCCAAACTCCGCAGCAAGCCCGGCAAGAGCGATGAAGCCGACCGCTGTTGCCACGGAGATCGCGTGACCCATCAGGTAGATGAGCCAGACTCCGCCAATGAGCGCGAACGGAAGCGCGAGGAGGACGATGAGCGGCTCACGCACTCGCTTGAAGGCGAGGTACAGGAGCAGGAAGATTACGCCGATGGTCAGCGGCACGATCACGGCCAACCTCTTCGAAGCACGCTCGGCATATTCGAACTGACCTGACCAGGTGATCGAATAGCCCGGAGGCATCGACACCTCTCGAGCGACCTTCTGGCGCGCTTCATTCACAAACCCGACAATGTCGCGGTCGCGAACGTCGACGTAGACCCAAGCGGAGGGCCGCGCGTTCTCGCTCTTTACCGTCACCGGACCGTCGGCGATCTGCACGCTTGCCACGGCACCCAGCGGCACGATTCCGCCTGTCGGAGCGACAATCGGCAGACTGCGCAGAGCCTCGACGCTGCCGCGCATCTCGCGCGGGAAGCGCACGTTGATCGGGAAGCGAGCAAGCCCCTCGATCTTCTCATCCACCGACATGCCGCCAACCGCACCGGCAGCCGTGTTCTGCACGTCCTCAATGGACAGCCCGTATCGAGCAGCGGCCAGGCGATCGACCTTGATGTCGATGTAGCGGCCGCCGAGGATCCGATCCGAGATAGCGGAGGTTGTGCCGGGAACGGTCTTCACCACCTGCGCGATTTTAGCTCCGAGCCGATCGAGCGTGGCGAGATCAGCTCCGCTCACCTTCACGCCAACGGGGCTCTTGATGCCCGTCGCGAGCATGTCGATCCTGTTCCGGATCGGCGGCACGAAGACATTGGCCAGGCCAGGCACCTTCACGCGTGAATCGAGCTCGGCGATCAACTTCTCCATCGTCATCCCTTCACGCCACTCGCTCTGAGGCTTGAGCTGGATAACCGTTTCGAACATTTCGATCGGCGCAGGGTCGGTTGCGGTCTCGGCGCGGCCCGCCTTGCCGAACACCGTCTTCACCTCCGGGACCGTCTTGATCATGCGGTTTGTGATCTGAAGGAGCTCAGAGGCTTTGGACGCAGACAGGCCTGGAAGCGCCGTCGGCATGTAAAGGAGGTCGCCCTCCGCCAGCGCGGGCATGAACTCCCCGCCGAGGCGAGAAAGCGGCCACGCCGTCAGAAGAAGCGCCCCGATAGCAAGACCAAGGACGAGCTTGGGCCACTTCATGACCCAGACAAGGGCGGGCCTGTACGCCGCGATCAGCCAGCGATTGATTGGGTTCTTCTCTTCGGGGCGAATCTTGCCTTTGATGAACATGATCATCAGGACCGGGATGAGCGTGACGGAGAGCCCAGCGGCCGCCGCCATTGAGTAAGTCTTGGTGAGCGCAAGAGGCGTGAAGAGCCTGCCCTCCTGAGCCTCCAGGGAGAAGACCGGCAGGAACGAGAGCGTGATGATCAAGAGGGAAAAGAACAACGCCGGCCCGACCTCAACGGCCGCGTCCACCAGCGTGCGCTTGCGCAACTCCTCGGTCATGCCCCCATGCTCGTGCTCAGCGTGCTCGAGCTTCTTGTGAGCATTCTCGATCATCACCACGGCCGCATCGACCATGGCGCCGATCGCCAGCGCGATACCTCCAAGCGAAAGGATGTTCGCGTTAACCCCCTGATAGTACATCACGATGAACGCGGCGAGGATTCCTAGGGGGAGCGTCAGGATTGCCACCAGTGCCGAGCGCAGGTGTAAGAGGAACACCACGCACACGAGCGCAACGACGATGAACTCTTCGACAAGCTTATGAGAAAGGTTCTCGATCGCGCGTTCGATGAGCGATGACCGGTCGTAGACCGTCACCACCTCAACGCCCTTGGGAAGAGCCATCTTGAGTTCCTCGAGCTTCTCCTTGACCGCCTCGATTACCGACCTCGTGTCGGCTCCTGCACGAACGACGATCACACCGCCTGCGACTTCTCCCTGGCCATTGAATTCGGCGATGCCGCGCCGGAATTCGGGAACGATCTGGACGCGCGCAACGTCACCGATCGTGACCGGAACGCCGCCGGCGCTCACCTTCAGAGGTATGTTTCGGAAATCGTCGAGGCTCTGCAGATAGCCACCGACACGGATCATGTACTCGGCTTCCGCACGCTCAATAACCGAGCCGCCAGTCTCGTTATTTGCCGTTTGCAGCGCTTCCATTACGTCGCTGACGGACACTCGATATAGCTGAAGCTTCTCGGGATTGACCTCGACCTGGAACGCGCGGACCATGCCGCCAACGCTGGCGACCTCGGCAACGCCGGGGACTTCCTTGAGTTGGTATCGCAGAAACCAATCCTGCAGCGCACGAAGCTGACCAAGATCGTTGCCACCGGTGCGGTCGACGAGCGCGTACTGGTAAGCCCAGCCGACGCCCGTCGCATCAGGGCCAAGTGCCGGTGTAACCCCCGGCGGCAGCCGGCCCGCCGCCTGGTTCAAATATTCGAGAACCCTCGAGCGAGCCCAGTAGAGGTCGGTCCCGTCCTCGAAGATGATTGTGACAAACGAGTCTCCGAACATGGAAAAGGCGCGGACTGCCTTCACTTTGGGCGCCGACAGCATCGTAGTCGCGATCGGGTAGGTAACCTGCGCCTCCACAATCTGGGGCGCCTGCCCTGGATAGGGCGTACGGATGATGACCTGGACGTCGGAGAGGTCGGGGATAGCATCGAGCGGAGTCCGGCTCACCGTGTACAACCCGGCAGCCGTGATGAAGGCGGCCGCAAGAAGAACGAGCAGCCGGTTCGCCGCCGACCATCGAATGATCCGCTCGATCATTGCGCCGCCTCCGGAGCGATGCGCTCGATCACGGGCGTTTGACCCTGCTGTGGCCTCTGAAAGGCGAACATCACTCGTTCGCCAGCCTTACGGCCGCGCAGCAGCGAACGGTCCTTCACGGGGAAGGTCATCGTCATGGCCGGCCAGTTGATCCCCGCCAACGGCTCGTGAGCGAGAGTGATACGGCCACCTGCCGCGTCCACCGTCTTCACGACTCCGCGACCCTGGATAAGCTCGTCTTGCCGCTGCTGTTGCGCGGCAGGCGATTGGCCTCGCGATAGACGCTCGACAATGCCGGCGAGTGAGGCCTCGGAGTCGATCAGGAACTGACCAGAAACAACGACAATGTCGTTGAGGTTGAGCCCCCTGCGGATCTCGGTTCGGTCGCCAACCGTGCGCCCAAGCTCAACTTCGACCGGAATGAAGCCGCCATTCCGCTGCACAATAACAACGTTGCGCCTTCCGGTGGAGATAACGGCCTCGGACGGCACGACGAGACCGCCTGTTGCCGCACCACCGATGGTGAGGTTGGCGAACATGCCGATCTTCAGCCGGCCGCCCGGGTTGGGCAGCGTGATACGAACTCGAGCAGTACGCGCTTCGGGATCGAGCGTCGGGAAGATGTAGTCGATCCGGCCCTGAACCGTCTCGCCGCCATAGGCAGGAAACGAGATCTCCGCCGGCTGTCCGATGCGGATCTGGCCCAGCGACACTTCCGGAACCTCGGCCACAACCCACACTTGCGAGAGATCCGCCAAGGTGATGATCGACTGTCCGGGCTCCACCCGCGCACCCGGCCGCGCGCCTATGGCGGTCACGATCCCGGACCGAGGAGCGAACACTCCGTACGTGCGCTGAGGGCGCCCGCCCCGATCCAGGTTGCGAATGGCCGCCTCCGGCAGGCCAAGCAGCTGCAACCTCTGGCGCGCTGCACTGCGCAGGCCCGGCGTAATCGTCGAACGGCGTATCTTCAAAAGGGCGGCATACTCATGCTGAGCGCCAAGCAGCTCCGGCGAATAGACGCTCGCGACCCGAGTCCCTCTGCCGACCTGTTCCCCGACAGCGCGGACGCTGAGCTGCTCGACGAAGCCGGGGGTTAGGGTCTGGACCTCGACAATGCGGCGCTCGTCAGTCTCAACGCGCCCGACCACCGCAATCGCCGCCGCCAGATTGTCGAAGGTTACTCGCGCAGTGCGGACGCCGAGGTTCTGTTGCACCTGTGGCGAGATCTGAATGCCGGCGCCGCCGCCCTCCTCAGCATATTTCGGCTGAAGGTCCATGTTCATCGACGACTTGCCGGGCGCGTTGTAGCGCTCCATCGGCAGCATCGGATCGAACCAGTAGAGAACGGTTTTGCCGGAGCCGTCCTGCACGACGCCGTTGACGAGCTCGCCCTTCGCGGCGCCCGCTCCTGCGTCGCCATCTCCTGATAGAACAGCATAGCCGACGCCCGCCCCGGCGAGAGCAAGCGCGACACTGCCGGCGAGGATTTTCTTGTTCCTGGATGTTCCCAGCCCCGTGCGGACAACGAGCAGTCTTTCCTTGATGGTCATCGCGCGACATCCTGCGTGAGGTAAATGAGCTCGGCGGCCGCGCGAGCGCGCCGCCCCTGCTGCTCAATCGCTTGAACGTGAGTTTCGACGTACCGGCGCACGATGAAGAGCGGCATCTCGAGAGTCGCCTGACCCGCTCCATAGCGAGCTTCTGCCGCCTCGAATGAAGCCTCAAGAGACGGAATCGCCTGGCTGGTGATGATCGACAGCTGCGCCTCGGCGCTCTTGTAGTCGGCCAATGCGCCGCCATAGGTGCCGCTCAGCTCGCGTTGCGCATCCTGCGCTCGGAGCCGAGCAGCATCAGCGCGAGCCGAAGCCTCGGCGATCCGCCGGTTCTGCAATCGGTTTTTGTTGATCTGGAGCGGGATACTGACGGTGGCCGACAGCATATCGCCATAATCGGGACGGTAGCCGTACATCACGGACCAACCGAAATTCGGCTTTCGATCTTGCCTGGCCACGTCGACAGCCCTTTGCGCCGCTCGCTCCTGCGCCTCGGCAGCCGCGATCGCCGGATGTTGCGACAGCAGCGCTTGGCTCGCTGCAGGCGCTTCAAGAGCTGGGACCGTTTCCGGCAACGGGCGCTGCGCAGCAGCACCTATCCACCGCGCCATCTCAGCCCGGGCTCGTGCCTCCTGCCCACGCGCATCCTCTTGCATCGCCTTGGCAAGCGCGACTTCCGCCTGGGCCTGGAGCGCAAGAGAGGGCGTGGAAGATCCCGTTGGAATGCCGGCTTCCATGATCTGGCGACCGACGTCGAGATCGTTGATCAGGCGGTCCAACAATCGCTGTTTGGCTCGTGCTTCCACGGCGTTGATCCAAGCGACCATGACGTCCCGCTGAATGCGCCGCTCCTGCGCACTCGCCTGCGTCCGACTGACAACTGCCTCTGCGGTGAGCCTCGCAGCCTCGGCTTGACGTCTGGAGCGGCGAACCTGCTCCCGCATCACACCGATCGTGTACATTGTCATGCCGTCGCGAGTGGGGTTGAACGCCATGTTCCCGGTCACCGGTAAGTTCTGGATTCCGGCGGTGATCGTCGGATCAGGCAATGTGCCTGCCGCAATCGCAGCCTGTTCCGAGGCTACCGCTTCGCGCTCAAACGCGCCCAGGGTCGGCTGATCACCACTCGCCAGTGCCGCAGCCTCCTTGAGACTAAGCGTCGGTCCGGCAGCAGGAGAAGTCGCGGGCTGTTCCGTCGCCGTGGCATGATGTGCCTGCGCTAAGGCAGGCGCGGGCGCCGCCAGAATGGTAAGAGGCACGACGCTCGCCGCTGTGAGATGCCGAGCAACATTTGCTCGCCAATTAGCCAGGCGCGCGCCCTGATCGTGCGCCCGCTCCCCGCGCCCCGTGATGGTGCTGAACATATGTGAATTCCTAGGATCAGGCGGGTGCGGTCGCACGGACGCGACCGCACCTCATCCGTCACTGCTTTGAGATCGACGTCAGCGTCGTCGCGCCATCACCCTTGGTGAAAGCGAATGACACACGGTCACCGGGCTTGATGCCATTCGCCAGCGCCGGATCGGCGGCCGTGAAGGTCATCTCCATAGCCGGCCAGCCGATCGACTTGATCTCCTCATGGGCGATCGTCACGTCGCTTCCGGAGATGCTTTTCACAGTGCCGGTGCCGGAGTGCGAATCGCTGGCGCTCACCGCCGGAGCTGCTCCAGCAGTCGCAGCATTTTCGCTGGTGCCGCTCTTGGTCGCGTCCTCGGCGCCGCAGGCAGCAAGGGTAACAAGCGTGCCAAGCACGCCCGCCTTGATAATCATGTTCATGCTCGTACTTTCTTCGCGTCCTACGCAGTTCGCGCCGGCAGGCCCGAGCGTGATGCTCGGCAGCAGGAGACGCGCTCTACGTGCTGATCTTCGACACAGCGCCAGAGGCGCTGGTCGCCGCGCAGCATCGACCGCGCAGACACTTGATCAGGCGAAGAAAGCTCGCGGAGGAGGATCGTCCGTCGACAGAATAATTGACGGCAGGCTGCCAGGCTCCGGCCGCGCGTTGAGGAGCGCAAAGGGATCTACCGCGTCCTCATCGACATCTGCTCCCGGCAAGACGGCTGCTGGTGCAGGAGTTGCACAATCAGGCGTGCAGCAGCCCACCTTCTCGTGGTCAGGGGTCATCCCTTCGTCCGCGCCGGCCATCGTACAGCTTACCGACGGCGCGGCTCTCGCCGCACCGGGGCTGCCGATCATCGACAGCGCTATAAGAATGGCCACGATGAGCTTCATCACGATCCTAATACACGTATGCTGGGCGACAAGGAAGGCCGCACCCCGCGTGACCGCCGAAGTCGGCGAGCACCCATCGCGAGGACACGTCCATCTGCTGCCTGAAGCATTCCCCCTTTGTAGACTCAGATCCATGAAAGAGATTTCCACTTTCGCGATTTCTCCCCCTCATGTGGTCCTCCACCGTTGGAAGGTCAAGCGCTATTTTGTTGACGACGAAGATCGGTAGGAGGCAACCGAGCAACGATGCCCCGTCCCTCACCTGGTCGCGATTGACATCGCTGTTCCAGGTCGCGCCGCCGTGGACGAGTTGGTTGCGCAGGACGTAGAGCCGATCGAACAGGATCGACAGGATCCGGACCGTGTCGTGCTCGCGCAGGGCGTGGTTGATGGCAAGGCGACCGCGCTCGAGCTTGTGCTCCCAGTCTTGGTATCCTGGCACACCGTTCTGATGCTGCCAGAAGGGGTGGTAGACATAGCGATTCTCCAGAAGGAGGCGGATCTCCTGGCTGAACCGCTGCCAGACGGCATCGTAGACACGGTGACGCCCATCGAACTTCACCAATGTCGAGAAAAACGATCGTCCGGGTGAGTGGGAGCGGCTCGATGCCGCTAATGCTTACATGCGCTACGGCGGACCAAATCTGAAGGCCAAGCCCGACGGCTGTAAAGTGTACCTCATCCTCGAGCCTCAAAGCGATGAAATTATTGGTGGAGTGCACCTTGAAGTAATCGCCGCTGCCGCCGCCTTTGTACAAATGGAGATCGGCGGCGTGCAGTTATGCACGCTGCGAAGCGAGCGTAGCTTGCGTGATCGACTGAGGCGACTTTTTAGACAGCCCGCAGCAATTCGAATGATTGATTAGAGCCATGACCAACACTCTCATCGGATATGCCCGCTGCTCGACCGACAAGCAGGACCTCACCGCCCAGCGCCGGGCGCTGATCGAGCTCGGCGTGCCAGAGGACCGCATCTACACCGATCATGGACTGACCGGCCGCAACCGCGATCGCCCTGGCCTCGCCCAAGCACTGGCCGCGGTGCGTGCCGGCGAAACTCTGGTCGTGCCCAAGCTGGATCGCCTCGCCCGTTCGGTGCCCGACGCGCGCGCTATCGCCGATGAGCTGGAGAAGCGCGGCGTCAGCCTCGCGCTCGGCAAGCAGGTTGACGTGACCCCCAGCTTTCCTCCGGCTGGGATTAGAGCCGAGCCGTTTTGTTGCGCATGAGCGCGGTTGAAGCGTCCCGGGTTTTCCGGAGGCGGTTTCATTTGAGTCATGCGACCATATCGAGGGTCTCTCTGGCTGCATAGTAGTTGGCTTCGGCCTCGGCGGGCGGGATATGCCCGATGGGCCCGAACAGGCGGTGATTGTTGAACCAATCGACCCAGCGCAGGGTTGCCATTTCGACGGCTGATACGCTCGGCCAGGATCGCTGCCGCCAGATCACTTCTGCTTTGTAAAGACCGTTGATCGTTTCGGCCAAGGCATTGTCACAGCTGTCGCCGACGCTGCCCACAGACGGGACGAGGTTGGCCTCTGCCAGGCGCTGGGTGTAGTTCATGGCAAGGTATTGGGTTCCCCTGTCACTGTGATGGATCAGCCCGTCCTCTGGACCTGGTCTGCGCGCATGGATCGCCTGCTCAAGGGCATCCAGCACGAAGCCCGCCGTAGCCGAGGTGCTGACCTTCCAGCCCACGATCCGCCGGGCGAAGGCATCGATCACGAAAGCAACGTAGACGAACCCCGCCCAGGTATGGACGTAGGTAAAATCGACCACCCACAGCGCATTGGGCCGGTTGACGCGGAACTCGCGGTTGACCTTGTCGAGCGGGCACGGCGCCTTGGGGTTGCTGACGGTGGTCACCGTCGTCTTGCCCCGCCGCACGCCTGCCAAACCCATGGCGCGCATCAGCCGCTCCACGGTGCACTTGGCGACTGCCACCCCTTCACGGCGCAGCTGGTGCCAGACCTTGCGCGTGCCGTAGAGGCCAAAGCTGGCATCGTGGGCACGCTTGATGGCCTCGCGCAGCTCGTCGTCGCGGCGAGCGCGGGCCGGTCGCCTGCCGGGATCGGCAAGCCGGGCAGCATGCTCGTGATAGGAGGAAGGGGCGATCGCCAGTTCCCGGCAGATCGGCTCGATACCCAGTTCCTCGCGGTGCGCGTCGATAAACGACATCACCATTTGCCGTGGCGGTCGAGCTCCGCCTGAGCAAAATATGCCGAGGCCTTACGCAGGATCTCGTTGGCCCGGCGAAGCTCCTTCACCTCGCGCTCCAGCGCCTTGACCCGATCCCGGTCACTGGCGGCCTGCGCCGCTGGTCCCGCTCGTCGGCTCGCCTCCTCGCGGCACCAGCGGCGCAGCGTCTCGGTCGTGCAGCCAACCTTAGCAGCAATCGAACTCATCGCCGCCCACTCCGAGGGGTAATCCCCCCGATGCTCCTCCACCATACGCACCGCGCGGTCGCGAAACTCAGGCGAAAACTTGTTCCTTGTAGCACTCATCGTGGCTCCTTCTCACAAATAGGAGCCTCCGGAAAACCCGGGACGCTTCAGCGCCGCTGCTTCCAGGATTTGACTGGCTCACGTGGCCCGGTTTCTTCGCCGGGGCCGTGGGTAGCTTTCTTTATGGCTGGTACATCGCGATTCTCGGCGTGCCGCTCTACCGCTTTTTCCGCGCACGCATCGGATGAATGCCCCTTCTCTCCGTGCGAGTTATGCCGTACGTGCACGGTATATACCGACTGGTGGGACGGGTGTCGGGCCCCGTCCAGCGGCAGCCAATATCGCGATTGGAACTGAACGAAAGGAACCTGAGCCATTTCGGTAAGTCTGCCTCGTCGTGCCCGATGGGATCTGCTTCTCCATACGATCATCGGAGCAGTTCTCGGCGTCGTGATTCTTCATCCCCTCACCACCGTTATCTTCTGGTACGAAGCCGGCGGGAAGGGAGGTGGGGTGTCCAAAAATCCTGCAAGCCTCGCCTTGGAGCGACTCGCCTCCGCCTTCCGGTTCGAAATGGCCCCAATGAGTATAGCGTTTGCAGCGATCGGTGGAGCCATCGGCCTGGCGTTCGGCGCTTATCACATCCGCTTGATGCGTGAGCGCTCCCGGGTTCGCTATCTCGAGCATGAACTCGAAGAAGATCTCCCATTGCTAATCGCGCGCGGGGAAGGCGAGCACCTCGAATTCAAATCATCTTTACGATGGGACCGGCGGCAAGAGCAGGTCAATCGCGGACTACAAAAGGTCGTCGTCAAGACAATCGCCGGCTTCCTCAACCACGAAGGCGGCACCTTGCTGATCGGCGTTGAGGATGACGGCGACATTGCCGGGATCGAGGCAGATCTACAAACTCTCAAACACCCCAACCAGGATGGATTCGAGCGCTTGTTGATGGACACTGCAAAGGATGGTCTCGGGGGAAATGCCTGCGCACTCATTCACTGCCGATTCCAACGGCTGAACGAGCGCACCGTTTGCCGGGTGATCATCGAGAAGAGCTTTGACCCGATCTACTATACTGAGAACGGCGTCGCGCGGTTCATGCTGCGGGCCGGGAACAGCACGCGAGAGCTCGATGTTCGCGAAGCGCACGCCCACCTCCAACAGCGCGGCAAGGTGCACTCATGAAGGTCACTCCGACAATTCACGGGCGCGGCCTGACCATACCATGTCGCGCCATTCTGGCGCTCACCATCGAAGCGACGAGTGCTACGACCGATGTATTCTTTTCGGCTGACCCAGCCAAGAAACAGGGCACCTTTTAGGAGACTATGATGGATCATTCGCACTGCGCTCATAACGATGATGACGGGGCTGCGGCATCGGATGATGGCCGCTACAATCTTGTCCCGGCCTCCTATGACGGTCCTGTCTACACCTGCCCGATGCACCCGCAGGTCAGACAGCCGAAGATGGGCTCCTGCCCGCTTTGCGGCATGGGTCTCGAGCTCGAATCCGCCGCTATGGTCGACGAGGGCCCCAATCCCGAACTCGTCGACTTCACACGGCGCTTCTGGGTCGGCGCCATCCTCACATTGCCTTTACTGATCCTGACCATGGGCCCCTATCTGGGCTGGCCGGGCGTACGCGAAATATTCGGCGAACGCACGACCCTGTGGATAGAACTCGTGCTCGGCACGCCGGTGGTCCTGTGGAGCGGTTGGCCGTGTCCGTCGTCAGAACATTTGGCGCAGATCGCGGCGTAAATTAGCGGAGTGCGGGCCTCGTCAGGGGGTTGATGTTAGGCGGCGAGCTTGCGGTGCTGCAAGCGCCGATGTTCGATGGTCTGTCGCTTGATCCTTTCGCGCTGTTTGATGATTGCCGGAGCGCTGCCGAAGTAGGCGTCGGCGGGCGTCACGTTGGCCAGGCTCTCGTGGTACCGCTGGTGATTGTAGTACTCGACGAACGCCTCGATCTGGGCCTCGAGGTCGCCGGGCAGGAAGTAGTTTTCCAGCAGGATGCGGTTTTTCAGGGTCTGGTGCCAGCGCTCGATCTTGCCTTGGGTCTGGGGGTGTAGCGGGGCGCCGCGCACATGGCTCATTTTCTGGGCATCGATGTATTCAGCCAGTTCGCCGGCGATGTAACTGGGGCCGTTATCGCTGAGCAGCCTGGGTTTGTGCAGCACCGTGGCGCTGTCGCAGCCCGAGGCCTTGAGGGCGAGGTCCAGCGTGTCGGTCACGTCCTCGGCCCGCATGGTGGTGCATAGCTTCCAGGCGATGATGTAGCGCGAGAAGTCGTCAAGCACGGTCGACAGGTACATCCAGCCCCAGCCGATGATCTTCAAGTAGGTGAAGTCGGTCTGCCACATCTCGTTCACCCGCGTGGTCTTGGTGTGGAACTGATCGGCGGCCTTGATCACGACATAGGCCGGGCTGGTGATCAGATCATGGGCCTTCAGCAGGCGGTAAACCGTGGCTTCAGACACAAAGTATTGGCGTTCATCGGTAAATCGTACCGCCAGTTCGCGCGGGGACAGCTCGGATTGTTCGAGCGCCATCTCGACGATCTGATCCTGCACCTCGGGCGCGATGCGGTTCCACACTCGGCTCGGCGCCGATGGCCGATCCTCCAACGCCTCCGGCCCGCCTTCAAGGTAGCGGTCGTACCAGCGGTAGAAGGTCCGGCGGGCGACGCCGAGTTGGTCCAGCGTCCGCTTGGCGGGCAGGTGCGACTGCTCGACGATCCTGATGATCTCGAGCTTCTCGGATGCGGGATACCTCATTC
>NZ_LSKQ01000224.1 GCF_001557115.1 Erythrobacter sp. CCH5-A1
ATCAACACCCGCCAGTCGATCGCGAAGATCCGCGTCAGCAGCGCGACGCCCGCGCCGAGGCAGACAAGCGCGAGGCCGAGGATCACCCAGCCCTCCGCCCCCGCGCCGAACCGCGCTGCAACCGCGCGGATCGCGCCCGCCCCGAGCAGCCCGGAAAGGCCGCCCGCCTGCGCCGGCAGAGTCCCGCCCGGCCCTTCGAAGAGCAGGCTGAGCACGGTGGCGATCAGCGTCATCGCGATCAGCAGCAGCGCGGCGGGCATCCACCAGGCGGTGGTTTCGGGTTCGTCGCCGTTCTCGACATCGCGCCACAGCTTGCGCGCGCTGACATAGAGCAGCGGCAGCAGCAGCACGCCGGGCAGGCCGAACACCAGCAGCACGCGGTCTGCCGCCCAGGCCCCGGCGCGGCCCATCCAGTTGGCGACTTCCGCCGGATCGGCTGCGGTCGAGGGACTGGGGTCGGTCTGGGTGTAGCTGGCGAGCGCCAGGGCGAGGAACACCGCCGCGCCGAGCAGCAGCCCGGCGCCCGCCATCTGGGCAATGCGGTGCAGGGACCGGCGCAGCCCCGCACGCCATTCGGCGTCGGTCTGGCGAACGGGTTTGGTGGTTGCGACCGCGCGGCTGGCCATGGGGGATTCTCCTGTGCGGAACACATCATGAATCCTAGGCGGAGTCCGGTCAAGGAAAGAGCGATGAACGACATCGACGCCGGGATCGCCCCTAGCGGCTAGGACAAGCCGTCGATCGCGGCCCAGCGCTTCCATCGCAAGGTGCGGGCCCGCTTCGCAGTCATGCCTCCCAGCGCGATCACCGGAAGCCGCGATTGCCGTCCCAGCAGCCGGAAGCGCACCGGCCCCAGCACCGCGCCGCCCGGGTGCGAGCGCGTCGGGAACACCGGCGAGAGCAGCGCCGCATCCGCGCCCAGCCTTGCCGCCAGGCCCAGTTCGGCCATGTCGTGCGCGGTGGCGAGGTGCAGCAGCCCCGCCCGCCGCGGCCACAGCGCGCGGGGTGCGCCATAAATTCCGTCCGCCCCCCACTCCCGCGCCGTCAGCGCCGAATCCGCGAGCACCACCACGTGGCCGCGTGCCCTCGCCGCCCGCCGAAGCGCGCGGAAGCGCGCGAGGCGCTCGTGCCCGTCCAGATGATAATGGCGATAGATCAGCCCCGAACCGCGCGGCAGCGCGGCGAGGGCCCGCTCCAGCCCCGCATCGTTGCGCGCGTCCGAGATCAGCCACAGGGCGGGGAGGGTCTTTGCGCGGGCCATCCAGCCGCTATAGAGCGCGGCGATGGAAAACGCAGCCACCCGCCTCGCCGAAGTCCGCGCCAATATCGCCCGCGTCTGCAAGCCCGCGCGCCGTTCGCCCGACAGCGTCACGCTGATTGCGGTGAGCAAGACCCACGACGCCGACGCGATCCAGCCGCTGATTGACGCAGGCCAGCGCGTGTTCGGCGAGAACCGGGTGCAGGAGGCGCAGGGCAAGTGGCCCGCCTTGCGCGAGGCCCATCCCGACATCGAACTCCACCTCATCGGCCAGCTGCAATCGAACAAGGCGGAGGAAGCGGTCGCGCTGTTCGACATGATCCACGGTCTCGACCGGCCGAGCCTGCTGACCGCGCTCGCGAAGGCGATGGACAAGGCGGGGCGGCAGGTGCCGTGCTTCGTGCAGGTCAATATCGGCGACGAGCCGCAGAAGGGCGGCTGCCCAATCGCCGATCTGCCCGGATTCCTCGCCGAGGTGCGGCAGACCGGCATCCCCCTGGCGGGCCTGATGTGCATCCCTCCGGCCGACACGGAGGCCGCGCCGTTCTTCGCCTTTCTGGCGAAACTGGCGGCGGACAACGGCGTCTTGGGCCTCAGCATGGGGATGAGCGGGGATTACGAGACCGCGGTGATGCTCGGCGCGACCCACGTGCGTGTGGGGACCGCGCTGTTCGGCCAGAGGGGTTAGCCCCAACGAGAAAGGGGCGCCCTTTCGGACGCCCCCTCTCCGAACTGCACTCTTGGTGCGGCTCAGAAGTTGAACCGGCCGGTCACGCCGTAGACGCGCGGTTCGGCGAGGAAGTGCGAGAAGATCTGGCGCCCGCCCGGGAACTGCGGATCAACGAAGGGCGCCGAGGTCGTGCCCGCCTGGAACGGCGAGTTGAACGCGACCTGGGCATAGTCCTTGTTGAAGATGTTCTGGCCCCAGAACTCCAGCGACCACTTGAGGTCCGGCCCGCGGATCCCGATGCGCGCGTTGAACAGCGCGAAGCTTTCCTGCTCCTTCTGCGGGAACAGGTCGGAGCCGGTGTTGAAGCCTTCGGTATAGCGCCCGTCGACGTAGAACAGGCCGGTGAGGCCGCTCGAGCCGATTTCAGGGGTCCAGGTGATGCTGCCGGTGGCGACCCACTCGGGCGCGTTCGACAGGTTGTCGCCCGGCAGCTTGCGCAGCGCCGGGTCGAGCGGGGCGCCGGACGCGTTGCCGACCAGATCGTCGACATAGCGGGTGCGCGCATAGGTCACGCCGCCGGCGATGTTGAGATTGTCGGTCGCATTGATCTGGGTCTCGATTTCGACACCCTGTGTGCGCACCCCGTAGCTGACGTCGGCGGCGGCGCAGGAACCGGTGGCCGCGCTGGTGTCGGTATCGGAGGAAGGCCCGCCGACCAGATCGCCGCTGCAGCCGTTGACGTTCTGCACCAAGAACACCGTCCCGTTGAAGGTGTTCAGCTGGAAGTTGCTGAAATCCGAACGGAATGCTGCAAGGCTGAGGCTGAACGGCCGGGTCGCGTACTTGAGGCCGAATTCGTAGCTGTCGACCAGCTCGGGATCGAACTGGAGGTTGCGTACCAGCGCCTGCGCCCCGGCCTGCCCGCCGAACGGCAGGATCGGCGACTTCAGCGCCGAACGGTCAAGGTTGAAGCCGCCCGCCTTGTAGCCGCGCGCGTAGCTGACATAGGCGAGGAGGTCGTCGGTCGCCTTCCACGAAAGGATGCCGGTGCCGGTCCACTCGTCCTCGCTGCGGTCGTCGCTGATCGCAACCCCGTTGAGCTCGGCGGTCGAGTTGCCTTGGCACGAGAGCCCGATCAGCGCGCCGGCCAGCGCGCGGGCGGTGGCATTGGTGCTCGCCAGATCGTCGACGAGCAGCCCCTGCACCGTGGTGCAGGCGGTGTTGTCGTTGCCGAACCGCGCCGAGAAGTCCTTCTGGTCGTTGGTGTAACGCACGCCGAAGGTGAACGAGAGCCGGTCGGTGATGTCGAAGATGTTGTGCGTGAACAGCGCCCAGTTGGTGCCGTCCTGCTTGTACTGGTCGATCGTCGAGCCGCGGTTGTTGAGCCCGTCCAATGCGGTGAAACCGGCGACGATATCGGCACCGGTCTGGCCGCCGCCCGTGGCGGCAGCGAGCGTGGCCGGGCCGACGCCCGGGGCAACGCACAGCGGGCTGGTCGGCGAATAGAGGCCGGCAAGGCCGCCGCCCGAGATGATGCGGCAGGTGGCGAAGCGGCCGTACTGGTTGCCGAAACGCAGGTTGTCGCGCACCGTCAGCTTCTCGTTGGCGAAGAAGCCGCCGACCAGCCAGTCGAGCTTGCCGTCGAAGGCCTCGCCCTGCAGGCGCAGTTCCTGCGTGAAGGTGTGGAACTGGCGGTAGGCCTCGTCGCTTTCGGCGCGGTAGAGGATGTCGACCGTGCCGTAATCGGTGTCCGAAGCCTGGCCTGAGCGATATTCGCGGTAGGCGGTGATCGAGGTCAGCGTCGCCCCGCCGAATTCGTAATCGATCTGGCCGGAGAAGCCGTAGTCCTTGGTGACGCCCGCGAAGCTGCGACCCGGGGTGACCGAGACATTGCGGCTGAAGCCCTGGTTGAAGGCGCCGAGGTTCTGCCCGAGATCGCGCAGCACGTTGATGATGTTGTTGCCGTTCTGCTGCAGCGGCGAAAGCGGGGTCGAGGGGTTGTTGAGATTGCCGATCGACGGGGTGATGCTTGCATCGACATAGGTCGCCGCGCAGCACTTCTCGTCGCGGTAGGTATAGTCCGCGATCAGGCGGATCGAGAGCGCGTCGGTCGGCTCGAACAGCACCTGCCCGCGCAGGAAGAAGCGGTCACGATCGTTGACATCGGTGTTGTTGGCGGTGTCGGTGTAGAAGCCGTCACGCTTGACGTAGATCCCGTCGAGCCGCGCGGCGACGTTTTCCGCGATCGGGCCGGTGATGCTGCCGCCGAGGCGGAAGAAGTTGTAGTTGCCGTAGGTCGCCTCGGCAGTGCCGCCGAAGTCGAACTCGGGCTTCTTCGAGAAGATGCTGATGAGACCGGCCGAGGAGTTGCGCCCGCCGAGCGTGCCCTGCGGGCCGCGCTGGACTTCGACGCGGTCGATCTCGCCCAACTCGTTGAGGCCGATGCCCGAACGCGAGCGGTAGACGCCGTCGATGAACACCGGCACCGAGCTTTCGAGGCCGGGGTTGTCGCCCACGGTGCCGATCCCGCGGATACGGGCCGAGCCGTTGGCTTCCGAACCGGTCGAGGAGACCAGCAGCGAAGGCGCGACCTGGTTGAGCTGGCGGATGTCGTTCGCGCCCGAATTGATCAGCGTCTCGGAATTGACCGCCGAGATCGCGACCGGCACGTCGGCCAGCACCTGCTGGCGGCCCTGCGCGGTGACGATGATGACGTTATCGGGCTGGAGCTCTTCCTCACCGGCCTGATCGTCCTGCGCGAAGGCGGCGGTGGGAAGGAATGCCATGCCGGCGCCAAGCAGCGCCAAAGCACGAAGCGAGGTGTGTGATCTCATCTGGTCTCTCTCCCAAAATGTGGTCTTGTTTTGCTAGAGTCTGTCCTGTTTAGATTGAGGCATAGCCGCTGTTTCTGAGGTAGTTGG
>NZ_LSKQ01000225.1 GCF_001557115.1 Erythrobacter sp. CCH5-A1
GAGGTGAGCGCCAATTCGCTCCGGGGCTAGCCCCGGAGCGAATTGGCAACGACCCGCACGGATCATCCTTATGCTTTCCGTATCGACGGGAGGCGTGGCCGGTGATCAGACTTGAGGAAATTGTCATGATCCATGACTTGAAGCGGCAGGGGCTGTGGGTGTCGGCGATTGCGCGGCAGACGGGCCTTGACCGCAAGACGGTACGCAAACATCTGGCCGGTGGTGTGAAGGCGCCGGTCTACAAGCCCCGGCCAGCTCGTCCGCGTGAGCTGGAACCCTACGAACCGTATCTTCGCGATCGCATCGCGCTGTATCCGGGGTTGTCTGGCAAGCGCCTGTTCCGCGAGATCTCTGCGATGGGGTTCAAGGGCGGCTACACGACCGTCACGGACTTCCTGCGCCAGTGCCGGCCGCCGCGAGTGGTCCAGTTCGAGCGGCGCTTCGAAACACCAGCGGGACGGCAGGCTCAGGTAGACTTTGCCCAGTTCAAGATGGCGTTCAGTGATGAGCCGGGTGTGACCCGGATCTTCTGGCTGTTCTCGATGGTGCTGGGCCATAGCCGCTGGCTGTGGGGCCGGTTCTGTCCGACCTAGGATCTGCAGACGGTGATGCGCTGCCACATCGACGCCTTCGATGCGATGGGAGGTGCCCCGTCCGAGGTGCTTTACGACCGCATGAAAACTGCGGTGATCGATGAAGATGCCGAGGGTATCGTGATCTACAATCGGTCGCTGGTCGCCTTGCTGGACCATTATGGCGCTTTGCCGCGTGCATGCAGGCCCTATCGGGCCAAAACCAAAGGCAAGATCGAACGGCCCTACCGCTACATCCGTCAGGACTTCTTCCTTGGCCGTACCTTCCGCAACGCTGATGACCTGAACCGGCAGTTCCGCGAATGGTTGGACACGGTGGCCAATGTTCGGTTGCATGCCACGACCCGGCGGATCGTCAGCGAGCACTTTGCCGAGGAGCAATCCGCACTGACGGCTCTGCCTGCGGCCCCGTATAATGCGGTGCTCACGATCGAGCGGCGAGTCAGCCATGAAGGCATGGTCTTGGTTGGCGGCAATCTGTACTCGGTGCCCGACGCCACGCGCAAACGGGTCGTGGAAGTGCAGAACCATCCCCGTGAGATCAGGATCTTCGAGGATCGCAAGCTGATCGCGGTGCATCCGGTTCTCGATGGACGCAATCAGCGCCGGGTTGATCCTTCCCACCGGCGGCTCGCTCCGCCTCGCGCGGCGACAGTACCGCCGCCTGCAGGGCTTGAGATTACGAGGCGCTCGCTGGGCTTCTACGAGGCCGTCGGGCGGCGGTTGGCCAGCAGCGAGGTGCGGCCATGACGGAGATCATCGACCGTATCCGTACGAGCCTGGTTGGACTGAGAATGCCCCGTGCGCTCGAGGTGCTTGATCATACCATGCGGTGTCTGGAGCGCGGCGAAATGACCGCGCTTGAAGCCATCGATATCCTGCTCTCGCATGAGTATGGCAATCGGGAAAGCAGGCGCTTCACTGTCGGGCTCAAGACCTCACGGCTCATGCCCATGAAAACCCTCGAAGGCTTCGACTTCTCGTTCCAGCCTTCGCTCGACCGTGGTCGCATCCTCGCACTGGCGCAGCTCGACTTTATCGAGCGGGGCGAGGTGGTCCATCTGCTGGGCCCGCCGGGCACGGGCAAGAGCCACCTGGCGACAGCCTTGGGCGCGGAGGCTGTTCGGGCTGGCAAGCGGGTTTACCGCGCCAGTCTGGCTGAGGTGATCGACATGCTGGTGCGCGCCGAGCGCGACGGGCGGCTTCCCGAACGGCTCCGGTTCTTCAATCGGAATACCCTGCTGATCGTCGACGAGATCGGCTACCTCCCAGTGACGCCTGGCGGTGCCAACCTCTTCTTCCAGCTGGTCAACTCCCGCTACGAAAAGGGGGCGATGATCCTCACATCCAACCGCGGCTTTGCTGAATGGGGCGAGGTGTTCGGCGATCCGGTGGTGGCAACAGCGCTGCTCGATCGCTTGCTGCACCATGCCATAGTCATCCAGATCGAGGGCGCCAGTTACCGCTTGCGCGCCCACTCCGATCTCGTGCCGGAGCACACCAGAGCGATCTCCGCCATCACGCCGCCGCCGCCGCCGAAAAGGCGCGGAAGGCCACCGAAGGAGCGCCCCCACGATCACTGGAACGGCTGATCACCGAAAACCCAAACTGGGGAATTTTAACCCGGCACTTCTGGGGAAATTTTAGTCAGCGTTGACAACCTGTGAGCGCGGTGGCGAACGCGCTCGGCGTCTCCCGCCAGCATCTCTCGTCAGCCAGACGCAAGGCCGCTGCACGCCGCCGCGGCCGACCTCCGCTGCCCGAGGAGGAGCTCGTCGCGCGCATCCAGGCCCTGATCGCCGAGCTGCCGACCTATGGCTACCGCCGGATCCATGCGCTCCTGCGGCGGCAGGCGCGAAATGGTGGGCCATCTGCGCCCAATGCCAAGCGGGTCTACCGGGTGATGAAGGTGCATGGCCTGCTGCTCCAGCGGCACAGCGGCAAGGCAGACGAGCGTCGCCACGACGGGCGCGTCGCGGTCGATACCCGCAACACCCGCTGGTGCTCCGACGGCTTTAAGATCGGCTGCGACAACGGCGAGAAGGTGCGCGTCGCCTTCTCGCTCGACTGCTG
>NZ_LSKQ01000226.1 GCF_001557115.1 Erythrobacter sp. CCH5-A1
CCCTCGGAAACACAGTGTAGGGCGAGCCACCTCAAACACCGAGGCGGACATACGGCCTTACCATGAAAGCGTGGCCGCTTTCAGGAAATCGCAGGTCGCAACCGAACGTCTGACTTGGGGTCGATTCCTGAACGGCGGTAATTTTTCAGAAGCGAGGCAAAGCCGCCGCGTCGCTTTCAAGGGGCAGAGCGCGGAAAGTACGCTAAGCAAGAGCAAGGCACGACCATTGCGCCGCGGGCATCTCAATTCCTGGCCAGAGGCGGATGCTCACCTGACGAACTTCACTTCATCCCCAATGTCAGGCGGCAGCTCTCCACAGGGCTGATCGCATGTGACTGCTGGCAGCGCCAATGAACGCAAGGAGCGCAGACACGTCGGCTACAGCCTCGATTACTCCCCGCTATCCGCCTGTTCGCCAAAAAATCATCGACCGACATGCCCGGCAGATCGGCATATTTGGCAAAGGTGGCTTTCACCTTGTCGAGGACCTGCTCCAAGGAGCGAAGCGTTACCTCCTCGTCGCCTACCTCCAAGGATCACTGTTCCGCCCTTTTCAAGACCAAGCTGTTTGCAGATGGCAGCCGGGAGAACCATGCGGCCATTCTCCATCACTTTGACCTTGATGCCCATAAATCTCACTCCAAAGCCTTTGGTGCATAATGCGTTCGAAAGCCGGCCATATTCTTCGAAGGAGGGCGTTTGGGGACCAGCAACACCTGATCAGGAAGCTGGTAAAGGAAACGTTCGAATTTCGAGCTTAGCGAACCATCTCAATCGATAAGCCTATATCGAGGTCGGCCCAAGCTTGGTCTGCAGTGACAGCAACCGCGTTGCGGCTTGCCGCCAGCGCGAGGCAGTATCGATCGCCAAGAGAAAGGCCCTTGCCACGGGTTTCAGCGCGCAGCAGCCCTGCCCTCATGGCCAATTCACGGTCGGCCGGCACGACCTCGACATCCAGCTGCTCCATGATCTCGACAATCTGCTCAGCCGGTGTGCCACGGTCGACAAGCTTCGCAACAACCTCGGAATAGTTCACCGAACACAGCAGCGCGCCGTCCATCCTTTCGGCGAACACATCTGCGCCCGGCTCGTCGAAAAACGCCGCTAGCACAGCTGACGCATCGAGGACATAGACTGGCTCAGTCACGCGCGGCCTCAGCACGGCGATCAGCAATCAGTTCATCAGCGACGGAGCCTGATTCCGGCGCATACGGTCGAAGCATCGTCTGGATGCGCTTGAGAACATCGCGGCGCGGCCGGACATGCAGTTCGCCATCGACGACCTGCATGACCACCTGATCACCATCGGCCAGACCAAGTTCGCGGCGGACGTCAGCCGGGAGCTGCAACCGTCCGCCACTGACAAGCCTCCCTTTGTGCACGTGCATTGTACTATCCTTCGGGATGTTACAGACTGATCTACGCAGTACAGATAATTGACCGTTTCGACAAGACCATCGTGCGGACGAAAGGGATCGCTCACCGGACACTTTCCAGAGGTCAACAAGGCGATCCATATGCAGGGATCAACATTTGCCCGGCGGGGCGCTACCCGCGTTCATGGACAAACGCCGGGAATGGCTTGATTTGGGACAGGCCGTGTAAAAACGCGTTGGCCGAAGAGGGGCGATAATTTCGAAGTGGCGCAGAAGGTGGCCGTTGACCCTCAGGTCTGGATTGCGGCGATCATCGCCGGGACACCGAGGATGGCGACCAGCCTTTTGAAGTTATAGGCCAGGATGTGGAGACTGGCTTCCGTTCTGACGTGTTTTAGCGTCTTCATTTGGAAGTGGGTCGAGCCCATCCAAGATTTCAGCGTGCCGAACGGATGCTCGACTGTCTGTCGGCGGATCCGCATAGCCTCTGGCCTACGATCGAGGCGGCGCTCCATTGCCTCGACGACTGCCTCATGTTCCCATCGTCTAACTCGCCGTTCCTTGCCGGTCGTGCATTGGTCATGGAGCGCGCAGGTCTGGCAGTTCGAGCTCCAGTAGCTGTGCATGCTCAACCCGTCCTCGACCGACGTGTAGCGATAGATCAGATCTTCGCCCGCGGGGCATCGATAGACGTTCTCTTCTTCCAGGTAGACGAAGTCCGGTTTGCCAAAGCGGCCTTGTGCCTTTGACCCAGAGGTAAGCGGTTTGGGCACAAAGGCGGTGACGCCCATGCCCTCGCAGGTCCGGACATCTTCGCCCTTGAAGTAGCCCTTGTCGGCAATGGCATCCAGGGCCTCCAAGCCCATCGCTTCCTTGGCTTTCGCCGCCATGGGTGAGAGCTGTCCGCGATCATAACCCGTATTCAAAAGCTCGTGCGCGACGATCAGGTGGTGCTCGGCATCGACGGCCGCCTGCAGATTGTAGCCGACGATGCTTGTGCCGTGGCCCGCGCTCGCCATGGCGCGGGCGTCCGGATCGGTCAGCGACACCTGCTGGTCCGGCGCATTCCGGACTTCCTCTTCGCGCGCCGCCAGGTCGCGCATCTGTGCACGCAAGCGGGTGATCTTCTCCGTCAGGCGCTTCGCCTTCGGCTCGGCAATATCGCTTTCTTCGCGGTCGGCACGATCAAGCGCGTCGAGATACCGGTCGATATTATCCTGCACCTGCTTCATCCGCGAGGCGACCTTCGCGGCGGTGTAGTTCTTGTCGCGGGTTGTTGACCCCCTTCATCTTGCTGCCGTCTATCGCCACAACTGCGCGCGTAAACCGGCCCAATCGCCGGCACAGAACGATGAACTGGCTACACACAGACTGGATCGCAGCGCCGTTTGCCCGGCGGAAGTTGGCGATAGTCTTGAAGTCAGGCGCCAATCGCCCCGTCAGCCAAATCAAATCAATGTTCCGCTGGGCTTCACGCTCGAGCCGCCGGCTCGACTGGACCCGGTTCAGATAACCGTAAAGGTGGATCTTGAGCATCGTTGCTGGATGATAGGCGGGGCGACCAGTCTCAGCCGGTGTCATTCCAGCGAACTCCAGCGCCTTCAAATCCAGCGCATCAATGAAGGCCTCGATTGCCCGAACCGGGTTGTCTTCAGACACGTAATCATCGAGCGATGCTGGTAGCAAATAGTCCTGCCGACGGTCTTCCCCTTGGGTCGTGTCCGTCAATGTGGTGTAAATTCGTGTGTGGCCAGCGGGCGGCATTTTC
>NZ_LSKQ01000227.1 GCF_001557115.1 Erythrobacter sp. CCH5-A1
CTCTCGCCAGGAGCGGCGAAGCCTTCGCTGCGGACAATTCCTGCCGGGAACAGCACGGCACTGATCAGTCATCTTCGCAATCTTGAGTCCAAGGCCGCTGATCGAATCGGTGAACCTGCCACCATTCGCCTGTGCTTCGAGATTGGATATGATGGCTTCTGGCTCGCAAGGCTACTGCGGTCGAACGACATCGATACCTATGTGCTGGATCCCGCCAGCTTCCTCGTGTCGCGGCGAGGCAGGCGCGCAAAAAC
>NZ_LSKQ01000023.1 GCF_001557115.1 Erythrobacter sp. CCH5-A1
ACCCCTCCCCCCCGCCCGTCCCCGCAAGGGACGCCGTGCGGTTAATCGCTGGAAACTGACAGCGCCGCGCG
Organism: Erythrobacter sp. CCH5-A1; assembly: GCF_001557115.1. Classification (GTDB taxonomy): domain Bacteria; phylum Pseudomonadota; class Alphaproteobacteria; order Sphingomonadales; family Sphingomonadaceae; genus Erythrobacter. The sequence continues at coordinate 72 of NZ_LSKQ01000023.1, forward strand.
GCATATGGCTGCGCATGGTCCGGATTCTTGCCTTTCTCGTCGCGATTGCCGCGCTGCAATTCGCTGCCCTTGCGCAGGTTGCCCCCGACACGGGCCGCGCTGCCGATGCCGCCGCAGCGGTGGCCGCGCGCGCCACGGGGACCTTCGAGGAAATCGATCCCGACAGCCAGATGCCCGCTCCCGATGATGCCGCGGCGGTCTATGCCGGTCTTCCGCCGCTGACCGGCGCGGGTCCGGCCGCAGAACCCGACAATGCGCTTGCCGCAGCCGTCCCCGCGCCCACCGATGCCGATGCCGAAGCACCGCGCGGTCCGGCGGTGCGGATGATCTCGAGCCCGGTGGTTCAGGCGCTCCCCGCGCCCGCCGCAAAGCCGCCCGCCCTCGCCCCCGCTGCGAAACCCGCGCCCCCGGGCGGCGGCTTCGTAATCAAGTCGATCCTCCCGGTCGAAGGCGCGTTCCGCTACGGCGACTGGTACTGGGACGAAAGCGCAGCGCCGGCGAGCGGCCCGCTGGTGATCACCGTCGACCTCGAAGCGCGGGTCATCAGCGCGTTCCGCGACGGGCACGAGATCGGCACCGCGGTGGTGCTGGTCGGCACGCAGGAACACCCCACTCCGCTCGGCACCTTCCCGATCCTCACCAAGGAGCGCAACAACGTCTCCGAGAAGTACAACGACGCGCCCATGCCCTGGACGCTGCGGCTGACGTGGGACGGGATCGCGATCCACGGCTCGCCGGTGATGAACGGCTACGCTTCGCACGGCTGCATCGGCGTGCCCGACGATTTCGCCGCCAAGCTGTTCGCTGCCGCCAAGCGCGGCGACAAGGTGATCATCACGCGCGGGCGGATGGTAGGCCTCGGCGACAAGATTCTTTAGTTTTCGGCCACCTTCGGTGGCGCAGACCACCCGCCCCGCCTCCCCACCGCTGTAGGCGGCTGGCGACGCCGGAAGCCACCAATAGTACCGCTATGTTATGGTGGCCGGGTGGGGAGGCCGGGCGGGGCGTCAACGCCACCGAAGGTGGCCGTAAACAAGCAACCCGATTAAACCCCGCGCACCACCAGCTTGACCTTCTGGCCCGGGGTCACCGTCGCGGTGCCGCTCAGCGCGTTGAGCACACGGAAGCGCTCCTCCTGCGCCGAATCGTAAGCCATGCGCCGCGCGAGACTTGCCACGGTGTCGCCGCGTGCCACGGTCACCACCTGCAGCTTCCTCGGCACCACCGCGCCCGCTTCGGCCGCCGAGATGCGCCGCATCGACTGGTACATCGCGTTGAAGGTCCCGGCCCGCCCTGCCGGGGCGATGGTGATGAAGTGGAACGCCGAATCGCGCGCGAATTCATAGGCGACGACCACCAGATCGACCTGCGAATTGCCGTTGTTGACCCGCGCGGTGCCGATCGCTGCCGGAAGGCCGTTGATCGTGGTCCGCTCGATCGTCTGCGGTGCAAGGTTGGCGTTCTGGCCGCCGGCCGCAGTGAAGGCGGCGCGCACGTAGCTTTCCAGATTGCCGTTATAGGCCGCAGTCGTCATCTGCGCCTTGCCGGCCTGCCCCTGGATGCTCACCGCGCGCGTGCCGTTGACCATGTAGAAGCCCGCGGGCGCGGTGAAGGCGAGGCGCAGCACGGGATGGATGAAGGTGCTGCCCTCGATCACACCTTGCGCCGGGTCGTCGCCATAACGCAATCCGTCGATCCGGGTGAGGAAGGTTTCGCGATTGCTGACACTGGCCGAAGCGGCCGGCGCGGTGCCCGCCCGGGCGAGCGCGTTCTGCACGCGGCTTGCCGGATCGGGGTGGGTCGAGGCCCATTCGGGCACGCTGGCGTTCTGGCCCGAAAGCCGCGCGTCGAGCGCGTTCTGCGCGGCAAGGCTCGCCAGCACCGTCCCCATAGCCCGCCGATCATAGCCCGCCCGCCCGAGGTACTCGATGCCGAGCCCGTCGGCCTCGAGCTCCTGCTTGCGGCTGAACCGCAGCGTCAAAAGCTGCGAGCCCTGCAGGAACCCGCGCGACAGGGTCTGCCCCAGGCCCGAATCGCCCAGCAGCAGGCCCGACAGGATCGCCCCGCCGATCCCGAGCAGCGTGTTCTTGGTCGCCGCCTGCTGGCGCCGCTGCGAATGGCGCGCGGCAACATGACCGACCTCATGGCCGAGCACCGCGGCCAGCTCCGCCTCGCTGTTCATCAGCGTGACCAACTGGCGGGTGGTGTAGATATAGCCGCCGGGAATCGCGAAGGCGTTGTTCACCGGCGAGTTGAGCAGGCTCACCGTAAAGCTCTCGCGCGCATTGCCGAGGCCCGATTGCACCGCGATGTTCTTGCCGACCTGTTCGACATAGGCCGCATGCGTGCCGCTCATCGCGCCGCCGAATTCGGCGAGCAGCTGCGGGTGGTATTCGGCGCCCTGCTTGGCTTCGGCGGGTGTGATCGGGGTGGCGGAGGAAGGAATCTTCGCGTCGCCTGCCGTCATGCACCCGCCCAGCGCCAGCGTGGCCGCGCCGAAAGCGAGCGCCTTGCGTGAAAATCGTGCCATGGTTCGTGTCGTCCCTCTTCGCCTGTCCCCCGGCTGCCTTCCTGCAGCTCCAAGGCCAAGCTTCATGCATCAGGGACGTGGCAAACGAAACCTTAACCTGCGTTTGCCGATCAGCCGCCGATGGCGAGAAAGCGGTCTTCGCGCGCGGCGATCAGCTGTTCGGCGCTCTTGGGCGCAAGGGCGGCGACTTCCTCGGCCAGCGCCTCACCCAGCATCCGCGCTGCGGACGCCGGATCGCGGTGCGCACCGCCGACGGGCTCCTTGACGATCCGGTCGATGACATTGATCCGCTTCAGGTCCTGCGCGGTGACCTTCATCGCCTGCGCGGCCTCGGGTGCCTTTTCGGATGTGCGCCACAGGATCGAGGCGCAGCCTTCGGGCGAGATCACCGAATAGACCGCGTGTTCCATCATCAGCACCCGGTTGGCGCTGGCGAGCGCCACCGCGCCGCCCGAACCCCCTTCGCCGACGATCGCGGCGACCATCGGCACGCCGATCGCAAGACACGCCTCGGTCGCCCGCGCGATGGCCTCGGCCTGGCCGCGTTCCTCCGCCTCGATCCCCGGGAAGGCGCCCGAGGTGTCGACCAGCGTCACCACGGGCAGGCCGAATCGTCCGGCGAGTTCCATCAGGCGGATCGCCTTGCGGTAGCCTTCGGGTTTGCCCATGCCGAAATTGTGGGCGATGCGGCTCTTGGTGTCGTGGCCCTTCTCGTGGCCGATCAGCATGACGCGCCGCTCGCCCAGACGGGCAAAGCCGCCCATGATCGCAAGGTCGTCGGCATAGAGCCGGTCGCCCCCCAGCGGCATGAAGTCGCTGAATGCATGGGCGACATAGTCGCGAAAATGGGGCCGCTGCGGATGCCGGGCCACTTGCGTCTTCTGCCACGGGGTGAGCGAGGCATAGGTGCTCGCCAGAAGCTCGGCGCTCTTGGTCTCGAGCCGGCCGATCTCGCTCGCGACATCGACATCGTGGAGCGCATTGACGCTGCGCAGCTGCGCGATGCGTTCTTCGAGTGCGGCGACGGGTTTCTCGAAATCGAGGTAGGAAATCATTGCGCGGGGCTAGTCGGATGTTGTGCGGGTTGCAAGCGGGTGGCGGGAATTGACGAGGGCAACCAGACGCGCGGCATCGACATGGGTGTAAATCTGCGTCGTGGAAATGTCGGCGTGGCCGAGCAGGGTTTGTAACACGCGCAGGTCCGCCCCCCCCTCCAGCAGATGCGTGGCAAAGGCGTGGCGCAACACGTGGGGGCTGATCGCGGCAGGGTCGAGCCCGGCGCGCGCGGCGAGGTCCTTGAGGAGCTGGAACAGCCGGACTCGGCTGAGGTGGCCGGCCTTGCCCGAGGGGAACAGATAGCGCGATGTCGGTGTCTGCGGCCGCAGCGCCAGCCAGCGCCCGACTGCCACGAGCGCCCGCCCGCCGACCGGCACGAGCCGCGTGGTTCCGCCCTTGCCCGTCACGGTCAAAAAAGGCGCATCGCGCGGGACGGCATTGAGCGGCAGGCTCACCAGTTCGGTGGCGCGCAGGCCCGAGCCGTAGAGCAGTTCGATCAGCGCCAGCAGCCGCACCGCCTTGGGATCCTCGCTGGAGGCTTCGTCCTCGGCGCGCTCGAACAGCGCCGCGATCTGGTCGTGGCCCATGACCTTGGGCAGGGGCCGCCTAAGGCGCGGCGCGGGGAGCGCGCCCGAGGGATCGTCCTGCCGCCAGCCCTCGTCGACGGCAAAGCCGAAGAATTGCCGCAGGGCCGAAGCCTTGCGGGCCACGCTGGCCGGCGCAAGGCTCGCCCATTCGCCCGCAAGCGTGGCGACAGCGTCGCGGTCGGCCTGCGACAGATCGCCGATAGCCTCCTCGGCCTGTTCCAGATCGCGACGATAGGCGGCCAGCGTGTTGAGCGCGGCACCGCGTTCCGCCGCGAGCATCGCGAGAAACGCCTCGGTGCTCGCCGACATCAGCCCCGCGCGACCGCCTCGGCCGCGATCATCCGGGCCTCGGCCGCCATCCCCACCCGGGTCAGCGCGGCGGTGATGTGGTAGAGGTGGAGCGGGGTCATCTGCGACCAGCTGTTGCCCTGCATCCCCAGTCCCGCCAGCAGCGCGACCAGCGCCGGATTGCCGACTTCGGCCGCGCGCGAAATCGCGGAGGTCCAGCGGGTCTTGCGCGCGAGGTCGAAGCCGAGATCACCCGCCAGCGCGCCCGCATCGCCCTCGGACAAGCGCCCGGTCCCGGCGAGCCCGGCGACGAGGAAGGCGGACTTCCTCTGCCCCTCGCTGCCATCGCTGCCCGTGAAGCTGCTTACCTGGCCTTGGCCGACCGAGGTGATGTTCGGCGCCGAAAGCGCGATCAGCGCCCAGCCCAGAGAGCCTTCGGGCGCCACATCCGACCAGCGCGCCGCATTGCGGTCGAGCCCGGCGGCAAGCATCGCGGCGATGAGGTCGCCCGCATCGTCTGCATGATCGGCGCTGGCGGGAATGCGCGCGGCGGCATAGGCGGTGAGCACCCGCGCGCCGTAGCCGTCACCGCCGCCCAGTTTTGCCCCGTCCGCCCACAGGCGCTGCATCGCTGCGATGCGGGCGGCAGGATCGGTCGCGAGATAGGCCTCGCGCAGAGCGGCGGCATGGGCCTTCGCCTCCTCGCTCGCTGCCGTATCGGCGTGGACCTCGGAATAGAGATCGACCATCGCATCGGCCGAGAGGATCCCCTCGCGCGCGGCGCGGCCGGCAAAAGGCGCGCGCTGGGCGGCGGGCAGCATCGGCAGGAGCGCGCCGCTCCTCGCGTAATAGGCCCCGCCGCGAGCCGTCAGCGCCGCATCGAGCAGCCCTGCGGGCAGCGGCTCGCCCACCGCATTGGCGAGCCCGAAGCGCCAGGGGTTGAGATCGTCCACGCCCTGCCACTCGATATTGACGCCGCGCTGCCCGCGCCCTGCCGCGCCCGCAAAACGCCGCGCCAGCAGCACATCGACCCGCGGCGCCGCCCCGCGGAACAGCGCACGGTCAAGCTGGGTGGCGGCCAGCGCGCTCTCGCCCGCATAGGCGTTGCAGATTGCCTGCCACATCTGCCACTCGCCGTCCTGCCGCTGCGAGCCCTGCAGGCGCACCGCTGGGCAGGCCCCGGTGATGTCCCCGGCGGCGAGGTAGGCAGTGAGCGCCTCCTGCGTCAGCGCGGGCGACCAGTTGGCGGTGTCGATATCCTGCACCACCGCGCGGGCGAGGGCGAATTCGCCCATCCGGTTGAGCAGGCCCACCCGAAGCGCGGCGAATTCGACCGGGTCCATGCCAAGCGGCGCGGCGAGGCGGCTCGCCAGCGCGCGCCTCAGCAGGATATGGCCCCAGCGCGACACCAGCGGGCCCTGCGTACCGTTGAGCGCGGCGCGCACCAGCTTGTCCGACTGGTTCGCCAAGGCCATCGGCGGCAGGCCGCCCTCCTCCACCGCCAGAACGCCGATGCGGGTCAGCGCGCGCTGTGCGCCCGCCGGAATATCGGACTTGGGCGCCAGGCCGAGCAGCTGGTCGAGCTCCTCGGTCGACATGTTCTCCAATTGCTCGAGGCTCGGCAGGCGCGAAAGCTCGTCGCGGCTGATCGCCGGGAGCGGTGGGAGGCTGGACGGATCGACCGCGACGTCCGGCGCAGGCGCGGTGCCCGGCTGGGCGAGCGGCGGCCGGCCTTGCTGGGACGGCTGGCTCGGTCCGGGCCGTGGCGCCGCGCTCGGGCGGGGCGTGGGGGCCGGCGCGGGATCGTCGAAGCCCGGCGGCAGCAGCGATTCGGGCTTGCCTTGCGCCAGCGCGAAGCCGGTCAGCCCCACCGCGCCGAGCGTGCCTGCCACCGCGACGGCAAGCACGCTTGCCCCGAAGTTCCGGCGATGCGCCCTCATTGGCCCTGCTCCGGCAAGGTGACATCCTGCGCGATCGGCCGCAGGGCTTCCTCGCCCCCGTCGAACCACGCCAGCGCCAGCAGCAGCACCACCAGCACGCCCGCCACCCACGGCCAACGCAGCCCGCGCCGCACGCCGCGCGCATGGGGGCCCTGCTCGAAACCGCCGGGAGTGAGACGCTCTTGCCGCAAGTTTGCCATATTGCGCGTGCCCTAGCCCATCTATAGGCCTTGCGGCAATGTCCGCCGCGTGCCCCTCCCCCCATGATCGCGATATCGCCGCCATCAGCGCGCGCATCGACCGTCCGGTGGTGCTGGTGGGGCTGATGGGCGTGGGCAAGTCGACCGTCGGTCGCAAGCTTGCCGCGATGCTGGGCCGCGACTTCGTCGATGCCGACGATGCCATCGCCGCAGCCGCCCAGCGCTCGATCCCCGAAATCTTCGAAACCTTCGGCGAGGCCCATTTCCGTGACGGCGAACGCCGCGTGATCGCCCGCCTGCTGGCCGAGGGTCACGGCGTGATCGCGACCGGCGGCGGCGCCTTCGTCGATCCGCAGACGCGCGCGGCGGTGCTGGAGAAAGGCATCGCGGTGTGGATCGATTGCGACGTCGACACGCTGGTCGAACGCACCGCGCGGCGCGCCAACCGTCCGCTGCTGAAGCAGGGCGACCCGCACGAGATCCTCACCCGGCTGGCGCGCGAGCGGGCGCCGTTCTACGGGCAGGCGCATATCCGTATCGTGAGCGAGACCGGCCCCCACGCCGACACCGCGCGCGCGATTATCGAGGCGATTGATAAATGGCTGTAATTCCTGTCGCGCTGGCCGGGCGCGCCTATGAGGTGGTGATCGAGGAAGGGTTGCTCGACCGGATCGTCGAAGCTGCCGCGCTTTTTCTCAAGGGATACGGACTGCAGCGCCCCGTGCCTTTCGTGGCAGACACCAACACCCAGCGGCTGTTCGCCGCCCGGGTGGACGCGCACCTTGCCGCACACGGACTGGCGGCGGAATGGTTCGTCGTCGAGCCGGGCGAGGACGCCAAGACCTGGGGCGTGCTCGAAAGGTTGTGCGACTGGCTGTTGGCGCTGGGCGTCACGCGTTCGGACCATGTTTTCGCGCTCGGCGGCGGGGTGGTCGGCGATCTCGTCGGCTTCGCCTGTTCGATCACCAAGCGCGGGGTGGGCTTTGTGCAACTGCCGACGACGCTGCTCGCACAGGTCGATTCTTCGGTGGGCGGCAAGACCGCGATCAACACGCGGGCGGGCAAGAACCTCATCGGCGCCTTCCATCAGCCCTCGCAGGTGCTGATCGACCCGCTGGTGCTCGCCACCCTGCCGCCCCGCGAAATGCGCGCGGGCTATGCGGAGGTGCTCAAATACGGACTCCTCGGCGATACCGCGTTCTTCGTTTGGCTGGAGGCCAATGGCGAGAAGGTACTGGCGCGCGAGCCGCAGGCGCTCGAACACGCCATCGCCACCAGCATCGCGATGAAGGCAGCGATCGTCGCCGCAGACGAGCGCGAGACGCTCGACCAGCGCGCGCTCCTCAATCTCGGCCACACCTTCGGCCATGCGCTGGAGGCCGAGACCGGCTTTTCCGACCGCCTCCTGCACGGAGAGGCGGTGGCGCTCGGCATGGTGCTGGCGGCGAAGTATTCGGCGCGGCGGGGCGAGCTTGCCGACACGGACGCCGCGCGGGCAGCGGCTGCGATAGCGGCGGCCGGGCTTCCCTCGCGCCTCGCCGATCTCGGCCTCACCTGCGACGGAGCCGTGCTGGTAGATCACATGCGCCACGACAAGAAGGCGGAAGCCACCACCCTGCCCTTCCTGCTGCTGCGCGCGCTGGGCGAGGCCTATGTGGCGCGCGATGTCGACCTTGCCGACATCGCCGCCTTCCTCGACGAGGAACTTTCGGGATGAGGATTGCGCTAGCCGACCTCGATGACCCCGATGTTCAGGCGGTCATCGCCTATCACCAGCGCAGCATAGCCGCCGAATCTCCCCCCGGCTTCAGCTTCGCGCTTGACCTGTCGGGTCTCAAGGCGCCCGGCGTGACAGTGTGGGCTGCCCATGTCGAAGGGCAGGCAGCGGCGATCGGCGCGCTCAAGCGGATGGATGAAACATCAGCCGAACTCAAATCGATGCGGACGCTGCCGCGGTTTTTGCGTCAAGGCCTTGCGGCAGCCCTGCTTGAGACGATCATCGCCCACGCCCGGGCCGATGGGATCAGGACGCTCAGCCTCGAGACCGGCACCGGCGCGGCTTTCGAGCCCGCTCTGGCGCTCTACCGACGACGCGGCTTTGTGAACGGCCCCGCCTTCGCCGATTACGTGCTGACCGACTTCAACCAGTGCCTGCATCTGGCGCTGGACTGAGAGACGGTCAATTCGCCGGGCGGCTCGGCAGCTTGGCGATATTGTCGCGCAGCTCCGCACCGCGCGCCGCCTTCATCGCCGCCTCCTCCTCGAGCATCAGGTCGTGCTCGGCGAACAGGCGCTCGATTTCGGTGCGGCGTTCGAGCAGCATGTAGGCAATGCCCGGCGCAAGGCTCTCGCCCTCGCCGATCTGCCCGAGCAATGCCGCCAGATCGCTCACCGTTGCATCGCGCGCGGTCTTGAAGAAATGGCCCTTCCGATCGAAGAAGCCTGTGCCTGTATGTGCCATGATCAAATCCTCCCACAGAGATTCAATCCACGAGCCACGGGGAATACCGCGACTCGGCAGGAAGAGTTTCTCACAAGACGGACTGTAGGACAGAGCCGCCGCGGATTTTCCGTCGGAAATCATTAATCTGCCGCAAAACTACAACAGATTTTGGAATGATGTTGCGGCGCAGCGCAGCTTTGCGTCGGATTGACGCCAAGCAGTGGTGAAGCGCGCGCGCCGTCAAGCGACGCGCGCGGCAGGTCGGTCACTCGAGTTCCAAGATCACCGCATCGACCGCGAGGCTCTCGCCCTCGGCGGCATTGATCTTGGCGATCACGCCTTCCTTTTCGGCGCGCAGGATGTTCTCCATCTTCATCGCCTCCACGGTCGCGAGCGGCTGGCCGGGCTGCACGGTCTCGCCCTCGGCCACGTGGAGCTTCACCAGCATCCCGGGCATCGGGCAGATCAGCAGGCGTGAAAGGTCGGGCGGGACCTTTTCGAGCATCAGCGATTCGTGGCGTGCCAGCCGCTGCGGGATCACCAGCGCGGTGTGCTGCGCGCCGCGGGTGGTGACCTTCCACTGGTTGCCCTGCCGCTCGACGATGATGCCGAGCTTCAGGCCCGCGCCGTCGGTCGCTTCGGCCTGCACCATGCCCGGACGCCAGGTGCAGGTGCCCTCGACCCGCACGCCGTCGACCATGGCATGGCCCTCGCCGAGGGTGACGTGGAAGCGCTCGTCACCGAGCTTGACCAGCCATTCGGTGGTGACGCGGATCACCCCCTCGCGCCCGTCATCCCCGTCGAGCTGGCCGGAAATGCGATGCGCGCGGCTCTGGAGGGTGAATTCATTGCCCGCGCAGACCGCCGCGAGCAGGCGCTTCACCTCGTCCGACGTCGCTGCGCCGTGGAAGCCTTCGGGGTATTCCTCGGCGATGAAGCCGGTGGTGAGCTCGCCCGAACGGAAGCGCGGGTGCTGCATGATCGCGCTGAGGAAATCGACATTGTGGCCGAGGCCCTTGATGCGGAACCGGTCGAGCGCTTCGATCTGAAGATCGGCGGCCTCGTCGCGCGTCGGGGCCCAGGTGATCAGCTTGGCGATCATCGGGTCGTAGAAGCGCGAAACCTCGCCGCCTTCATAGACGCCGTCATCGACGCGCACCGATCCGGTGCCGCGCGCCACACCCCGGCGCGCCTTGCCCGCGACGGTCTCGTCCTCGCTCCAGCCAGCAAGCGGCGGCGCGTAGCGCACCAGCCGCCCCGTCGAGGGCAGAAACCCGCGATAGGGGTCTTCGGCATAGACGCGGTTCTCGATCGCCCAGCCGTCGATCCCGATGTCGTCCTGGGTGAAGGCGAGGCGTTCGCCCGCCGCGACGCGGATCATCTGCTCGACGAGGTCGATGCCGGTGATCGCCTCGGTGACGGGGTGCTCGACCTGGAGACGGGTGTTCATCTCGAGGAAGTAGAAGCTCTCCCCCGTCGGGTCCGCGCCGCTGACGATCAGCTCGACCGTGCCCGCAGAGTAATAGCCCACCGCGCGGGCGAGGGCGACGCACTGCTCGCCCATCGCCTTCCGCATCTTCGGCGTGACAAAGGGCGACGGCGCTTCCTCGACCACCTTCTGGTGGCGGCGCTGGATCGAGCATTCGCGCTCGTTGAGGTAGAGGATGTTGCCGTGCTGGTCGCCGAGAATCTGGATCTCGATGTGGCGCGGGTTGAGGATGAACTTCTCGATGAAAACGCGGTCGTCGCCGAAGGAGTTGAGGCCTTCGCGCTTCACGCTCTCGAAGCCCTCGCGCACGTCCGCCTCGCTATAGGCAAGGCGCATCCCCTTGCCCCCGCCCCCGGCGCTGGCCTTCATCATCACCGGATAGCCGATCTCGTTCGAGATGCGCACCGCGTGCTCGGTATCCTCGATCTCGCCGACAAAACCGGGGACGACATTGACGCCCGCCTCTTTCGCCAGCTTCTTGGATTCGATCTTGTCGCCCATGGCGGCAATCGCGCCGACCGGCGGTCCGATGAAGGCGATGTTTTCCTTGGCTAGCGCCTCGGCAAAGGAGGTGCGCTCGGAGAGGAAGCCATAGCCGGGGTGCACGGCCTCGGCCCCGGTCTGCTTGCACGCGGCGATAATCTTGTCGGCGATCAGATAAGATTCAGCCGCAGGCGAAGGCCCGATATGCACCGCCTCGTCAGCCATCGCGACGAAGGGCGCGCGCGCATCGGCATCGGAATAGACCGCGACGGTCTTGATCCCCATCTTGCGCGCGGTGGTGATAACCCGGCAGGCGATCTCGCCGCGGTTGGCAATCAGGATTTTGCTGAACATCATTGCTCCATGAACGCTTTGAGCCCCCTGATCCGCGCCTTAGTCAGTGCCAGCAAGCACTCACCTTCAGCCACGCGGGACAGGGCTCCGGGATCCTTGAAATAGTCGAGATGGCACGTCCGGTCGCGGTACTGCTTCCAGGCAGCTTGCGATTCGGCCAGATAGGTCTTGGCGCGATAGCCCGGCGAGGGATCGTCGTAATCGCCTGCATTGCCCGCATCGAGCTTTGCCGCGTAATCGAGCGCGTCGACGTAGACCTCCTCCAGTTCACGCTCTGCCGCGCCGAGTCTGACGCCGGTGCATTCCTGCTGCGACGACCAGAATGGTGGCCGGTCGCAATCAACATTGCCGGTTGCCCAAGCGGGCGCGCTTCCGGCGGCAATAGCCAACAGGGAAAGACCGGAAATCAGGATCACCTAGCGGCCTCCATGACCCTGCCCGCGATCCCGGCGCAGCTGGCTATGAAGGATTTCGAGAACAAGGATGAGTCCTCTCTACGAAGGGGGCACGTCTTGCCAGCGGCTATGCCGAGGGATTGGCCAGGCTGCAAGCTAGCGGATTTGGGGCGTCAAAGCTCGGGGTCGGCCAAGTGCTTGAGTTGCTCGATGCGTTCCTGCGTGAGCTCCCTCATGCAGAATGCCACCAGCATCGGTTCCATGCTGCCCCCACTTGTCGAGGCATAGCGTTCGTTCCCGCAATGCGCGTCACGATACGTCAGCCAAGCCCGCTGCGCCGTCAGCAGGCTGTCGTACGCGCCAAGCCGTGTGTCATTCTTGTCCCGATAGGGTGCTTCGCGCGCATCGCGATCCTTCATGACTGCAACCGTGATTCTCCACTGCGCGTTGAGTTTGGCATCAGCAATCCTGAATTCCCGCCACGCGCACTGGTTCATTTCGGGCTGGATGCCTCTGTCGGCTTCTGCCTGATTGCACTCGGGCAGCGGCTCGGCGGATTGCAGCAGCAGCGGGAAGATGAGCGTGGCGATCATGCGGCGCTTCCTTGGCGCGGAAAGGTTCGGGTCATTGCGTCACCCCGCCCCGCTTCTCGCACCTGAGCACCATGCCATATTCCTCCAGCCAATCGGCCTTGGTCGGCAGCAGATATTGCAGCGCCTCGGGCAAGAGGCCGTGGAGCGCGGTCGCATGGTGCAGCTCGGTGCGGCGGTCGGAGAAGCAGAAGGGCTGGCTGGCGGGGAGCGCGGTGAGGAGGCGCAACATGCCGCTCTCGGTCGCCCCGCCCTCGTCGGCGAGGCTGAGGTAGAGCGGGGGGCGCGGGCCCACGCCCAAGGGTTTGCGGCTCAAAGCCTCGAAATCCCATTGCAGGCTTGGGCTGATCGCGGCGTAGCCGGTGAACAGGCCGGGGGCGGTGGCCCAGGTCTCGACCACGAAATGCCCCGCCGCGCTCTCGCCGACGAGGAAGGCGCGGCCATCGGTGCGGTAGCGGGCCTCGATGAACGGCTTGACCGTCTGCGCGAGCCACGCGCGAAAGGCGGCGCTTTCGCCCGCGGTGGGGTAGCGCTTGGCCTCGGCAGGGTCCTGCGTCGCCGGGAGCAGCTCGCGCTGACGGTCGCGAGTCTCGATCCCCACGAGGATCGCATCCTTGTTGCGCCCCCACAGCGCCCCCCAGCGCATCAGGCCTGCGCCCATCATCAGGTCTTGGCGAAGCGCCCCGTCGAGCTGGTAGACGACGGGCCAGCGCTTGTCGGGCTGGCTCGCGTAATCGGGCGGCAAGACGATGTTGACCTCACGGCTCTGCCCGAGCGCTTCGAGGGTAATTGTCTCGCCGATGGCAAGGGGCTGCGGGTCCTGCGCCTTCGTTGGAACCGCTCCGCCAAGCACCAGCGCGGCCACTGCGGCGCAAAGCCAGCGCGCTCTCACGGCTTTTCAGCCGTCGGCAGCGGGGGCGCAGTCCTGAACTTCTGCTCGAAGCGCTCCTCCGAGAAGACCAGCTCGGGCGCGTTATCGCGAATCCAGTCACGGACACAGGCTCGCGACGTTTCGGTGGCGTTGAATATGTCGTAGACCGCAAGATCCAGCCCACCCACACCATCGATCCGGTTGTCGAGACCGCAGTGCCGCGTCTCCTTGCGGATGCGCTCCATCTCTTCGGTCGTCCCGACCGCGACGCTCTCCATGTTCTGGATCACATATTCGCCGTTGTCGAAGAGCGGCGCGCAGACGGCAGGGTCGCGGATGGGGGCCCGCTCCTCGCAGCCGGGCACCACGTCTGGCGCGGGGTCGGCGGCTGCCAGCGCAAGGGCCAGCAGGCCGATCACTCCGCCGGCACCGCCGTCTTGCACGCGCGCGCGGGCTCCTCGCCCTTCAGCGCGGTGAGGCCGAGCTTGGCGAACAGCGCGCCGTCCTTGTCGTCACCCGCATTGGGCGCGGTGAGCAGTTTGTCGCCGGTGAAGATGCTGTTCGCCCCGGCAAGGAAGCACAGCGCTTGCGTCGCCTCGGACATGGATTCGCGCCCGGCCGAGAGCCGCACCATCGAGCGCGGCATGGTGATGCGCGCGACCGCGACCGTGCGGACGAACTCGATATCGTCGATCTTGGCGAGCGGCGTGTCGGCGAGCATGTTGCCCAGCACCGTGCCCTTCACCGGCACCAGCGCATTGACCGGGACGCTCTCCGGGTGCTGCGGCAGGGTGGCTAGGGTGTGGACGAAGCCCACCCGGTCCTCGCGCGTCTCGCCCATGCCGACGATCCCGCCGCTGCACACGTTGATGCCCGCCTTGCGCACGTGAACCAGCGTATCGAGCCGGCACTGGAAATCGCGGGTGGAGATGACGCGCTCGTAATATTCGGGCGAGCTGTCGATATTGTGGTTGTAGTAATCGAGCCCGGCCTCGGCCAGCATCTCGGCCTGATGCGGCTCGAGCATGCCGAGCGTCATGCAGGTCTCGAGGCCCATCGCGCGGACGCCCTTCACGATCTCGACGATCGCGGGCATGTCGCGGTCCTTGGGATTGCGCCACGCCGCGCCCATGCAGAACCGCTGACTCCCTGCATCCTTCGCCTGCGCCGCGCGCTGGAGCACGGCCTGCACGTCCATCAGCTTGGTGGCTTCCACACCGCTGTCAGCATGGACCGACTGCGAGCAATAGCCGCAATCCTCCGGACACCCCCCGGTCTTGATGCTGAGCAGGGTGCAGAGCTGGACTTCGGTCGCAGGGTGATATTTGCGGTGAACGCTGGCGGCCTGAAACAGCAGCTCGGTGAAGGGCAGGTCGAAGAGGGCCGCGATCTCGGCGCGGGTCCAGTCGGTGCGGGGGTGGGTCATTCAGTGACTTCCATTCTCATCCAACGTCGGAATGTCGGCTGACATCGGCTCGATCGAACTCGCGGGGCCGAAATCAAAAGCTACGGGTGGAGGCAGGCGTTGTTCGCTCCAATGCACGACCTGACCTAGGTCTGAGACGTAGAAGAAGCCAGACGCTCCATCGGCTGGAATGATGGCGCGGACACCGCAACTAACGGTGATCATCCCGGGATTGAACAAGGTTACCTCCACCTTCCCGTCATTGGCAGAGGTGATCGTCGCATGAACTACCGTGGCCTGATAATCTGGATCATCGGGATCATCTGCAGTTTCGGAGTTGCGGAAAACGATCGTACCCTCGACCTCGGACTGATTTCGGAGCCATTGGTCGAACCGTTCAAAGTCCGAAATTGTTGGTCCAGTGGGGCAGGCAAGTACCGGCAAGGGAAGAGCCAGCGCGACTGCCATCATGGAAATCAGGACGATCTTCCTCACGCCGCCGCCTCGTCCAGCCCCTCACCCAGCGGCGGCATGTTGTGGCCGAGCAGCACAAGGATATCCGCCGCACACTCCACCACATTGCTGCCCGGTCCGTAAATGCCCTGCACCCCTGCCTCGCGCAGGAAGTCGTAGTCCTGCGGGGGGATCACGCCGCCCGCCGTCACCTTGATGTCGCCGCGGCCGGCCTCGCGCAGAAGGCGGATCAGTTCGGGGATCAGGGTCTTGTGGCCCGCCGCGAGGCTCGACGCGCCGACCACGTCGACATCGTGTTCGAGCGCCATCGCGGCCGATTCCTGCGGGGTCTGGAACAGCGGACCGGAGACAACTTCGAAGCCCATGTCGCCGAAGGCGCTCGCGATCACGTTCGCGCCGCGGTCGTGGCCGTCCTGGCCCATCTTGGCGATCATGATGCGGGGGCGGCGGCCCAGGCGGCGGCCCACGGCTTCCACGCCGTCCGTCACCTGCGCCCAGCGGCGGTCGAATTCGTAGGCGCTCTTGTAGACGCCCGTGACCGGCGCGGGGGTGGCATCGTGGCGGCCAAAAACCTCTTCCATCGCCGAGGAGATTTCCCCGAGCGTCGCATCGTGGCGGGCGGCTTCCACCGCCAGCGCCAAAAGGTTCGCGCCGCTCTTGCAGCCCTCGGTGAGCGCTTCCAGCGCCGCGCGGCAGGCGGCCTCGTCGCGGTTCTCGCGCACCTTGGCGAGGCGGGCGATCTGGCCGGCGCGCACCTTCTGGTTGTCGACCTCGAGCGTCTCGAGCGCGTCTTCCTGTTCCTTGCGATACTTGTTAACGCCGACGATCACCGTCTCGCCCTTGTCGACCCGGGTCTGCTTTTCCGCCGCCGCGCGCTCGATCGCGGCCTTGGGCGCGCCGGTGGCGACGAAGGCGGTCATGCCGCCCGCCGCGTCGACCTCCTCGATGAGTGTCCACGCCTCGTCGACCAGCGTTGCGGTGAGCGCCTCGATATAGTGCGAGCCGCCGAGCGGATCGACGACGTTGCAGATGCCGCTTTCCTCCTGCAGCACCAGCTGGGTGTTGCGCGCGATGCGGGCGGAGAAATCGGTGGGGAGCGCGATCGCTTCATCGAGCGCATTGGTGTGGAGCGACTGGGTGCCGCCCAGCACCGCCGCCATCGCCTCGACCGTGGTGCGGATGACGTTGTTGTAGGGGTCCTGCTCCTGCAAGCTGACGCCGCTGGTCTGGCAGTGGGTGCGCAGCATCTTGGAGCGCTCGTCCTTCGCCCCCAGCCCGTCCATCACCCGCCACCACAGCGTGCGCGCAGCGCGCAGTTTGGCGATCTCCATGAAGAAGTTCATGCCGATGCCGAAGAAGAAGCTGAGGCGGCCCGCGAAGGCGTCAATATCCAGCCCCGCCGCCATCGCGCGCTGGGCATATTCCTTGCCGTCGGCGATGGTGAAGGCAAGCTCCTGCACCGCGGTCGCCCCGGCCTCGTGCATGTGGTAGCCGCTGATCGAAATCGAGTTGAATTTCGGCATGTTGGCCGAGGTATATGCGATGATGTCGGAGATGATCCGCATCGAAGGCTCGGGCGGGTAGATATAGGTGTTGCGGACCATGAACTCCTTGAGGATGTCGTTCTGGATGGTGCCGTCCAGCTTGTCCTGCGACACGCCCTGACGTTCCGCCGCGACGATGAAGAAGGCCAGAACCGGGATCACCGCGCCGTTCATCGTCATCGAGACCGACATGGAATCGAGCGGGATCTGGTCGAACAGGATTTCCATGTCCGCAACCGTATCGATCGCCACACCCGCCTTGCCGACATCGCCGACGACACGCGGGTGATCGCTGTCATAGCCGCGGTGGGTGGCGAGGTCGAAGGCGACCGACAACCCCTTCTGCCCCATCGCGAGGTTGCGGCGGTAGAAGGCGTTCGATTCCTCGGCCGTGGAGAAGCCCGCATATTGCCGGATCGTCCACGGACGGCCCGCATACATCGAGGCCTTCACCCCGCGCGTGAAGGGCGCAAAGCCGGGGAGGCCCGGATCGAACCCGGCGTGATCTTCCGCCGTGTAGAGCGGCTTGATCGCAAAACCTTCGGGCGTGTGCCAGGTGAGGTCGCGGCCCTTCACTTCCTTGGCGGCGAGGGCGTTCCAGTCGGAAAGGGTCGGTTTGTCGGTCATGTTCTAGCCTATACACCAATCGTCACCCCCGCAAAGGCGGGGGTCCATCACCCCTCGCCAACGCGCGAGAGGCCGGATGGGCCCCCGCCTACGTGGGGGCTGCGGACGAAAAGTCCTTTCGGACTATTCGCCCTTGAACTCCGCCTTGCGCTTCTGGAGGAAGGCCATGCCGCCCTCCATTGCATCCTTGGTGGCGCCCGCGATCCGCTGGCCCTCGGCCTCGGCGAGCAGCACCATCTGGAGGTTCTGGTCGAGCGCGGTGGCGATGTTGCGCTTCATCGTGGCGTAGGCGACCGTCGGGCCGTTCGCGAGCTTCTCGGCGAGCGCGCGGGCTTCGGTCATGAGATCGGCATCCTCGACGCACTTGTAGACGAGGCCCCAGTCCTCGGCCTGCTGCCCCGAAATCTTCTCGCCCAGCATCATCATCCGCGTGGCGCGCGCGCGGCCGATGGCGCGGGCGAGCAGCCAGGTCGAGCCGCCATCGGGCACGAGGCCGATGTTGACGAAGGCCTGGAGGAAATAGGCGCTCTTGGCCGCGATGGTGAAGTCCGCCGCCAGCGCGAGCGAGCAGCCCACGCCCGCCGCCGGGCCGTTGACCGCGCAGATCACCGGCACGCTCGCGCGGATCAGATGGCTGATCGCGGGGTTGTAGTGATTGATCAGCGCCTCGTGGCTCCCGCCCTTTCCGCCCAGCGCCGAGCCGCTGCCGCGCGCCGAAAGGTCCGCGCCCGAGCAGAAGCCCTTGCCCTCGCCCGTGATCAGCACCGCGCGCGCATCGCCCAGATCATAGAACGCCTGCCCGATCTCGTCCGCCATCTGCGGCGGCATGGCATTGAGCCGCTCTGGGCGGTTGAGGGTGATGGTGAGCAGCGGGCCGTCACGTTCGACGCGGATGGTTTCGTAGGACATTCTTCTCTCCGAAAGGTTCAGTTCGACCAGTGCGTGCCCTCTTTGGGCGTCTCCATGATCTCGGTAAGCATGCCGCCCATGTCCTTGGGATGGACGAAAAAGATAAGGGTGCCGTGCGCGCCGATGCGGGTGGGGCCGAGGATGCGCTTGCCGAGCGCCTCGAATTCGCTGCGCGCCTCCGCGATGTCGAGCACCTCGAAGCACAGGTGATGCTGACCGCCCAAGGGGTTCTTGGCGAGGAAGCCCGCGAGGGTGGAGTTCTCCCCCAGCGGCTCGATCAGCTCGATTTGCGTGCCATTCATCGCCCCGTCCGCGCCGGGGGTGTCGACGAAGCAGACCTTCACGCCCTGCTCCTCAAGGTCGAAGGGCGTGTGGATCTTGGTCGCGCCCATGACGTCGCGGTAAAACGCGATAGAATCCGCGATGGAGGGTGTGGCGACCCCGATGTGGTTCAAGCGTCCGAGTTTCATTTCAGTTCCTAACCATCTGAAATAGGGTGAATGCTAGAGCCATGCCGCTAGCCACCGGGAAGCCGTAGGTTTGTCGGTAAAATTCCCATCCCCGCTCACTTCGTTCGGCCCAATCCATTGTCCAGAAGCGAAAGTAGCTACCACGCTCAAGATTTTTCCGAGCCAAAACAAGCGCGCCGACGAAAAAGGTCGCGAACATTCCCAGAAACAAGAATTTGACGGGCCAAGGCATATCTACAGCGGAATATTGTCATGCTTCTTCCACGGGTTCTCCAACTGCTTCGTCCGCAGCTTGCGTAGCCCCAGCGCGATCCGCCGCCGGGTCGAGTGGGGGTGGATCACCTCGTCGATATAGCCGCGCTGGGCGGCGACGAAGGGGTTGGCGAAGCGGTCTTCGTATTCCTTGGTCCGCTCGGCGATCTTGGCCGGGTCGTCCTTTTCCTGCCGGAAGATGATCTCCACCGCGCCCTTGGCGCCCATCACCGCGATTTCGGCGGTGGGCCAGGCGTAGTTCAAATCGCCGCGCAGGTGCTTGCTCGCCATCACGTCATAGGCCCCGCCATAGGCCTTGCGGGTGATGACGGTGATCTTGGGCACGGTCGCTTCGGCATAGGCGAAGAGCAGTTTCGCGCCGTGCTTGATGATCCCACCCAGCTCCTGCGCGGTGCCGGGGAGGAAGCCGGGGACGTCGACGAAGGTGATGATCGGGATCTCGAAGGCATCGCAGAAGCGCACGAAACGCGCGGCTTTCTTCGAGGAATTGATGTCGAGTACGCCCGCCAGCACCATCGGCTGGTTCGCCACCACGCCCACGGTGCGGCCCTCGACGCGGCCGAAGCCGCAGATGATGTTGCCCGCGTGGGCCGGCTGGATCTCGAAGAAATCGCCCTCGTCCAGCACCTTGGTGATCACCTCGTGCATGTCGTAGGGCTGGTTGGCGTTGTCGGGGATCAGCGTGTCGAGGCTGTTCTCCAGCCTGTCCCATGGGTCGCTGGTGGGAAGCGTCGGCCCTTCCTCGCGGTTGGAGAGCGGGAGGAAGTCGAAGAAGCGGCGGGTCGCCAGAAGTGCCTCGATGTCGTTCTCGTAGGCAAGATCGGCCACGGAGGTCTTGGTGGTGTGGGTGATCGCCCCGCCCAGTTCCTCCTGCGTGACGACCTCGTTGGTGACGGTCTTCACCACATCGGGGCCGGTGACGAACATGTAGGAGCTGTCCTTCACCATGAAGATGAAGTCGGTCATGGCCGGGCTGTAGACCGCCCCGCCCGCACACGGCCCCATGATGAGGCTGATCTGCGGCACCACGCCGCTCGCCAGCACATTGCGCTGGAACACCTCGGCATAGCCGCCGAGGCTCGCGACGCCCTCCTGGATGCGCGCGCCGCCCGAATCGTTGAGGCCGATGACCGGCGCGCCGACCTTCAGCGCCATGTCCATGATCTTGCAGATCTTCTCGGCATGGCGCTTGGAGAGCGATCCGCCGAACACCGTAAAGTCCTGCGAGAAGACGAACACCAGCCGGCCGTTGATCGTCCCCGAACCGGTCACCACACCGTCGCCGGGGATCTTCTGCGTCTCCATCCCGAAGTCGATGCAGTCGTGTTCGACATAGGCGTCGACTTCCTCGAAGCTGCCCTCGTCGAGCAGCACGTCGAGCCGCTCGCGCGCGGTCAGCTTGCCCTTGGCGTGCTGGGCGTCGATGCGCTTCTGTCCGCCTCCGAGGCGGGCGGCTTCGCGGCGGCGTTCCATTTCGGCGATGTTGGCGGACACGCGGGTTCCTCTCTAGACCGGTCTCTTGCCGCAACGCGTTGCCTTAGCGTGCGCCAAGCGTCAACGTGGCAAAAGTGGCGGGACGGACGAAGGGAGGCCGTGCGATGTATGTCTCTGACGTGCTGGTGATCGGCGGCGGGATCGCGGGGCTTTCGGTCGCGGCGCGGCTGTCCGAGCGGGGAATCGTGACGGTGCTCGAGGGCGAGAGTGCGCCGGGATACCATGCCTCGGGGCGCAGCGTGGCCTTTGCGCATTACGGGCTGGGGAACGAGCCGGTGCGCAGCCTGACCGCGCTCAGCATGGGCGAGCTGGCCGCGCATGGCAGCGTGCACCCCGCGCTCCACATCGCGGCGGAAGGCGATATCGAGGCGCTCGATGCGCTGGAGGCAGTGCACCGGCAATATGGCTGCGAATATACCCGCGTCGGCCCCGATGAGGCGCGCGCGCTGATGCCCGCGTTGAAGCCCGGGGCCTGCGCCGCAGCGCTGGTCGATCACGGATCGCTCAAGCTCGATACAAACGCGATGCTGCAGGCCCATGTCGCCACGATCCGCGCCAATCGCGGCGCGATGATCCCGGGGGCGCGGGTCATGCTGTTGGGCTACGACGGCGGGCGCTGGGTGGCGGTGCGGGCCGACGGGAAGCGGCACGGCGCGCCGGTGCTGGTCAACGCGGCGGGTGCATGGGCGGACGAGATCGCGCGCATGGCGGGGGTGACTCCCATCGGGATCGAGCCGCGCCGCCGGACGGTCATATCCTTTCCCGCCCCGGACGGCGAGGATGTGCACGCATGGCCCTTCACCAAGACCGTCGGCGAAGGCTTCTACCTGCTGCCCGAGGGGCGCGGGCAATTGCTCGCCTCGCACATGGACCAGACCCCTTGCGAGCCGTGCGACGCGGCGGCCGAGGAACTCGACAAGGCCATCGCCGCCGACCGCGTCGAGCAGGCGACCATCCTCGCGATCCGGCGGATCAGCCACAGCTGGGCGGGCCTCAGGAGCTTCGTCGCCGACGAATTGCCGGTGATCGGCGCGGCGGAGGGCGCGCCCGGGTTTGTCTGGTGTGCAGGGCAAGGCGGAGCGGGGTTCCAGACCGCCCCCGCTCTCTCGGCCATCGCGGCGGCGGCGGCGCTGGGTCTGCCCTTCCCCGAGGATGCGGCGGCGGCGGGGCTTTCGTTCGCGACCTTTTCGCCAGCGCGCCTCGGCGGCTAGCCTAGAACCGCCGCATAACGCTGCGCGCCAAGGCAGGCGAAATCGAGTAGACTGCGCGCAGCAGCTTCACCATGCCGACGTTGGCTTCGGGCCGGTTGCCCTCGAGTGCGGCGATGATCTGGCGCGCGCATTCCTGCGGCGGCATCTTGGACATGTCGCGATCGGCGGTCATCTGGGTGTCAACCACCGGCGGCAGCGCCTCGATCACGTGGATCGGCTCGCCCGAAAGCTGGGCGCGCAGGGCCATGGTGTAGGAGCGCAGGCCCGCCTTGCTCGCGCAATAGACCGAGCTTGCGGTGTTGGGGGCGATGGCAAGGCCGCTCGTCACGTTGATGATCGCCGCCTCGGGCCGCGCGCGCATACGCGGAAGCAGCGCGGTGATGAGCCGCACGGGGGCGGAGAGGTTGGCATAGAGGCAGCCGTCCGCCGCATCCGGATCGGGCAGGCCATTCCTCACATCATGCGGCACGCCCAGCCCGGCGTTGTTGATGAGGATATCGACCGGGCGATCCCCCAGCGCCGCGACCAGCGCATCGACTCCCGCCGCGCTCGACAGATCGGCAGCGAGGGTTTCGAAGCCTTCGCTCTCCATCGCCGCCAGCCGCGCCGTATCGCGCCCGGTGAGCAGCACCTTCGCGCCTTTGACCTTGAGCTGCCGCGCGATCTCGCGCCCGATCCCCGCGCTGCCGCCGGTCAGCAGCACGCTCTTGCCGTTCACATCCATGTCAGACCTTCACCACTCCATGCGCGATGAGGCTTTCACCGCAGTCGGCGATGGTGTCCTCCACGGGGCGCATTGTCCAGCCGAGCCGGTCTTTCGCGTGGCTGGCGTCGACATGGCGCACCTTGCCGATCTCGGTCTTGATGCCGCGCACCTCGGGGTTGAACAGGGCGAGCACGTTGACCAGCCAGTCGGGCATCAGGCGGGTCGGGGCCTTGCGCGCCTTCTCGCCCAGCCGCGCGCGCAGGACGCCTGCCACCTCGAGCGCGTTGAGGAACTTGCCCGCGCCGAGGAAGCGCTCACCCGCGAGGCCCGGGGTCTCGAGCGCCAGCACATGCAGCGCGGCGATGTCGCGCACGTCGACGATCGGGAAGCCGAGATTGGGCGCCATCGGCATCGCGCCGCTCAGCAATTGCTGCACCAGCTCGACCGAGGCCGAAAAGTCCCCGCTGTCGACCGGGCCCAAAACCATCCCGGGATTGACCGAGACAAATTCCATCGCCCCGCCCTCGGCCGCAACCCATTCGCGCGCGGCGCGTTCGGCGATGGTCTTGGACTTGACGTAGGGGTAGGCGTCGGGGTGGTCGATGTCGGTCCAGCGGCTCTCATCGAAGGTGTAGCTGCCACGGTCGACGCCGTAGACCACCGCGGCGGTCGAGGAGGTCTGGACGAAGCGCGTGACGCCCGCGTCGCGCGCATAGCGCAGGGCGCGTAGCGTGCCCTCGCGCGCGGGGACGATCAGGTCGTCCTCGTGCTTGGGGGCCTGCGCGGGGATCGGCGAGGCGACGTGGGCGACATGGGTGCAGCCCGCCGTGGCCTCGGCCCAGCCCTTGTCCGACATGAGCTCGGCCTCGAACAGGCGAAAGGTCGTCTCCGAAGGATCGCCGAGCCGGGCGCGCAAGGCGGCCTCGCTCCTGGCGACGCTGCGGACCGTGCCGTGCACCGTCCAGCCCTTCGTCAGCAATTGCCGGATCAGCTCCCCGGCGATGTAGCCGGTCGCTCCCGTCACCAGAACCGTGCCTGCCATGCGAACCCTCCCCCTTTTGTGGATGAGTCGCCCTTAGCAGATAAGTTTTGGATTGCAACCTATTTGAAGAGCACCAGCTCCTCGGCCATGGTCGGGTGGATCGCGACGGTGGCGTCGAAATCGGCCTTGGTGAGCCTGGCCTTCACCGCGATCGCGGCGGCCTGCATGATCTCGGGCGCCTCGGGGCCGATCATGTGAATGCCGACGATCCGGTCGTTCGCGGCATCGACGATCATCTTGTAGAGGCTGCGTTCGTTGCGGCCCGCGACGACGTTCTTCATCGGGCGGAAGTCCGACTGGAAGACCTTGATGTTGCCGAGCGTGTTGCGCGCCTCGCTCTCGGTCATGCCGACCGCGGCGATCGGCGGGTGGCTGAACACCGCGGACGGCACGCAGGAGTGGTCGACGGCATAGGGCTCGCCCGGGCCGAAGACGGAATCGGCAAAGGCCTGCCCCTCGCGGATCGCCACGGGAGTGAGCTGCACCCGGTCGGTCACATCGCCCACGGCATAGATGTGGTCGACACTGGTCTTGCTGAAGGCATCGACCAAGATCTCGCCCTTCTTGCCGAGTTCGACGCCGACCGTCTCCAGGCCCAGCCCCTCAGTGTTGGGGATACGCCCGGTGGCGACCATCACCGCGTCGTATTCGCAAGGCTCCTGACCGCTCAGCCTGACCAGCAGCGTGCCGTCCGCCTGCTTTTCGATGCTCTCGAACTCGGTGTTGAACAGGAAGCCGATGCCCTTGACCATCGAGATCTGGAGCAGCCGGTCGCGCAAGGACGCGTCATAGGAGCGCAGGATCGTGTCCGAGCGGTTGGCGATCGTCACCTTGCAGCCGAACTCGTTGAAGATGCCGGCGAACTCGTTGGCAATATAGCCCCCGCCCGCGATCAGGATGCGGCGCGGCAATTGTTCGAGGTGGAATGCCTCATTCGAAGTGATGACGTGCTCGCTGCCCGGGAATGTGGGCACCAGCGGGCGCGCACCGGTGGCGACGAGGATGGTTTTCGCGGTGACGGTCTTGCCGCTCGCGAGCGTGATCTCGTGCGGGCCGGTGATGGTAGCGCGCTCGGCGAAGATCGTGACATTGTGGTTGCCGAGCGTCTGGCCGTAGAGCCCCTCCAGCCGGGTCACGTCGTTCTGCACGTGATCGCGCAGGGCGGCCCAGTCAAAGCGCTTGCCCTCGATGGTCCAGCCGAAATGCTGGGCGTCGACCAGATCCTCGGCAAAGTGCGCGCCGTAGACGAGCATCTTTTTGGGAACGCAGCCGCGAATCACGCAGGTGCCGCCGACGCGGTACTCCTCGGCGACCGCGACGCGCGCGCCGTGCGCGGCGGCGACGCGGCTCGCGCGCACCCCGCCCGAGCCTGCGCCAATGGTGAAGAGGTCGTAGTCGTATTCGTCAGCCATGCCGCCGCTCCCGTCTTGTCGGGAGCGCATATGGGCGAAGGCCCCGACGGCGGCAACCGTCGGGGCCCGAAATGGCGTATTTCAGACTAAAGTCGAAAGGCGCGGATCAACCCTGCGCGGCGCGGGGACGCCCGCCGCCACCGCCGCCCCGACCGCGGCCGCCGCGACGATTGCCGCCGCCGTTCCCGCCGCCGCCGCCATGGCCCTGCCCCTGCCCTTGGGGACGGCCACCGCCCGGACGACCGCCCGGCCCGGCCTTGGCCGAGGGCTGGCGGCGATCACCCTGCGGGCGGCCTTCGCCCTGCGGCTGCGGACGACGCTCGCCGCGCGGGGCATCGGCATGGCGACGCTCGCCGCCACCGTTCCGGTCATGCTGCGGGCGGCCCTGCGGCTTGCCCTGCTGCGGACGACGCTCGCCTTCCGGACGGCGCTCACCGCGCTGTTCGCCCTGCGGCTTCCGCTGCCCGAGCGGGCGCGCCTGCACCCGCTTCATCGGCTGGCGCGGCGCGGGCTTTTCGGGGCCCTCGCCATCCACCACCGCGCGGAAGTTGTCCGGCAGCGGCAGACGCTCCAGTTCCGCGCCGGTTGTCTTGCGGATGTCCTTGAGGTAGGCGCGCTCGTCCTCTGCACAGAAGGCGATCGCGATCCCGTCCCGACCCGCGCGCGCCGTCCGCCCGATGCGGTGGACATATTGCTCGGGCACGTTGGGCAGCTCGTAGTTGATGACGTGGCTGACGCCCGGAATGTCGATCCCGCGCGCGGCGACATCCGTGGCGATCAGGATCGGCACGCGCGCCTTCCTGAACTCGTCGAGCGCGCGCTGGCGCTGCGGCTGCGACTTGTTGCCGTGGATCGCGTTCGCCTCGATCCCGCTCTGGCTGAGCTTTTTCACCACCCGGTCCGCGCCGTGCTTGGTGCGGGTGAAGATCAGGATCCGCTCGAACTCGCCCGGCACCTGGTGGCGGCGCTGGAGGATCATCTGGAGCAGGCTCAGCTTCTCGTCCTGCTGCACCATGAAGAGATACTGGTCGATACGCTCGGCCGTCGTGCTCTCGGGCGTCACCGAGACCTGCACCGGGTTGTTGCAGAAGCCGCTCACCAGCTCCTTGATCGCCTTGGGCATGGTGGCGCTGAAGAACAGCGTCTGGCGATCCTTGGGGGCGAGCTCGCGGATCTTGCGCAGCGCGTGGATGAAGCCGAGGTCGAGCATCTGGTCGGCCTCGTCGAGCACCAGCACCTCGATGCCCGCAAGGTTGAACGCCTTCTGGTCGACGAGATCGAGCAAGCGGCCCGGGGTCGCCACCAGAATATCGGTCCCGCGGTGGAGCTTGTTGCGATCCTTGCCGACGGACGTGCCGCCGACGATGCACTGCACCTTGAGACCCGCGAGCGCGCCGTAATCCTTGGCGCTGTCGGCGATCTGCACCGCGAGCTCGCGGGTGGGCGCGAGCACCAGCATGCGGCAGGACTTGAACGGGATCGGCTTGTCGGCCTCGCGCAGCCGGTCGATGCTCGGGAGCATGAAGGCAGCGGTCTTGCCGGTGCCGGTCTGCGCGATGCCGAGCAGGTCGCGGCCTTTGAGCACGGCGGGGATCGCCTGCGCCTGGATCGGGGTCGGCGTATTGTAGCCCTTCATGTCGAGGGCCTGGAGCACGGGCTGCGACAGCCCGAGGTCAGCGAAAGTGGTCATGTTGAATAAACTCGCAAATAGTCTGCGACGCGCGCTGGGCTGCCTCGGACGACAAACGTCCACGAGGCACGCCACGCGCGGCGCGGGGGTTGAAACCGCCCGCGTGAAAAGGGAAGTCTTGGGGTAGAACCGAGGCGCGGCCGGGGCGGATTTTTGTCAGAGTTCCGCCGCTTCACGCATGGCTAGCGCGCTTCGATGGCGGCCATGTGGGCGTGACGGCGCGGAAAGTCAATCGAATACGCGATCACCCCGCCCTAACCCTACTCGTCACCCCGTGCTTGACACGGGGCTAGGCTCTTCTTCTTCGCCGCCATAGCAAGTTTAGCCGAACCCCGTGTCAAGCACGGGGCGACTGACGGGGGGTGGGTATCACCCCAGCCCGGCCGCCGCCATCAGCGCCTTGGTCGAAGGATCGAAGTCGCCCTCCCCGCTCTCGATCTGCTTGGCGATCGCCTTGCCGAGCTCGACGCCGAACTGGTCGAAGGGGTTGATCCCCATCAGCACCGCGTTGGCAAAGGTGCGCTGTTCGTGGAAGGCGATCAGCGCGCCCAGCGCCGCCGCGTCGCAATCGTCGAGGAGGAAGGTGGTCGAGGGGCGGTCACCGGAATAGGCGCGCGCGGGGTCGTCCGAGGTCTTGCCCGCCATCAACGCAGCGCCTTGCGCGAGGCAGTTCATCAGCAGGATGCGGTGATGTGCCGGGTCGAGATCGTCGCCGGGCGCGATGCTGGCGATGAAGTCGACAGGGATCAGGTGCGTGCCCTGGTGGAGCAGCTGGAACACCGCGTGCTGCGCGTCGGTGCCCACCCCGCCCCAGGTGATCGGCGCCGTCGGGCCATCCACCGGCTTGCCTTCGGCGGTCACGCTCTTGCCGTTCGATTCCATCTCGAGCTGCTGGAGATAGTC
This sequence comes from Erythrobacter sp. CCH5-A1, assembly GCF_001557115.1. Classification (GTDB taxonomy): domain Bacteria; phylum Pseudomonadota; class Alphaproteobacteria; order Sphingomonadales; family Sphingomonadaceae; genus Erythrobacter. Next base: position 27,458 of record NZ_LSKQ01000023.1, read on the forward strand.
CGGCAGCAGCGCGAGCCGCTCGTCATAGGCGAAGACCGCGCGGGTCTGGCAGCCGCGAAGGCGCGTGTAGTACTGGTCGGCGAAGGCCGCGAGCAGCGGGGCATTGGCGCGGCCCTCGGTGGCGCGGAAGTGGTCGTCCACCGCCTTCGCGCCTGCCAGCATCTGCCGGAACTCGTCCATCCCGATGGCGAGCGCGATGGGAAAGCCGATGCTCGAGAACAGCGAATAGCGCCCGCCGACGCTCTCGGGGAACGGCAGGATCCGGGTCTCGTCCACCCCCCACTCGACCGCCTTGTCGGGCGCGGCGGTCAGCGCGACAACGCGCCCGCCCGGGTCCTCGACGCCGTTGTCGGCGAGCCACTTCAGCGCGCTTGCCGCATTGGTCATGGTCTCGATGGTGGTGAAGGTTTTGGAGGCGACGGCGATCAGCGTGGTTTCCGGATCGCAGGCGCGGAACGCCTGTTCCAGCGCAAGGCCGTCGATGTTGGAGACCACGTGGACATCGACCAGCGCCAGATCGCGGGTCAGTGCGTCGATGGCGAGCGCGGGCCCCAGCGCCGAGCCGCCGATTCCGATCGCGATGCAGTGCTTGATTTCGCCGAGCGCGCCTTCGTGGATTGCCTCGACCAGCATGCCCATGCGCGCGAGCAGCGCCTCGGCCTCCTCGACCGCCGCCGGGGTGCCGCTGCCCCGCAGCGCGCCGTGAGTGGCGGCGCGGCCCTCGGTGGGGTTGACGATCCCGCCGCCGAACAGTTTTTCCCGCGCGGCGGCAAAGCCTGCGGCCTCGGCCAGCGCCTCAAAGGCGGTCAGCGCCTCGTCCGACAGATGGGTCTTGGAAAAGTCGATCTGCATTCCCGCCTCGGCGCTGCTGCCGGGCTCGACCGGCCACGCGATCCGGCGGGTCAGCGCTTCATGGCGGGCGGGGTCGGCAGCGAACAATGCGCCAAGCGTGGGGTGCGGCAATCCGCGCAAAGCTGCCCATGCCGCTGCCGTGTTGCCCGTGTCGCCCATCGCCGTTCCCCTTTGCGCAAGTGTGCGGCTGCGAGTAAGGGCTGGGACGATGGATGTTAAGACCCAATCGCTCGAGGGAACGCCGACCGCCGCAGACGGTGCCCGCACGGGCGATAGCTGGGGCAGCTTCGCGTGGTTCCTGGTCAAGCTGCTGGCGCTGGTGCTGGTGTTCCGCACCTTCGTGTTCTCGCCCTTCTCCATTCCCTCGGAATCGATGCTGCCTCGGCTGATGAACGGCGACTACCTGCTCGCCGCCAAGTGGCCCTACGGCATCTCGCGCCATTCGCTGCCCTTCGATCTGGCACTGCCCGGCGGGCGGCTCCTGCCCGGGACGCCGGCGCGCGGCGACATCGTGATCTTCAAGCACCCCATCGACAACCGCGACTACATCAAGCGCGTGATCGGCCTGCCGGGCGACCGGGTGTCGGTGATGGACGGGCAGCTGGTGCTGAACGGCGTCCGCGTGCCGCGCGTGCCCGCCGCCGACGTGCTCGTCCCGCTCTCGCCCAACACCGGCTGCGCCTGGGGCGGCGCGGCCGAGCCTGCCGCAGAGGGCCAAGGCGAAGTCTGCCGCTACAAGGCTTTTCGCGAGACCCTGCCGAACGGGCGCAGCTATGTGACGCTCGATTTCGGCCCATGGCAGGCCGACGCCTACTCCGAAAGGGTCGTGCCGCCCGGCACCCTGTTCGTGATAGGCGACAACCGCGACAGCTCGATGGACAGCCGCTTCCCCGCCTCCGCCGGCGAGGGCGTGGGCTTCGTCTCGCAGGACCTGCTGGTGGGCCGGGCGGCGGTGATCGTGTGGTCGACCGATGGCAGCGCCGACTGGCTCAATCCCGTCTCGTGGTTTGCCGCCGCACGCTGGGATCGGATCGGGACCGCGCTGTGACCGGCGGCCTCGCCCCCGAGACCCGCGCCTGGCTCGCCGAACAGGGCTTCGCGCCCGGGGCTGACTCGACCTGGCTCGAGGCGCTGACTCACGGCAGCTTCAATGGATCGGGCGCCGAAGCGGCCGATTACCAGCGACTCGAGTTTCTCGGCGACCGCGTCCTCGGCCTGTCGGTCGCCGCCTGGCTGTTCCGCGCGGGCGATGCGCCCGAGGGCCGCCTCTCGCAGCGACTCAACGCGCTCGTCAGCGGGGCGACCTGCGCGCGGATCGCCCGCAGCATCGGCCTGCCCCAGCACATCCGCCTCGGCAAGCAGGCGCGCGAGGATGGTGGGGCGGACAGCGACAAGATCCTCGGCGACGTGATGGAGGCGCTGATCGGCGCCTGCTTCATCACTCACGGCTTCGACGCCGCGCAGGCGCTGATCTACCGCCTGTGGGAAGGCGAGCTCGAGGGTGATGTCGGCAAGGCCAAACACCCCAAGAGCGCGCTGCAGGAATGGGCCGCGGGCAACCGCCGCGCGCCTCCGCTCTATGAAGTCACCGACCGTTCGGGACCCGACCATGCGGCGCGTTTCACCGTGCGCGTCACCGTCCGCAACGTCGGCAGCGCCGAGGCGACCGCCACCAGCAAGGGCGAGGCCGAAAAGCTCGCCGCCAAGGCGTTTCTCGAGCAGTTCGGGTGATTTTGTTCTCTATACGTTTGTGCCTACGGCACAGCTTCGCTTCCACGTGAAAGATTGGCCGCGATGATGCAAGAAGGTTCCTCATGACAGATACGCCCCCCACCCGCTGCGGCGTCGTTGCCGTGCTCGGTGCGCCGAACGCCGGCAAGTCTACCCTTGTGAACGCCCTCGTCGGCCAGAAGGTGGCGATCACCAGCGCCAAGGCGCAGACGACGCGCGCGCGGATGCTCGGGATTGCGCTGCACGAGCTGGAGGGTGTGCCCACCCAGATGATCCTCGTCGACACCCCCGGCATCTTTGCTCCCAAGCGCCGGCTCGACCGCGCGATGGTGAGCGCCGCGTGGGAGGGCGCCGAGGCGGCGGACGCGGTGCTGCTGATGGTCGACCCGATCAAGCAGCGCCGCCATGAACTCGAGCCGCTGCTGGAAACGCTGGCAGGCCGCCCTGAGCGCAAGATCCTCGTCCTCAACAAGGTCGACCGTGCCAAGAAGGAGCCGCTGCTGGTTCTGGCGCAGGAACTCACCGGCAAGGTCAATTTCGCCGAGGTCTTCTTCATCTCGGCCCTCACCGGCGAGGGCGTTCCCGAACTCAAGGACAACCTCGCCAAGCTGATGCCCGAGGGCGACTGGATGTATCCCGAAGACCAGGTCTCGGACGCCTCCGAACGCCTGCTCGCCGCCGAGGTCACCCGCGAGCAGCTCTACCAGCAGCTCCACGAGGAACTGCCCTACGACAGCGCGGTGCGCCCCGAGAAGTACGAGGTGCGCCCCGATGGCTCGGTGGAGATCCACCAGCAGATCGTCGTCACCCGCGACAACCAGCGCGCCATCGTGCTCGGCAAGGGCGGCTCCAAGATCAAGGCGATCGGCGCGGCGGCGCGGGCGGAACTGGCCGAGGTTCTGGGGGTCAAGGTGCACCTGTTTCTGCACGTCAAGGTGCTGGAAAACTGGGCCGAGGACCGGGAGATCTTTGAAGAAATCGGGCTCGATTGGGTGCGGTGATACGATGTAGTCATCCGCCCCTGCCGCGATCAAGCGCCGGCTATCCTCGGTCCGCTGCCACAGCCAGACCGCGCGCCAACAGCGCAAGGCCGCCAAAGTAAGTCAGCCAGGAGAGCCAGCCCCAAATCCTCGGACCCGTTGACGCGGTCATATCCATCACGACAATCGCATCGGACAGGAAGAAGATGGCGTAACCCAGCGCCACCAGCCCCAAGGGCAGCGTACTGCGCGCCGCAAGCGCAGTGGCGATGGCCGAAAACAGCGGGAAGATTGCGAACAGCGGCGATCCGCCGAGCTGCCACACTGTCACCAGGCTCGCCAGCGCCAGAGCCAGCACCACGCCCGTCAGCGCAAGCGCTGGGCCCTTGGCCTGCTGGCGCGGATCAAGTTGCGCAAAGGCGCCCGCCGCGAACAGATGCGCGGCAGTAAACACCACGCCCGAGACTATCGCCTGTCCCACGGCAAGCATCAGATCGGCGAACCAGATCAAGGCGAAGGTCACCGCAAGGCGCTGGAGCCTGGTCCCGCGGGTGGCCAGAAAGGTGCTCACCACCAGCGCTCCGGTCGCCGCGCACTTCCAGCTTACGACAAGCGCGCCCGGCAGATCGGCAAGAAATGCGAATGCCAGCCCCGACCTTGCGGCCGCGCCGAACCAGTAGCCCGTGCCCAGCACAAGGCCGAGGAGCCACAGATAGCGTGCTGTTGAACTCTGATCCATGCCACCCCGACACTGACGTCTGGGGTGAGCTAGACCTCGACAGGAATGATGGCAAGGATCAGGGTCTTACCCCCGCCCCAGCTTCTCCAGCTTGGCCTTCAGCGCCGCCTCGTCGAAGGGCTTGACGATGTAATCATCCGCCCCCGCCGCAATCCCATCATGAATATCCTTTGCCTCGCCGTTCGAGGTGCAGAACACCACCACCGGCTCGCGCGGGGTGGGAATGCTGCGCAGCTTGGTGACGAAGGTGATGCCGTCCATTTCGGGCATGTTCCAGTCGGTCAGCACCAGATCGGGCATCGATTTCTTGCAGCGCGCAAGCGCTTCCTCGCCGTTCTCGGCTTCGACCGGAACATAGCCGAGGCTGATCGCGATCTTGCTCGAGACCTTGCGGATCACGCGGCTGTCGTCGACGATCAGGCAGGTCTTGGCGGCGGCTGCGGGCGCTGGCGTTCCGGCATAGCGGTCGCGCATCGCCTTCGCGGCGGCGACGATGGCGGCGGTGTCGTCAGGATCGACCGCGCTCCCGGTCGCTGCGGCGGCGGGCGCGGCGGGAGCCTCGGGCGCAGCAGAGCCGGCCGCGATCCGCGCGGCATCCTCCTCGGCAGCGGCAGCCAGCATCGCTTCGTTCTGGGCAAGCTTTTCGGCGAGGGTCTTGCCTTCCATCGGCGCGCGGCGCCCCGGGCCGGTCTGGCGCTTGATCAGGTTCTGCATTTCTAGCGCCCCCCGCCCACGGCATAATTCTGCTGGTAGGCCTGCGCGGCGTAATCGTCCGAATAGGGATCGGACTCGATCGACCCGACCATTTCGCCGGGCGTCACGCGGACGTGGAGATAGGGCATCCAGACATCGCCGAATTCGGCCTTCTGGTACCACACGTCGATCACGTCGTAGCTTGCCCACATGCCGTCCGGCTCGCGCAGGCGCAGGCCTTCGCCGATGCGCGGCACCGCGGCAAAGCGGATCCGGCTCTGGGTCTGGTGGGTTTCGTTCTGGACTTCGATTTCGATCACGGCGCAGCCCTCGTCTGGCCGTGGTTCTATCGGGCAAATGCTTTATGTTTGGTCAACGCGCGCAGGCGCAGAGCAGCGTTTTGCGCCGCCCCGCGCCTCACTTCGCCACAGCCGCCGCTTTCTTGGCCGGAGCCTTCTTCTTCGCGGGCGCCTTCTTGGCGGCGGCCTTCTTTGGCGCGGCCTTCTTCTTGCCCTTCTTGGCCGGCGGAGCCTTGGCGGCGCGCGCGTCGATCAACTCGATGGCGGCGGCGAGCGTCACGTCCTCGGGCTTCACGTCGCGCGGAATCGTGGCGTTGGTGGTTCCGTCGGTGACGTAAGGGCCGTAGCGCCCCGGCATGACCTTGATCTCGCCCCCGCTGGTCGGATGTTCGCCGAGCGTCGCGATGGGTTCGGCCTTGACCCGCGCCGCGCCTGGCCCGCCGCGGTTGGCCGCCTCGGCGAGGATCGCGACTGCACGGTTCATGCCGACCTCGAACACCTCGCGGGTGTTGGTCAGCTTGCCGTACTTGCCGTCATGCCGCAGGTATGGTCCGTAACGCCCGATATTGGCTTCGATCTCCAGCCCCGTGTCCGGGTGCGCGCCGATGATGCGCGGCAGATCGAGCAGCTTCACCGCCCAGTCGAGCCCGAAATCGTCGAGGTCCTTGGGGATACTGGCGCGCTTGGCTTCCTTGCCCTCGCCCATCTCGACATAGGGGCCGAAGCGGCCGGTCTTGCGCAGGATGTTCTGGCCCGTTTCGGGGTGCTGGCCGAGGATGCCGTCTTCGGCCCCGCCCTCACCCTCGCCGCCCGGCTGGGCGAATCGGCGGGTGTATTTGCATTCGGGGTAATTGGCGCAGGCGACGAAGGCCCCGAAGCGGCCACCGCGCAAGGAAAGCCGCCCGTTCGCGCGGCCCTCGGCGGCGCAGAGCGGACAGGCGCGCGGGTCGCTGCCGTCCTCCTTGGGCGGGAACAGGAAGTCGGCGAGATATTCGTCGAGCGCCTCGGTCACTTCCGAAGGCATCTTCTCCATCACCTCGTCGGCCTTGGGCTTGAAGTCCTTCCAGAAGCGGGCGAGCAGCGCCTTGTATTCCTCGCGCCCGTCGGAGACGACGTCGAGCTCGTCCTCCATGCCCGCCGTGAAGTCATAGGCGACATAGGTCGGGAAGAAGCGTTCGAGGAAGGCGGTGAGCAGTCGGCCCGATTCCTCGGCGAAGAAACGGTTCTTCTCCATGCGGACATAGGCGCGGTCGCGCAGGGTCTGGATGGTCGAGGCGTAGGTCGAGGGACGGCCGATGCCGAGTTCCTCGAGCCGCTTCACGAGGCTCGCCTCGGAGAAGCGCGGCGGCGGCTGGGTGAAGTGCTGCGTGGCTTCGACACTGCGCTTGGCGGGCGTGTCCCCCGCCTTCATCGCCGGGAGCAGGCCGCCGTCTTCATCCTCGCTGTCGTCGAAGCCTTCCTGATAGACCGCGAGAAACCCGGGGAACTTCACCACCTGCCCCGTGGCGCGCAGCTCGTGCTGCCCCGTGGCATCGCGCAAAGTGACGGTGGTGCGCTCGAGCTGCGCGTTCGCCATCTGGCTCGCCATCGCGCGCTTGAAGATGAGGTCGTAGAGCTTGCCCTCGTCGCCGGTCCCTGCCCGTTCACGGCTGAAATCGGTCGGGCGGATCGCCTCGTGGGCTTCCTGCGCGTTCTTGGCCTTGGTGCTGTAGAAGCGCGGCTTTTCGGGGAGATAGGCGGCATCGTAACGAGCCTTGATCGCATCGCGCAGCGCCATGATGGCACCGGGGTCCATCTGCACGCCGTCGGTGCGCATATAGGTGATCGCGCCCGCCTCGTAGAGGCTCTGCGCAAGCCGCATGGTGTGCTGCGCCGAGAACCCGAGTTTTCGCGCGGCCTCCTGCTGCAAGGTCGAGGTGGTGAAGGGCGGCGCGGGGTTGCGCTTGACCGGCTTGGTCTCGACGCCCTCGACCGTGAAGCGGCCGGCCCCAACCGCCGCCTTGGCCTCCATCGCGATGCCCTGTTCGCCGAGGCTCAGCTTCTCCAGCTTCACGCCCTTGAACTTGACGAGGCGCGCGTCGAAATCCGTGCCGTCGTGCTGCATCTTCGCCAGCACTGACCAGTATTCCTCCGCCCGGAAGGCCTCGATCTCGCGCTCGCGCTCGACGATCAGGCGCAGCGCCACCGACTGCACGCGGCCGGCGCTCTTGGCACCGGGGAGCTTCCTCCACAGCACCGGCGAGAGCGTGAAGCCGAACAGGTAGTCGAGCGCCCGGCGCGCGAGGTAGGCATCGATCAAGGGCTTATCGAGCTCGCGGGGCTTTGCCATCGCCTCGGTCACCGCGGTCTTGGTGATCGCGTTGAAGGTCACGCGGTCGACCTGCTTGGGCAGCGCCTTGCGCTTGGCCAGCAGCTCCTGCACGTGCCAGCTGATCGCCTCGCCCTCGCGGTCGGGGTCGGTCGCCAGCACGAGGCGCGAGGCGCCCTTGGCGGCGTCGGCGATTTCCTTGAAGCGGCTCTGCTTGTCGCGGTAGAGTTCCCACTCCATCGCGAAATCCGCCTCGGGATCGACGCTGCCATCCTTCGCCGGCAGATCGCGGACATGGCCATAGGAGGCGAGGACCTTGAAGTCCTTGCCCAGATACTTCTCGATTGTTTTGGCCTTGGCGGGGGATTCGACGATGACGAGCTGCATGGGGCTGGGAGGAGGTCCTTACGTGTGTACGCGCGAGGGTGGCGAGGAAGCGTTGGCCAAGTCAAGCGAGGCTTGCGCGCGGCCAGGGCCCGTGGGATATGGGCCGCGGGGGCCATGCGGCCGCTTACCTAGGGGGGAATGATATATGCGCAAGATGGTGTTTGCCGCGCTCGCGGCGCTGGTGGTTCCGGCAGTGGCAGTTCCGGCACTGGCAGGGGCAGCGCTCGCCCAGACCGCCGAGCAGACCGCCGCCGTGTGCAAGGGCGATGTCACCCGCGTGCGGCTCTCCAAGCTGAAGCCCGGCGCGAGCATGGCCGATTTCGATGCGGCGGTCGCCGCGCATGTCGCATGGTACAAGGCCAAGGGCTACAAGCTCACCCAGACGGTCGCTCCGGTGCTGGTATGGAAGGACGGCGCGCCCACCGTCTCGCCCGACGAGGTGATGACCTTCGCCACCGGCGACAATGTCCCGCGCGACAAGCAGGACGCGGGCTGGGCCGCCTTCGTCGCCAAGTATCGCGCCGTTTCGGAGATCGTCACCGAGAAGGTGATCTGCATGCCCAAGCACCACTGATGGGGCCGGGCGCAGGTGGTGGTGAGGGTTGGAAAGCCCTCGCGCCGACAGGGAGGCAGGATCGCTTGGCCGGTTGGCGCGCCCGCCCTGCCGCGCGCGCGTGGAACCTGGCCCGGCGGATGGTGTTTCCCCCGGACTGTACATGAAGGAGCACCTGCCGATGAAGCGTCTCGCCCGCCCCGCCCTCGCCGCCGCGCTGGCCGCAGGCGCGCTCGCCGCCCCGATCGCCGCGCATGACCACGGCGACGCCGCCGATGGCGCAACCGTCGCCGCGATGAAGCTCGCCGACGGGACCGATGTCGGCACCATCAGCTTCACTCAGACCGAGCACGGGGTGGTGGTATCGGTCGCGGTCAAGGGGCTGCCGGCGGGCAAGCACGGCCTCCACATCCACACGGTCGGCGCCTGCACGCCCGATTTCATGGCGGCCGGCGGCCACTTCAACCCCGCCGGAACCGAGCACGGCTTCCACGCCCCCGGCGGCTATCACGCGGGCGACCTCCCCAACCTCGACGTCGCCGCCGACGGCACCGCGACGGCCGAGTTCTTCGTCCCCGACGTAACCATTCACGGCCCGGCAAGCGAAGCCCTGCCCCACACGCTCCACGACGAAGACGGCGCGTCGATCATGATCCACGCGGCGACCGACGACTACAAGACCATGGCCTCGAGCGGCGGGCGTCAGGCATGCGGGGTGATTGTGGCTAAGGGGTGATACTGGTGGCGGCGTCCGCCTCGGTCTCTTGGGTGGAATCCTGGCCGAGCAGGAGGCTATAGGCCGCGATTCCGTACACCGTCATCCCCGCAAAGCCGATCGAGGCGACCGCGTTGCAGAACACCGAGAGCAGGATGATACCCGTCCGGCCCAGATGCTCGTAAACGAAGGTGTTGGCGAAAGGGGCGAGCGCCGCGATGGCGGCGAGGGCCAGTGGCAGCATCATCGCCGCCGCCAGCGGTCCTTGCCACGGCTCCGTACGCTGCCAGCTCCACGTCATTGCCGACAAGACGCCGTCCCGCGTCATCAGCGCCCGAGAATAGGCGGGAAGCCAGCGCATCAGCAGGTAGAGCCCCGGCAAAAGCAGCGCGATCAGCCCGACCGCCACCGGGATCGCAATGACGAGGCCGAGAACGAAATAGGTGCCGATTCCGGTCCGCAAACCGCCTGCTGTCAATCCGCCGCGCTGCATCATCGCAAGGAACATGAGATAGCCCAGCCCCCAGTCGAAGAAGCTCGCCCAGAGATAGGCGACCGTCTTGTCGGGGGTGTTGATGTCGAGCAGCACATAGGGCGTGCTTGCGAACACGACATAGCCGGCGATGACGCCGGCAGCCCCGCCGGCCAGCCGCCGCTGTTCGGCCATCATCCGTTCGAGAAACCCGCGCGCGTCCCTTTCCAATACCTGTCTCCTGCAATCCGTCCCGGGCCGGTTATGCCCGCCGCACCGTGCCGTCCGCCTCGCGCACCAGCTCGCCTGCCAGTTCCAGTTCGAGCAGCGCCATGTGCACCTCCGCCGGGCTCGCTTCGGTCTGGCGGATCAGCTCGTCGACTTCGACCGGGGCGTTGGTGATGAGGTGCGCGATGTCGTGGCTGAGATCGGCGCGGGCCTCGCCCCAGTCGAGCTTGGCGAGTTCGGCGTAGTCGAAGTCCGACGGGCTGTCGGCGACGCGGAACCGCGAACGCGGCGCTCCCGTAAAACTCTGGAGCAGCTCGACCACCTCGGCGGGCGTCTGCACCAGCACCGCGCCCTCGCGGATCAGCTGGTTGCAGCCGAGGCTCCTCGCATCGAGCGGCGAGCCGGGGATCGCCATGACCTCGCGCCCCGCCTCGCCCGCCAGCCTTGCAGTGATGAGGCTGCCCGATTGCGGCGCGGCCTCGACCACCAGCGTGCCGCTCGCGAGGCCTGCAATGATTCGGTTGCGTGAGGGGAAATGCCGCCCGCGCGGCTCGGTGCCGGGGGGCTGTTCGGCGATCAGCAGGGCTTCTTGCGCGATGCGCTCCTGCAACTCGGTGTGTTGCGGGGGGTAGGCGATGTCGATGCCGCTGGCGATCACGCCGATGGTCTGCGGGAAGGCGCCCTCGTGCGCGGCGCCGTCGATCCCGCGCGCGAGGCCCGAGACGACGGTGAACCCCGCCTCGGCCAGCGCCGCGGAAAAATCGCGCGCGAGCTTGACGGCCGCGGCACTGGCATTGCGCGCACCGACCAGCGCCACACAGGGGGCGCTGGCCAGCGCGAGGTTGCCCCGGCAGGTCACGATCGGCGGCGCGCTGTCGAGCTCGCCCAAAAGCGCAGGATAATCGGGCTGGTCGTGAAACAGGTAGCGCGCCCCCGCCGCGCGCACGGCGAGGATCTCGCGCTCGATGCTCTGCGCATTGGCCGGGCGATAGGCACGCCCGCCCCGGCTCGCGAGATCGGGCAGCGCATCGAGCGCCGCTGCCGCCGTGCCGAAGCGGGCGAGCAGCTGGCGGTAACTGATGGGGCCGATATTGGGCGAGCGCAGCAGGCGGATGCGCGCGAAGGCCTCTGCCTGAGTCAATTTCGACTCTGAGAGCGTTGGCTGCGACCCCGTGCTCTCCATCAGATGCGGCCCCGCGTCACGGCTTGGCCGAAGAGGAGCCCACGCGCGGCTCCTCCCCCCGCATCAGCCGGCCGATGTTGGCGCGGTGCTGGACGATCACGATCGCGGCAATGGCGATCAGCGGCGGGATCACCTGGCCGTAGCCGAGGCCCCATGCCACCAGCGGCGCGGCCACCACGCTCACCAGCGAGGAGACCGACGAAATCCGGCTCAGGAACAGCGTCAGCCCCCAGATCGCGGCGCAGGCGAGCATCGCGGGCCAGGCCAGCGCGGCCAAGGCACCGGCCGCGCTCGCAAAGCCCTTACCGCCCTTGAAGGCGAGCCAGGGCGTGAAGCAGTGCCCGGCGACCGCCGCGACGGCCGCGATCCCTTCCGTAAGTCCGTCGGGATGGGGCCAGAACGCCTTGGCGACCAGCACCGGGATCACCGCCTTCAACGCATCGAGCAGCACGGTCGCCGCCGCCAGCCCCTTGTTGCCGGTGCGCAGCACATTGGTCGCGCCGATGCTGCCGCTGCCGATCTTCCTCACATCCCCCAGCCCCGCCGCGCGGGTGAGGATCAGGCCGAAGGGGATCGAGCCCAGGGCAAAGCCCAGCAAAGCAGCGAAAAACGGTTCCATGCGAACCCCATAGCGCCCCCCTCGCGATTCGCCCAAGCCCATGTATTCGCCGCAGGCACGACCGACGCGCGGGTACGGTCCGACCATACTTTCGCGTGTCTTTGCGTGCCGCTAGTCTGGCTACCATGACCGCGAGTGATACCATCTGCCGCCTGACCGAGCGCGAGAAGGAAGTGCTGCGCGCGTGGCTGGCGCACAAGTCGGCCAAGGAGATCGCAATCGATCTCGGCATTACGCACCACGCGGTTGAGAAGCGTCTGAAGATGGCGCGGACCAAGCTGGGCGCTGCAACCTCGCTGGAAGCGGCGCGGATGCTGGCCGAGGCGGAGGGGGCTTCGGACGGGTATGGTCAGGCCGTAACCGCTCCGCCGGACCTTCCAGAGTACCCCACCCCGCTGCCATCCCGGCGATACCGACCCATCATCCTTGGAGGTATTGCCATGTTGACCCTGACCGTTCTGGGGCTTGCCCTCGCTGCCGCCTACCCCTCTGCCGAGCCGACCGAAATTGAGGTCGACGGCAATTTCGAGCGGGTGTTCGCCTATCTCGACCGCAACAAGAGCGGCTATCTTGAGAGCCCGGAATCGCCCTTTGTCGCCATCGCGTTCGTCGACCCCAATGGCGGGGACTCGCGCGAAGGCAGCGCCGTCATCGGCAACAGCGACGATCCCGCCCAGGTCACCGAGTTCTACACCGCAGCCGATACCGACCGCGACGGGCGCGTATCCTTTGCCGAATACGAGGCCTGGAGCGAAGCGCGCTGGGCGGAACTCGGCATCGAGCTCAAGACCATCATCAAGGTTCTCCCGGACAGTTGACCTCGGGCGGCGGCTCGGCCATCGCCTCGCCTGCCATGGCCGACCCTGCTGCCCCGATCCTGCTGTTCGATTCCGGCGTGGGCGGGCTCACGGTCTATGACGCGTTGCGCAAGGTCATGCCGGATGCCCCGGTGATCTACGCCGCCGACCTTGCCGGCCTTCCTTACGGCAACAAGACCGAGGCGCAGATCGCCGCGCGGGTGGCGGGATTGCTCGGGCGCATGGCCGAGCGCTGGCAGCCGCGGCTCGCCTGCATCGCCTGCAACACCGCCTCCACCATCGCGCTCGGCATGGTGCGCGACGTGCTCGAGATCCCGGTGGTCGGCACCGTCCCCGCGATCAAGCCTGCCGCTGCGCTCACGCAGACCGGCACCATCGGCCTCGTCGGCACCGAGGCGACGATCCGCCAGCGCTATGTCGACGATCTCGAGACGCAGTTTGCCCAGGGCAAGCGCCTGCTGCGCGTGGCTGCACCGGGGCTGGTGCAAGCCGCCGAAGCCAAGCTGCGCGGGGGCTCGGTCGATCGGGCGCTGATCGCCGATGTCCGCGACCGCCTGACCGCGATGGCGGGCGATGGCAGCATTGACACGCTGGTGCTTGCCTGCACCCACTTCCCGCTGCTTTCCGACGAATTGGCCGCCGCTTTCGGGCCTGACGTGGCTCAGGTCGACGGCGCGGCAGGCATCGCGCGGCGCATCGCCCACCTGCTTGAAGGGCAGAGCTTCGCGCCCTCCCCCGGCCCCAACCGCTTCGTCGTCACCGGGCCGCTCGCCGGGGCAGCAGGCCTCGAGGGGGCCCTCGCCGCACGCGGCTTCGGGAGCCCGGAAGCGTTCTGACTGGCGCAAGTCCCCTTGCGAAACACTCGCAAAGATCGCGGTGGAAAATGCGCCGCCGCACCCTTAAATACCGCCGAAACTTTCCGCCTTCTGGCTCGTTGTGGCGGGACAAAAGCAAGGCAGGAACCGCGTCCGCCCCGCCATGGCGGCCGCGACATGAGCGAGACGCGAGTGAACTACGACCAGATCTTCGATTCCGCGATCGACCGGCTGCACGAAGAGGGCCGTTACCGCGTCTTCATCGACATCATGCGCAACAAGGGCGCCTATCCCAACGCCCGCTGCTTTCACGGGCACAACGGCCCCAAGCCGATCACCGTGTGGTGTTCGAACGACTACCTGTGCATGGGGCAGCACGACAAGGTGATCGGCGCGATGGAAGCCGCGCTTCACGATGTCGGCGCAGGCTCGGGCGGCACGCGCAACATCGGCGGCAACACGCACCTGCATGTCGAGCTCGAGCAGGAACTCGCCGACCTCCACGGCAAGGACGCGGCGCTGCTGTTCACCAGCGGCTATGTCTCGAACGACGCGACGCTCTCGACGCTGGCCAAATTGCTGCCTAGCTGCGTGATCTTCTCCGACGAGCTCAATCACGCCAGCATGATCGCCGGCATCCGTAATTCGGGCTGCGAGAAGAAGGTCTTTCGCCACAATGACGTGGCCCACCTCGAGGAACTGCTGGCGAGCGTGCCGGAGGGCACCCCCAAGCTGATCGCCTTCGAAAGCGTCTATTCGATGGACGGCGACGTCGCTCCGATCCACGCGATCTGCGACTTGGCCGAAAAGTACAACGCGCTGACCTATATCGACGAGGTCCACGCGGTCGGCATGTATGGCGCGCGCGGCGGAGGGATTTCGGAGCGCGACGGCGCGGCGCACCGGATCGACATCATCGAAGGCACGCTCGGCAAGGCGTTCGGGGTGATGGGCGGCTACATCGCCGCGAGCGCCAAGGTGGTGGACTGCATCAGGAGCTACGCGCCGGGCTTCATCTTCACGACCTCGCTCTCGCCGGTGCTGGTCGCGGGCGTGCTCGCCTCGGTGCGGCACCTCAAGGAGAGCAGCGTCGAGCGCAACGCCCAGCAGCGCGCCGCCGCGCTCCTCAAGCTGAAGTTCGCCGAGGCGGGCCTGCCGGTGATGGACTCGGTCACCCACATCGTCCCGCTGATGGTCGGCGATCCGGTGCGCGCCAAGAAGATCAGCGACATCCTGCTGGCCGAATACGGCGTCTATGTGCAGCCGATCAACTTCCCCACCGTCCCCCGCGGCACCGAACGCCTGCGCTTCACGCCGGGACCGCACCACACCGACGACATGATGGACGAGCTGACCGCGGCGCTGGTCGAAATCTGGGACCGGCTGGAGCTGGGGCTCGCCGAGGCGGCATAGCCGCTCCGCTCTGCCGTAGCGTCCTTTGAGAGCGGCCGGTGCTGCGCTAACCCCTGCCCCGAGACAGATTCGGGAGAGAGCAGACATGGGCGGCACGCCTGACCAGACTTACGCCGAGGTCGTCCTCGGGCGGCGCAGCATTCGCGGATACCTCGACAAGCCCGTGCCGCGCGCGCTGATCGAGGAGATCCTGGCGATGGCGATGCGCTCGCCGACCTCGATGAACACCCAGCCCTGGCACTTCCACGTCATCACCGGCGCGCCATTGGATCGCATCCGCAAGGGCAACACCGAGAACATCCTTGCCGGCGTCCCCGACAGCCGCGAATTCCGTCGCAGCGAGGCCTTCGCGGGCGTCCACCGCGAGCGGCAGGTCGAGGTCGCCAAGCAGCTCTTCGGCGCAATGGGGATCGCCCGTGACGACGCCGCTGCCCGACAGGACTGGGTGCTGCGCGGCTTCCGCCAGTTCGACGCGCCGGTCTGCGTGATCGTCACCTACGACCGCGAGCTTTCCGGCAGCGACGACACCGCCTTCGATTGCGGCGCGGTGACGACCGCGCTGGTCAACGCGGCATGGTCCAGGGGCCTTGGCTGCGTGATCAACTCGCAAGGCATCATGCAGAGCCCCGTGGTGCGCGAACACGCCGGCATCCCCGATGATCAGGTGATCATGAAGGCGGTCGCCATGGGTTGGCCCGATCCGGACTTCCCCGCCAACGCGGTCGTCTCGCTGCGCAAGAGCGTCGAGGAAGCAGCGCGCTTCGTGGGGTTCGATCAGGGCTGAGGAGTGGCGGGCCGCGAACGCTCGGCCGCTCGATCAAGATAGGGCATGGCTTCGACAAGTTCGAAGCCCGGCACGTGTTCGACGAAATGCCGCAGCCATGTGGCATGACCGCTGCCCGCAAGGACGACGATCCGGTCACCCGGCTGCGCCACCATGGCGATCTTGGCGAACATCTTTGCGTTGCGCATGTACCAGTAGGCGTTGAGCTGCGCGCCGGGTTGCTGGTTGCCGTCGCCGAAGCGGAGCAGCGCATAGTAGATCCGGTAGTGCATCAGCGCCAATGCCGCGCCGTCATTGTGCTCGAAGAGCGATTCGGCGATCGACTGCCTTGCCAGTTGTCCCTGCTGCTCTTTGGTCATCGCCTCGACCTGGGCAAACACCGCCGCAAGATCGCCCATCATTCCGTTCGCCGCGGCGAAGGCCTGCACTTCGCCGATCGGGAAGTAGTCGGGCTCGCCCTCGCCCCCGCGCTCGTCATAGCCATAGACAGCCTTATGGCCGAGCTGCCGCGCGAGGCGAAAGCCGATCTGCACGCTCTCGCTGCGCGATGTCTTCAGCAACGCCTCCGTCTCTGCAAAGGCAGGCAATGCGAGCATCGGCGGCACAGCCTCGTCCTCGACCATGATCCTGGTGGGGGCCCATGCGGCAAGACTGTCTGCCAGATCGGCAATCTCCGCCTGCCGCCTGGGCGCGAGGACATCATCCACTTCGACATTGGCCACGTCGAGGCCGGGATTGGCGAAATGATATGTGCCGAGGATCATGACCTGCACAGGCTCGGAAGCGCGATCGGACGCTGCTTGCGGTCCCGGCGCGTCTTCAGCCCAGACCGGCGCAGCAAACAGTGCCGCGATCCCGGCCAATATCGTCAGCCACTTCATGCTCCGCCCTCCGTTGGTGCATTGCTGCATTAATACACCAAGATGGATCGAGAACAAGGCCGCGCCTCGCGGAACCGGTGAAGTCAGCGCCTAGTCCGCTCCCTCGAGCGGCGCGTTCGCGGTCTGCCAGCGCGTCATCCACGTTCCCGGCGGCGCACCCCGGCATTCGTCGAGCGCGGCGAAATACGCGAGCCGGAACACCGCCCCGTCCCACGCCCAGGATGCCGCACGCCCGCAATCGGCGAGCCCCCGGCCCTTGGCCCATTCCCCCAGCAGCCGGCTCTCAGGATCGTAGCTGGCGCTGGTCAGGAGGAAGGACCAGTAACCCTCGATCTCTTTCGGCAAGGCCTGGGCCTGCTCGATCACCGCAGGTGTCCAGCGCCCCGCCTCGTCGATCACCACGATCACCGATGGGCCCTGATAGGCGCCCAGATAGCAGCCGACGATCCCGAGGGTATGCGCCGCATCGAGCCGGTAGGTGTTGGCGACGGTTTCGGGTGGCACATCGCCATCACAATCGCCGAGCGCGCGGATCGCGGTCACATCGGTCGGCGTGAGAATGCGGGGCGGAGCGGCGGAGACGGGCGGCTGGGCAATGCGCGGCAGCGCCGGTCTCGCGGGGACGGCGCTTGCCGGAGCGCGCCCGCGCGCGACAATTGCGGTGACGGTGCCTGCGCGCCTCTGCCGGTCGTCGATCCAGCGTAGGCCCGCGCTCGCGCCGCTGGTGGGGAGCGTGCCGATGACCGCGCCGCCGCGCGCGGCGACCTCGACCTTGCGCGCCCGTGCAAGCGCGGCGAGGAAGGCGGCGGGATCGCCGGTCAGCAACCCGTCAACATCGAAACCGAAGGGCGCCGCCTGCCCGTCGACCAGAACGCCCACAGCGGCCACAGGGTCTCCGAAGATGGGGGTAGCCTCGACCACGGGGACGGCGTCGGCCGCGCCGCCGCGCACAACGTGGATCACCCAGTTGTCGCCGGTCTCGTCCGCTTCGACGGCGGCCACCGCTTCGCAGCGCCGGGTGTTGTCGCAGGCCACGCTCCAGTCCTTGAACTGGGCTGCGGGCGGGACGGGTGCGACCGGCAGGAGCACGGCGGATGCGGCGGCAAGGAGCGGGGCGAGGAGCATGAGGCCAATGTGCCATTGGGCCCGGCCTGCGGCAACCGCGCCGCACGGCGGGGAGCACGGCCTCGCCCGTCCCCGCCCGCTCATTTCCGGTGCGCATCACTTTTGACAGGCCAAGCGGCGCATTTGTCGCTATGGCGCGCCCTTGATTGTGCGGGGTGACAGCCGCATCGGCTCCTCCCCCCTCGGCAATCCGCCCGATTCAGCGCCCCTGCGCAGGCCGCGTGCCGTTCCAAGAAAAGTGCCCTCCCCATGACCTGTCTCTTATACACATCTCCGAGCC
>NZ_LSKQ01000228.1 GCF_001557115.1 Erythrobacter sp. CCH5-A1
CACCCTCACCGCCTGCAGCAAGCCGGCGCTCGACGATGGCGCAGCGGGCGGTGAGGGTGAGGGCAGTGATGGAAACGGCGCAAATCAGGGTCTTACGCATGGGTTCTCTCCTCGGTGAAGCTCAGCGGCACAGGTGCGACTCGCCGCCCTTGCCCCAGTTTCGCCGCAATCATGCCTTATTTTCGCCATAATCCAACCGCAATTTCGCCACATTCTTGCCGCAATCGCCGTGCGCGCGAAATTCGCAACCCTGTGGAAACCCCTCTCCCTCGCTGCGACGCGGGTTGTTATGGGAGGTCATGGCCGCGCCTCCCACCACCGATACGCCTGACGACGGTTTCGACGCGATCGTCGATGCGCCCTTCGATGCCGCGCTGTCCGAGCGCTATCTGGTCTATGCGCTCTCGACGATCACGGCGCGCTCGCTCCCGGACCTGCGTGACGGGTTGAAACCGGTCCACCGCCGCCTGCTGTGGGCGATGCGCCAGCTGAAGCTCAACCCGAACGATGCCTTCAAGAAATCAGCACGCGTCGTGGGCGACGTGATCGGCAAGTATCATCCGCATGGCGACGCTTCGGTCTATGACGCGATGGTGCGCCTCGCGCAGGATTTCAGCCTTCGCTATCCCCTGGTCGAAGGGCAGGGGAATTTCGGCAATGTCGACGGCGATAACGCCGCCGCCTACCGCTACACCGAAGCCCGCCTGACCCGCACGGCGCTGGAACTGATGGCGGGCCTTGACGAAGGCACTGTCGATTTCCTCCCCACCTACAACGGCGAGGAGATCGAGCCCGAGATCTTCCCCGGCCTGTTCCCCAATCTGCTGGCGAACGGCGCGAGCGGGATTGCGGTGGGGATGGCGACGAGCATCCCCAGCCACAATGTCGCCGAGATCATCGACGCGACGCTCGACCTGATCGAGAACCCGGCCATCACCCACGAACAGCTGATGGAGAAGTTTCGCGGCCCCGATTTCGCCACCGGCGGCCAGGTGATCGACAGCCCGGCGGTGATCGCCGAGGCCTATCGCACCGGGCGCGGCGCCTTCCGCCTGCGCGGCCGCTTCCTTGCGCCCGAAGCCAAGGACGAGGTCGACATCGCGCAGGGAATCGAGCGGCTCGGCGGAGGCCAGTGGCAGCTGGTCATCTCGGAAATCCCCTATCAGGTACCCAAGTCCAAGCTGATCGAGCAGATCGCGCAGCTGATCGCCGACAGGAAGCTGCCGATCCTCGAGGATGTGCGCGACGAGAGCGACGAGGCGATCCGTATCGTGCTCGTCCCCAAGAGCCGCAATGTCGATCCCGAGCTCCTGAAGGAGAGCCTGTTCAAGCTCACCGACCTCGAGACCCGCTTTGGCCTCAACCTCAACGTCCTCGACGCGCGGCCCGGGTTCGGGCGCACGCCGATGGTGATGGGGCTGAAGGAGCTGCTCGAAAGCTGGACCTTCGCCCAGATCGACATCCTGCAGCGCCGCGCGAAGCACCGGCTCGAGAAGATCGCCGACCGGCTGGAACTGGTGCGCGGCTACATCATCGCCTTCCTCAACCTGGACCGGGTGATCGAGATCATCCGCACCGAGGACGAGCCCAAGCCGGTGATGATCGCGGAATTCGACCTCACCGACCGGCAGGCCGAGGCGATCCTCAACATGCGGCTGCGCTCCTTGCGCAAGCTCGAGGAAATGCAGCTCAGGAAGGAACAGGACGAACTGCTGGCCGAGCAGGCTGAGCTTACGGCGCTGCTGGACGATCCCAAGAAGCAGAAGCGCAAGCTGACCAAGGATCTCAAGGCTCTGCGCAAGGCCTATGCCGAGGACACGCCGCTTGGGCGCCGCCGCACGCTGATCGCCGAGGCCGCGCCCACGGCCGTGTTCAGCATGGACGCGATGATCGAGAAGGCGCCGGTGACGGTGATCCTCTCGCAGAAGGGCTGGATCCGCGCGGCGAGCGGGCATGTGCCCCTGGATCAGGAGTTCAAGTACAAGGAGGGTGACGGCCTCGCCTTCATCCTCCACGCGCAGACCACCGACAAGCTGCTGCTCGCCGCCTCCGACGGGCGCTTCTTCACTCTGGGCTGCGACAAGCTCCCCGGCGCGCGCGGCTTCGGCGAGCCGGTGCGCACGATGATCGACCTCGAGAGCGAGGCCAGTGTCTGCGCGCTGATGGTGCACAGGCCCGGGGGCCGCCTGCTGCTCGCTTCGAGCCACGGCAAGGGCTTCGTCGCCGAGATGAACGAACTGCTCGCCGAGACCCGCAAGGGCCGGCAGGTGGTGAACCTCAAGGACGGGGCGAAGCTCACCGTGATCCGCCCGATCGGCGAGGGCCACGATCATGTTGCGGTGGTGGGCGAGAACCGCAAGCTGGTGGTCTTCAACCTCGAGGAACTGCCGGTCATGTCGCGCGGGCAGGGCGTGCAGCTGCAACGCTACCGCGACGGGGGAATGTCGGACGCGACCACCTTCGTGCTCGCCGAGGGGCTCAGCTGGCAGATGGGTGGATCGGGCGAGCGCACCCGCACCGAGACCGAGATCCGCATGTGGAAGGTCGCGCGCGGCGCGGCCGGGCGGATGCCGCCGCAGGGCTTCCCAAAGAAAAACCGCTTCGACTAGGCCGGAGCTCTCACGGCCGTCGGCATCGCATATCGCGCGGGCTGCGGGCGCACCGGCGTATCGTGCACCTCGCGCAGCACCTCGACCACGCTTCGGTGCCGGTCGCCCGGTGCCGGGTCGGCAAAGCCCGGCACAAAGCACGGAGCGTCGGGGCAAAGCGCCGCGCGATAGCGCTGTGCTGCGAACAGGATCCGCTGTCGCTGCGCGATGTATTCGGGGGGATAGAGCGCCTCGGCCTCAGCCAGCGCCACCGACAGGAACTCGAGGTAGATCACCCGGCGGCGCGTCCCGGCGGTCATCGCGCTGGAGGAATGGGCGGTCAGCATGTCATGGACGATCGCATCGCCCGCGCGGACGGGCACCTCGATGGCGGCCTGCTGCGCGAGGGCCTCGATCGGTTCGTCGCTGAGGTGGCTGCCCGGCACCAAGCGCAGCGCCCCCTGGCCCGCGAGCGAATCGTCAAGATAGACGCCCAGAGTGCAGGCCGGGCCGCTGCGGCGATGGGGCATGTCGATGTGCCACAGCACCGGCAGGCCATCGCCCGGATGCTTGATGACGGCGAATTCCTGCACCGGAAAGAAATCGGGCCCGCAGATGGCCGCGACCGTCTCCATCAGCGCGGGCACGGCCAGCAGTTCGAGCAGCGCCGGGTCGCCCCAATCGAGCAGGACATCGCAATTGGTCACAACCGGCCCCGCCGGCGAAGGCATGACCAGACGTCGCTCGTGCGGCTCGGGGACCATCAGCCTGTCGAGGAAGGCACCCACACGGGCAAGCGTATCGGCCGGCACCGCGCCCGGCAGATGGGCAAAGCCCACTTCCCCAAAGGACCTGCGCCCCGCTTCCCCCGTCATGGGGTAAGGATCGGGGCGCCGGTGCTGCAAGTCAACCGAAACCCTGCTGCCATGCGGCGATGCGGCCGGGCGGATCGTGCCGCCCGGCCGCCGGTTGGGCTTACTTGCCGCCCGTGGGCGCGCTGCCCTTGGCACTCGCCGCCGCTGCGGCGATCTGTTCCTTGCTGTAGAGCACCGTCAGCTGGCCTTGCGGGTTCACCGCGAAGTGCTCCTTCCTCATCGGGAAGGTGCCTTCGGGCGCGATCAGTTCGATGCTGTCGCCTGCAAGGTCGACCTTGCCGAGCTTGCCCGCATCGCGCCCGCCGACGGTGACCACCGCGGCGCCCTGCACCAGCGCGGCGTCGCGCTTGGCATTGGCCTCGGCGATGCGCTCGTCCATCATGGTGTCGACCTGTGCCTTGGTGGCGCCCACGGTCTTGCCCTTCTCGCCATCGCCGATCATGTTCACGGGCACCGGGGCCTTGTGCTTGCCGGTATCGATCACGACCACCTGATCGTTGACCTCGGCAACGGTGCCGACGGCATTGCCGTCAGAGCCGTAGACCGTGGCGCCTACCTCCTGCGCCGAAGCGGCGGCAGGGGTGATGGCGAGGGCGCCGGCAAGAGCTGCGAGCTTGAGGGTTTTCATCGTTCAACTCCCTTGTTCCTGAGCCGGAGGGTTGCTGTGCCAAAAAGGGAGGCGGCACGTCCGGACTGGGCGCGGGCGAGGGGCACCCGCAGGAGCAAGGCTAACCTGTGTCCGACAAGTAAGACAATTGCGGCAGAGGCTGTGCGCCCGGCATCCGTCCCGGAAATCGCCCCGATAGCGGCAGGCCGAGCCGCTCAGGGGGCGGCGCGCGCGAGCTCTTCGGCGAGGATCGCCTCGATCCGCGTGGCCCCGGGGAAGCCCTCGGCGACCCAGCGCGCCTCGACCGCCTGGAGGACTCGCGCGACGGCAGGCCCCGCGGTCACACCGCGCGCGACGATCGCGCCGCCCTTCAAGGGGAAGACGGGCACGCTCCAGCCCTCCAGCACCCGCGCATCGCCGCCGCCCAGCAGCAGCCGGTCGGTGGCGACTGGCGGAGTCAGACGGTAGGCAAGCGCCGTGGGGTTCGCGCTGTCATCGGGCTTGCGTTCGGCGGCGGCGACGAGGCGGCCGCGCTGCGCCTTCGAGAGCCTGAGGCGCGCGGCGACGGTCTCGGCGATTTCGGGGCTCGGCGGGAGCAGGGCTGCGAGGCGGCGGACGGGATCGGGGGCGATGCCTTGCGCGGTCTCGGCAGCGATCAGCTTGCCGAGGAGGGCGACCTGCGGCGGACAGGCTTCGGGCAGGATCACCGGCAGCAGGCCGCGCGCGCGCATCCGGGCGACGGTTGCGTGCGGATTGGGCAGGCCGAGCAACGCGAGCAGCTCGCTCGCGATCCGCTCGCGGCTCAAACCCTTCAGCGTGTGCGCGAGCTCGGCGCAGGCGTCCTCCGCCCCCTCGTCCAGCTCTGCGCCGAAGCGAGTCTGGAAGCGGTAGTAGCGCAGGATGCGCAAGTGATCCTCGGCGATCCGCTGGCGCGCGTCGCCGATGAAGCGCACCCGGCGCGCTTCCAGATCGGCGAGCCCGCCGAAGTAATCGGCGATCTCCAGCGTCTCGGGGTGGGCATAGAGCGCGTTGATGGTGAAATCGCGCCGCGCCGCGTCCTCGGCCCAGTCCGAGGCGAAGACGATGGTGGCGCGGCGGCCATCGGTGGCGACATCGCGCCTGAGGGTCGTGACCTCGACGGGCCCATCCTTGAGGATTGCGGTGACGGTGCCGTGGTCGATCCCCGTAGGCACGGTGCGGATGCCAGCGCGGCCGCAGGCGGCGATGACCTCGGCGGGCATCAGCTTCGTCGCGCAGTCGACATCGGCGACCGCCACCCCCAGCAAGCCGTCGCGCACCGCCCCGCCGACCCAGCGGATGTTCTCGGCGCCGAGCGCCCGCGTCAGCGCCGCGAGGCCTTCGCGCCGGGTCCAATCGGCCTGCGAAAGGTCACGCAGCATCGCGCAATGCCTCGAGCGAGATGCGGCGCGAGAGGTTGGCGATGATCGCCGCTGTCACGCCCCAGATGCGGAAGCTCTGCCAGTCGAGCTCGAGATAGCGGCGGTTGGCCCCGCGCCAGAACACTTCGTTGGTGGTCCAGCTGGCGGGATCGAGCAGCAGGGCGAGCGGCGCCTCGAACCACGCCTCGACCTCCTGCGGGTTGGGCACCAGCGGCAGGCCGGGGGGCACCACGCCCACCACCGGCGTCACCAGAAAGCCGGTGCCGGTGTGGTAAACGTCGCTGGTGCCGATCACCCGCACCGCAGAGCGGGGCAGGGCAAGCTCCTCCTCGGCTTCGCGCAGCGCGGCGGTGACCGCATCCTCGCCCGGATCGAGCTTGCCGCCGGGGAAGGCGACCTGCCCGGGATGATCGCGCATCGCGCGCGGACGCTGGGTGAGGATTACCTGCGGATCACGCGGCACATCGGTGATCGCGATCAGCACCGCAGCGGGTGTGGCGCGGCCATTTTTGGCGAAATGCGCATCGCTCAGAAGGTCGGGAATGTCGCGTGCATGGCCCTCGGCGAAGGCGCGGGCGAGGGGATCGAAGAGGCTCATGGCAGCAGGCGGAAGGCTTCGCCCCGGCTGGTGACCTGCCAGCCGTTGTCCTCCGCCCCCTCGGCCAGCGCGATCTCGGCAAGCTGCGCCCAGGTCGAGCGGTTGAGCCGCGCCTCGCACCCGCGCCGCACGTGGAGATAGAGCGCGGGCTCCTCCGCCGTGCCCGCCGCGCGCAAGGGCTGGCCGGGGCCGGCGATCACCAGCTCGTCGGTGTTGGTGCGGAACACCAGCGCATCGTCCTTGCGCACGCAATCGGTGGCGATGAAGGCCGCATCCTCGACCTCGATCGCGAGCTTCTCGACCGGGGTGACCAGCCAGTGATGGCCCGCATCGTCGCGGGTGAGCAGACTCGCAAAGGCGCGCACCATCGCCTCGCGCCGGATCACCCCGCCCTCGTGGAACCACGTCCCGTCGGCGGCGATCACCATGTGGCTCTCGCCGATCTTCCCGGGCGACCACTGTTCGACCGGCGGGAGCTGGCGCGCTTCGACCAGCGCGGCGATCTCGGCGAGGCTCAGGCCGGCAAGGTGCGGAGGCGGATCGTAAGGCATGGCGGGAAGGGGATGGCAGATGGGGCGGGGAAGGTGAACCCCTCATTCGTCATTACGGGCGAGGCCGGAGGTCAGCCCTCCCACGGCCCCAGCATGCCCTCGGACGGCATCGCGGCGAGGCCGTGGCCGCGCGCGAGCAGGCGGTCCTGTTCGTAGGGCCCGGGGCAGCGCCAGCCGCCGGTCATCGCCGCGGAGAAGCCCCAGCGGCCGTAGTATGATAGATCGCCGATCAAGACCTGGGGCAGCGCACGACCGCCGTTCGCCGCCAGACGCGCATCCTCGGCGAGCATCGCGCTCATTAGGCCCACACCAAAACCCTCGCCTTGCCGCTCGGGGACCACGGCAACCGGCCCGACCATCACCAGCGGCACCTGCCCCTGTTTGGTCTGCAAGCCCACCGGCCAGCACTGGACCGTCGCCACCAGCAGGTCATTCTCATCGAGCGCGGCGAGGCTCAACCCCGGCAGCCACGCCATCCCTTCGCGGATGCGATAGGCGGTCCGCGCATGGCGGTCCGGCCCGAAGGCGCGGTCGAGCACTTCCTCGATCATGGCGGGATCGACCGCCTCGAGCGGGATGATCGTCGCGCTGCCAGCAGCGCGGGGGCTTGCGCTCATTTTGCGGTGAGCTTGAGCAGCCGCGCGCCCTTGCCGTCCTGCGCCACCCAGATCGCCCCGTCGGGGCCCTGGGCGATGGCGCGCAGGCGCGAATCGAATTCGTGGCGGGCGACTTCGCGCGCCTTGTCGCCTTGAATCGCGACATCGACCAGCGCCTGCGTGGCAAGGCCGGTGATCAGCGCATGGCCCTTCCACGCCGGGAACTGGTCCCCGGTGTAGATCACCATGCCGCCCGGTGCGATCACCGGGTTCCAGCTCAGCGCGGGCTGGGCGAAACCGTCCGACGGTTCGTGGTCGGGGATCGGGTCGCCGTTGTAGTGCTCGCCGTTCGAGCGGATCGGCCAGCCGTAATTGGCGCCCGGCGTGACAAGGTTCAATTCATCGCCCCCCGCCGGGCCGTGCTCGACTTCCCACAACCGGCCTTGCCCATCCCACGCCATGCCGAGGATGTTGCGGTGGCCATAGGACCAGATCTCGGCGGTGACGCCGCCCTTCTCGGCCATCGGGTTGCCAGCAGCCGGGGTGCCGTCGAGGTTGAGGCGCACGATCTTGCCGAGCGTCGTGGCGGTGTCCTGCGCGGGCTGCATCTTCTGCCGCTCGCCGCTGGCGACGTAGAGATAGTTGCCGTCGGGCGAGAAGAGGAGGCGATGCGAATAGTGGCCGCGCCCGGTCACTTTGGGGGTCTGGCGCCAGATCACCGACAGGCCTTCGATCGCGCAGCTGGTGGGGGCCGAGCAGACGAGCTTGCCCTTGCCCACCGCCGCTCCACGCGTGTCGCCTTCGCCGGCCTCGGCCCAGCTCAGGTAGATCGTGCGGGTGCCGAGTTTGTCCGAGGCCTCGGCCGGCAGGAAGGCGATGTCGCCGAGCCCGCCCTGGCCGCCGTAATCGACCTTGGGCGCGCCGGAGACGGTCGCGGTTGCTCCCGTCTTGGTGTCGATCAGCTTCACAGTGCCCGCCTTCTCGGTGACGAACAGCGTCGCCGTTCCGGGCGCGAAGGCCATTGCCCAGGGCTCCTCGAAGCCCGCGACATCGGTAACCTTGAACGCCTCTCCGGCAGGCGCGGCGGCGCTTTCCCCGGTTTGCGCATTGGCGCAGCTTGCCAGCATCAGTGCGGGCGTCGAAAGAGCGGCGAGCAAACGGGCAGAACGGATCATGCTTGGGGTCACTCCGGAATTGATCGCCTCGGGACAGCCGTTGGTGATCGGCGTCGACGAGGCAGGGCGCGGGCCGCTCGCCGGGCCGGTGGTGGCCGCGGCGGTGGTTCTGGGCGCGGCGATACCTGCGGGGCTCGACGATTCCAAGCGCCTTTCGTCCGCCCGCCGCGCGCGGCTCGACGAAGCGATCCGGCAAGGCTGCGGCTGGGCGGTCGCGGTGGTGGAGCCGGAGGAGATCGACCGGCTCAACATCTTCATGGCGACCATGCACGCGATGACCCGCGCGGTCGGCGCGCTGACCGCGGCGCTCGGGCGCGGGCCGCAGGAGGTCCTGATCGACGGCAACATGACTCCGCAGGGCCGCTGCGCCGAATGGTGCTGGCCCGCGCGCGCGATCGTCGGCGGGGACGGGATCGAGCCCGCCATTTCGGCCGCCTCGATCATCGCCAAGGAGTGGCGCGACCGGATGATGCTGGAAGCCGCCGCCGCACACCCGCATTACGGCTGGGAGCGCAACAAGGGCTACGGCACGGCTGAGCACATGGAAGCGCTGCGCCTGCACGGGCCGAGCCCGCTCCACCGCATGAGCTTCGCGCCGGTGTCGCAGCTGGTGCTGATCTAATTCGCCTTAGGGCGCAGGTGAGTCCTCCCCGCCACACCCCCACATCCGGAGTCCCGTGCGGCCTTGCGGACTCAACATCTTGTGCCGGACTCGTTTCGTTCCGCCCGCGCGCGTCGCCCGGTCACAATCGTCACACAAAATTAGAGGCTTGACGCGGACTCTTCAAAGACTCATGCCTGTGGATAAGTTCCCACACATGACAGGCGAGGGCCCCGTGGCTGGCGTGATAGAAAAGGTGAAGTCGCGTGCGAAAAGCGTTGAAAAAACGCTCGAAACCGCGCGTGCGCTCGATCTGCCGCTGGGCCGGATCCTGCCCGGTGACTGCATCGAAGCGATGCGCTCGCTGCCGACGGCGAGCGTCGACCTCGTCTTCGCCGACCCGCCCTACAACCTGCAACTGGGCGGCGATCTCAACCGTCCCGACGGCAGTCATGTCGATGCGGTCACCGACCACTGGGACCAGTTCGATTCCATGGCCGCCTACGACAAATTCACCCGCGAATGGCTGGCAGAGGCGCGCCGGGTGCTCAAGCCCGATGGCGCCTTGTGGGTGATCGGCAGCTATCACAACATCTTTCGCGTCGGCGCGATCCTGCAGGACCTCGGCTTCTGGATCCTCAACGACATCGTCTGGCGCAAGACCAATCCGATGCCCAATTTCAAGGGCACCCGCTTCACCAACGCGCACGAGACGCTGATCTGGGCGAGCATGGGGGAGAAGGCGCGCTACCATTTCAACTACCGCGCGATGAAGACCCTCAATGACGAGCTCCAGATGCGTTCCGACTGGGTGCTGCCGATCTGTTCGGGCGGGGAACGGCTCAAGGAAAACGGCAGGAAGGCGCACCCCACCCAGAAGCCCGAAGCGCTGCTCTACCGCGTGCTGCTGGCGACCACCGAGAAGGGCGACGTGGTGCTCGATCCCTTCTTCGGCACCGGCACGACCGGCGCGGTCGCGAAAAGGCTGGGGCGCGAGTGGATCGGCTGCGAGCGCGAGGATTTCTATCGCGAGGTCGCGACCAAACGCATCGACCGCGAGCTGCCCTTGGATGAAAGCGCGCTCACCACGATGCAGTCCCCCCGCACCGCGCCCAAGGTGGCCTTCGGCGCGGTGGTGGAGGCGGGGCTGATCCCGCCCGGCGCACAGGTGTTCGACAGGAAGCGGCGCTTCATCGCCACCGTGCGCACCGATGGCAGCCTCGAATGCCAGGGCAAGACCGGCTCGATCCACGGGCTTGGCAAGGAGGTGCAAGGCGCGCCGTCGTGCAACGGCTGGGCCTTCTGGCACTACGAGAAGGGGGGCGAGGTGCAGCCGATCGACGCGGCACGCCAGCTCTACCTGCTCGCCGCCGAGGATTGATCAGAACAGCTTGATCAGCAGCAGCACTACGAGGAAGAAGCCCACCCACATGGCATAGGTGATGCGCCGCCCGCTGCGGCGACGCTCGTCGCGGTCGTCGCGATTGCTCTCGCGAATGTCATTCCCGAGCGACAGGGCGTCGAACACCAGTTCCATCAGTGCAAACATAGAGCAGGGCCTCCTTTGAAGCTGAGATACCGGCGGAGGGGTTAGAAAAGCGTGAAAGACCAAGGGGCTGACGATAATCGGCACGCCTGCGTTGTCCGCCCCGCCGTGCGCCTGCTAGACGGACGGCATGGCTGACTCCGTCTATATCCACCCGCTCACCCTCGTCTCCGGCCCGCAAGCGGTGGAGGGCGCGGCGGTGCGGCTCGGGGGCTCGATGGCCTATGCCCGCGAATTCGCGCTGGTGCTGCGCGATGGCCGCGAGGTCGAAGAGCGGATCACCGGCACGCCCGCCGAGATCGAAGCGGCGCTCGCGCGCCTTTCGGGCTCTCTCGCGGACGAGGCCCAAGCGCAATGGGCCAACCTTGCCAAGGCACACGCGCCCTTGCAGCTCGGGCAGCGCACCGTCCGGCTCGACCAGCCGCAGGTGATGGGGATCCTCAACACCACCCCCGACAGCTTCTCCGATGGCGGCCAGCACGACAACATCGAAGCCGGGCGCGCCCACGCGGCCGCCATGCTCGAGGCGGGCGCGGCGATCATCGACATCGGCGGAGAGAGCACGCGGCCGGGCGCTGCCGCCACCTTCGAGGACGAGGAAATCCGCCGCGTCGTTCCCGCAATCGAATATTGCGCGGGCATGGGCGCCGCGATCAGCCTCGACAGCCGCCGCGCGGGCGTGCTGGCGGCGGGGCTGGCGGCGGGCGCGCATATGGCCAACGACGTCTCGGCGCTGCGTTACGACCCGCGTTCGAAAGAGGTCATTGCCACCGAGGGCTGTCCGGTGGTGCTGATGCACGCGCCGGGCGCAGGCGAGGACCTCCACAAGGGCCCGGGCTATGTCGACGTGGTGAGCGAGGTGTTCGATTTCCTCCACCACGCCCGCGCCTCGGCCATCGCTGCCGGGATCGCCGAAGACCGCATCATCCTCGACCCAGGCATCGGCTTCGGCAAGTCGCTCGCCGAGAACCTCGCTCTCATCAATGCGCTGCCGCTGTTCCACGCATTGGGCAGCCCGCTGATGCTGGGGGTGAGCCGCAAGCGGATGATCGGGGCGCTGTCTCGCGAGGAGGAGGCGGCCCAGCGCCTCGCCGGATCGCTCGCGCTGGCGCTCAAGGGAATGGAGGCGGGCGTCCAACTGTTGCGCGTCCACGATGTCTTCGAGACGGTGCAGGCGCGGAACGTGTGGCGTGGGCTCAAGGACGCCGCGCTCACCGACTGCAGCACCCTCCCGCCGTTGTGAGGCCCTGCCACGGTTCTGTCACGGGCCGCGGCCAGAAGCCTTTTGCAAACACAGAAAATCCGGAGACTTCGATGCGCCTCGCCCTGCTTTCTGCTGCCGCCCTACTTGGCCTTGCCGCACCGGCGCTCGGCCAGACCCCCGAGGCCGTCGCGGTCACCCCCGACCAGCTGCTTTCGCCTTATTACGAGGCGCTCAAGGCCAAGATCGAGCTGCCGGTCGCCGGGCCCAATCCGGCGCTTTCTCCGGCGACGACGCTCACCCGCATCGCGGTCGGCAGCTGCAATCACCAGAACGCTTCGCAGCACATGTGGGCGCAGATCGCTGCGGCCAACCCGCAGCTGTTCCTGATGATCGGCGACAATGTCTATGGCGATGCCGGATGGGATGGCGACGCGGGGCTCGATTCGCTGCGGCGTGCCTATGCCCTGCAGGCCTCGCACCCCGAATTTGCCGCTTTCCGCTCCAAGGTGTCGATGCAGGCGGTGTGGGACGATCATGACTTCGGCCTCAACGATGCGGGCGCAAGCTTCCCCTTCCGCCGCTGGTCCGAGACGCTGTTCGAAACCTTCTGGGGTTCGTCCGAGGCAGTGAAGGCGCGCCCGGGGGTCTATGAAAGCACCATCACCGGGCCGGAGGGCAAGCGCGTGCAGGTGATCCTGCTCGACACGCGCTTCTTCCGCTCGGACCTGAAGCGCACTGGCTGGACCAAGGACCGCCCGCCGCTGGGCGGCTATCTGCCCGATGCGGGCGCGGACAAGACCGTGCTGGGCGACGCGCAATGGGCGTGGCTGGCACAGGAATTGGCAAAGCCGGCTGACTTGCGCATCGTGGTCTCCTCGACCCAGGTGCTGACCACCGCGCACCAGTTCGAGGGCTGGACCAATTTCCCCGCCGAGCGCACCCGGCTGCTCGACCTCCTCGGCAAGCGCGAAGCGAGCGGGCTGGTGCTGCTCTCGGGCGATCGCCACGCGGCCGGGATCTACAAGGTCGATCACGGCGGCGAGACGATCTGGGAGCTTACCAGTTCCTCGCTGAACCTCGCCTTCGGGGACGATATCGAACGCAGCAGCGCGCGCGAGCCGGACGCGGCGCGGGTCGGCAAGTTCTTTCCGATCGAGAATTACGGCCTTGTTGATATCGACTGGAAGGCGAAGGCCGTGACCGTCAGCCTCAAGGGCAATACCAGCGCCACCCTCGCGAGCCAGACCTTCGGGTGGTGATGCCCCTTGCCGGGCGGGGCGCCGTGTGCAACGCTTTGGGAAATAACGGGGGAGAGGGACAATGATGCTTCGCAAGACCACGCTCGCAGCGATGGCCACAATTCTGGCAGGCGGCGCGGTCCTGCCCGCGGCGGCGCAGAATGCGACCGACATTTTCGGCAACCCGATCGTGAGCGGCAAGGACCTCGAAAAGCTGATCGAGAAGGCACAGGCCCACCCGCTCGGCAGCAAGGAGAACCCGGTGCGCGCCGACATGCCCGGCGGGCAGCGTGCCTATCTGAACCGGTTGCGCTGCGCCAACGGGCAGCCTCCGGCCTTCGTCCGGGTCGGCAATTTCGGGAGGGGGCCCTATGAGCGGATCATCGACGGCTACGAGGTGACCTGCAAGGGCAGCACGCCCGAAAAGGCGATGATCTTCATCGACATGTACCACCCCGGTCACAAGGAACCGGCGGCGGTCGAAGGCTTCACGATCGAGCCGGCGTAATCCCTCAGAGGGTGAAGCCGCCGTCCGACACCAGCACGTGGCCGGTGATGTTGGCGGCGGCGTCGGACAGCAGGTAGAGGATGCTGTCCGCCATCTCCTCTGAGGTGGCGAAGCGGCCCGAAGGGGTGGTCTTGGCCATCCGCGCGATGGTCGCCTCGCGGCCGATAGCGGCGACCGAGGCCTTGAAGTCCTCCCCGCTCTCCCAGATCGCGGTGTCGACACCGCCGGGCGCGATGGCGTTGACGCGGATGCCGGCGCGGGCGTTCTCCGCCGCCGCGATTCGGGCCATGTGAGCAACCGCCGCCTTGGAGACGCCGTAGGGTCCGATGCCGGGGACAGGCTTCAAGCCGGTGGTCGAGGCGGTGATGACCACGCTGCCGGTCTTGCCCGCCATCGCGCGCAGCGAGGTGGCGAGGGTCAGGAAGGCGCCGTCGAGATTGACCGCCATCACCCGCCGCCACTCGGCAAGGGTGAGGCTGGCGAGCGGGCCTCCGGCGCCGATCCCGGCGTTGACGATGGCATGATCGAGCCCGGCAAGGCGCGGCTCGAGGCTCTGCCACAGCGCCTCGTCGGCGACGCTGCCGGTGATGCGGTGGACCTCGCAGCCCGGCAGGTCGAGCGCGTCCATCCCGGCCGCGTCGACATCGACGAGCCACAGGCGGGCAGCTCCCCGCGCCGCAAGTGCCCTGGCGCAGGCCGCCCCGATCCCCGAGGCGGCACCCGTTACGAGCGCGGTGCGCCCGGTGAAGTCTTGAAGGTGTGTCATGCCGCGCCGCTAGGCTGGCGCGGGCTGCCGATCAAGCAGCGTTGTCGATCCCGAGGTCGGAGAGCTTGCGGTAGAGCGTCGAGCGCCCGATCCCGAGCCTGCGGGCCACCTCCGTCATCCGCCCGCGGTAGTGGCCGATGGCGAGGCGGATCACGTCGGCCTCGATCTCTTCCAATGGGCGCAGGTTGCCGTCGGAGGTGTAGAGCATGATGCCCACGCCCTCGTGGCTGCTGGCGGCGGTGGTGCTCCCTTGCTCGCCGAGCATCTCGGAGAGCTGGGGGAAGCTGTCGGCGGTGAGCGAGTTGCCCTCGCAATAGACCGCGGCGCGAAACAGCACCGATTGCAGCTGGCGGACATTGCCCGGCCAGTCATAGGCTGCGAGCAGGGCGAGCGCGCTGTCGCTCACCGAGAGGTGGTTGAGGCCTGGCTGCTCGCCGATGCGGGCGAGGAAGTGGCGGGTGAGCGCGGGGATATCGCCGGTGCGCTCGCGCAGGGGCGGCAGAACGATGCGGGTCGCGCCGAGCCGGGCGGCTAGGCCAGCGTCGAACTGCCCGGCTTCGACCATCCGGTCGAGCCCGACATTGCTGGTGACCAGCAGGCGCACGTCGACGCGGAAGCCGTAGGTCGCGCCCACGGGGCGGATGATACCGGTCTCGAGCGCCTCGGCGAGGCGCTGCTGGAGCGCCGGGGTGAGCCGGTCGATCTCGTCGAGGATCAGCGTGCCGGCATCGCAATGCTGGAAGGCGCCGATCTGGCGGTCGAACGCGCCCGGGAAGCTGCCGGGTTCGTGGCCGAACAGCACCGAATCGATCGAGCCGGGGGGGACGCTCGCGAGGTTGATGATGCGGAAGGCTTCCTTGGCGCGCGGGGAGGCGCCGTGCATGGCGCGCATCAGCATTTCCTTGCCGGTGCCGCTTTCGCCTTCGATCAGCACATGGCCATGCCCGCGCGCGGCCTTGGCGGCCTGGGCGAGCGCGGCGCGGAAGCTGGGCGCGGTGCCGATCATCGCGTCGAAATCGAGATGGGCGGCCATCTTCTCGGTCAGCGGCGCAAGCTCGTCGCGCGGGACATCGCGGGTGGTGACGCTGCGCAGCGCCTCCATCAGCCGGTCGGGAGAGACGGGCTTCACCAGATAGTCCGAAGCGCCCGCGCGCATCGCCTCCACCGCCAGCAGCGGCGAGGCGCTGGTGGTGAGCATCAGGATCGGGAGCGCGGGGCGTCGGGATTTCAATTCGGCGATCAGCGCGCAGGCATCGTCACCCGGCACCCACTGGTCGAGCAGGATCGCGGAGAGCTGCATCCCCTCGCGCGTGCCGAGCATCGCGATCGCGGTTTCGGCATCGGGGGCGACGATCGTGCGCCAGCCATCGCGCGCGGCGATCGCGGTGATGAGGCGGCCCTGCGCGGGCTCGTCGTCGATGAGCATGACGATCCGCGCGTCATCCTGTGCCTGGGGAAGGCAATCCATCTCTGCCATTTGCTTGCCGTTCGGCTCCCTCGCTCGGCCGGAACAAGGTCCGGCTCCGACATCGTCGCGCCGTGATAACCATGAGGGGTAAAAACCCGATTAAGACTGTGCCGCTGCGGGACAGGTTGGTGCAGGCGTCGACAATGGCGCGGGGGCGGGTGCTCTCACTAAAGGTGACTTGAGTAGCGCGCGCGGCTCCGATACGGGAACGCCACGGGCAACACGCCCCGCTTTTTTCGCAACCATCCGGCAACCAATTGCCCGGCCGGGCGTTGGGCGGCTCAAGGGGAAGAGACATCATGAGTGTTCACGACATGGAAAAGGCTACGGCCACCTACGAAGGCTTCATGGCCACGTTGAAATGGGCCGTCCCGGTGATCGCGGTGATCACCTTCGCTGTCGTCGCCGCGATCGCCAGCTAAGCGCGCGCCCACGTGAAAATCGCCATCCTGACAGAGCGCGCCTCGGGCGAGACGCGCGTCGCCGCCACGCCGGAAACGGTGAAGAAGTTTGCCGCGCTCGGCTGCACGGTTGCGGTGGAGGCGGGGGCCGGAGTGATCGCCTCGATCACCGACGCCGCCTATGCCGAGGCCGGCGCCGAGGTTGGCGATGCCGCGGTGACGGTCAAGGATGCGGACATCGTGCTCGGCATTCAGGCGCCCGATGTGGCGCTGCTGGCGGGCGCGAAGCCGGGGGCGATGGTGGCGGCGCTGTTCGATCCCTTCACCGCGCGCGAGCGGGTCGAAGCCTATGCTGCAGCGGGCTTTGAGGCCCTCTCCATGGAGTTCATGCCGCGCATCACCCGCGCGCAATCGATGGACGTGCTGTCCTCGCAGTCGAACCTCGCTGGCTACAAGGCGGTGCTGGCGGCGGCGGATGCCTATGGCCGCGCCTTCCCGATGATGATGACCGCGGCCGGCACGGTGCAGGCCGCGCGCGTCTTCATCATGGGCGTGGGGGTTGCTGGCCTTCAGGCAATCGCCACCGCCCGGCGCCTCGGCGCGCAGGTCTCGGCGACCGACGTGCGCAGCGCCACCAAGGAGCAGATCCAGTCGCTCGGCGCCAAGCCGATCTTCGTCGAGAACGTCGCGGGGATCGAGGGCGAGGGCTCGGGCGGCTATGCGACCGAGATGAGCGAGGAATACCAGAAGGCGCAGGCCGAACTGGTGAGCGGTCACATCGCCAAGCAGGACATCGTCATCACCACCGCGCTGATCCCGGGCCGCGCCGCCCCGCGCCTCATCACCGACGCGCAGATCGCGACGATGAAGCCGGGGAGCGTGATCTTCGACCTTGCGGTCGCCCAAGGAGGCAACGTCGAAGGCTCGGTGGCGGACGAGACCGTGGTCAAGCACGGCGTCACCATCATCGGCTACTCGAACACCCCCGCGCAGCTCCCCGCCGACGCCTCGGCGCTGTTCGCGCGCAACCACTACAATTTCCTCAGCGCCTTCTGGGACAAGGAAGCGGGCAAGCCGGTGCTCGACGAGGAAATCGGCAATGCGATCCGCCTGACTCAGGGCGGCAAGGTCGTGAACGAAAGGCTGCTGGGGTGAAGCGTGCTGCGGCGGGCTTGATCGCGACAATCGGTTGTGTGCTGGCGGGGCAGAATGCCGCGTCCGCGCAGTCGGCGGCGCCCTTGCCGCGCATCGTTTCGATCCCCTGGGTGGTCACGAGCAGCGCAGAACCGCTCGTCAATACGCCCTTCGCCAAGAACACGCGCGTTGAAATCGGCAAGGCGACACCGGTCGACCCCTTGAGGCTGGCCCGGGATATTCCGGGGCGGGGCAAGCGGGAGACGATACCGGCCGGCACTACCTTTGCCCCGGCGAACCGGGCGAAGAACGTCATTTGCGAGACCGAGCGTAGGCGCAAGATGGCATCGATCAGGTGCCTTGCGGACTCCAACGGCGACGGCGCGTTCGACAAGGTCGGCGTCACCGCCCAGAATGGCGGCGACTACTATTCCTCGACTTCCTATGGCTACATCATCGGTCGCTTCCCCGTCGCGGAATGGGAGGACGTGCGCGCGGCTGTTCCGAAGGATGCCTTCCAGCCCGTAACCGATCTTGCGCCGATCAAGTTCGAGCTGGTGATCTACACCGGGGGACTTTTGTTCAGCGAGTTGATCTTCAACCTTTGCGCCCCCCGCGCCGAGGGGCGTTCGGTCCTCGGGTTTCCCAACAATGCCGACTATTGCTTCGGCCAGACCAGGATTCCGATGTCCGGCAAGATGCCGCAGACCGCCCGGTTTGCGGGCGGCACCCTCAGCGTGACGTCTTACGACAAGGAGGCGGGCACCGGAACGATTTCATACACTGGCATGAGGGTGGGGGAGATCCTGTGAACCGCACGCACCTGCCTGACTGGATAATCGCCGGATGTGCCGACGAACGATCCGATCCTGACAGCTACCTGGAAGGCTAACATGGACTTCATCTCAAATCCCGGGATCCTCGTGCTGGCCTGCCTTGTGGGCCATTACGTCGTCTGGTCGTTGATCCCGGCATTGTCCGACGCGCGCGTGGCCGTCTGGCTCCACGCGCCTGCGGCTGGTCCCGCGCCCCGTGCCTGCGAGGATTACTAGAGCGATGGGCCTGATCAACGCCACCGTCTGGGACGCCGCGGACGCTGCCGATGATCTCGGCTATGCGCTCGGGCGCGGCGAGGCGGTGCGCTTTGCCTTCAAGATGGTGCGCGATTCGATCATCTTCACCGACCGGCGGATCATGATCACCGACATCCAGGGGCTGACCGGTTCCAAGCGGCGCTACCTGTCGATCCCCTATCGCGCGATCACCACCTTCGCGCTCGAGAGCGCGGGGCACTTCGATCTCGATACCGAACTCACCATCACCGTCTCGGGCAGCGAACCCATTGCCTTGAACCTCAGCCGCGGGGCCGACGTGCCGGGGCTGGTGACGCTGCTGACCGAATATCTTGCGCCGGGCAAATAGGGGCAAACCATGGACTTCATCTCAATTCTCAGCATCTTCGTGCTGGCCTGCTTCGTGGGCTATTACGTCGTCTGGTCGGTGACCCCGGCGCTGCATACCCCGCTGATGGCGGTGACCAATGCGATCTCCTCGGTGATCATCGTCGGCGCGCTGATTGCTGCGGCCGAGGCCGAGAACCCGGTGGCGAAATATCTCGCGCTGGCGGGCGTGGTGATGGCCAGCATCAACATCTTCGGGGGCTTTGCCGTGACCGAGCGCATGCTGGCGATGTACAAGAAGAAGGAGAAGTAAGCTCATGACCTTCTCCATCCTTTCGGCGGCTGCTCACGGCGGCGGCACCCCGGCCTGGGCGATGCTCGCCTATCTCGTCGCGGGCGTGTTCTTCATCCTCGCGCTGCGCGGCCTTTCGAGCCCGGCAACCTCGCGCACCGGTAACCGCAACGGCATGATCGGCATGGCGCTCGCCGTGGGCACGACGCTGGTGATGCACGGCACCAACCTCGTCGAGATCGGGACCGCGATTGCCATCGGCGCGGTGCTCGGCGTCACCATCGCGCGGCGCATCGCCATGACCGCGATGCCCGAACTGGTGGCGGGCTTCCACAGCCTCGTCGGCTTGGCCGCGGTGGTGGTGGGCCTTGCCGCATGGCTCAACCCCGCCGCCTTCGGGATCACCGATGCCGCGGGCCAGATCATGGCGGTGAGCCGGGTCGAACTCGGCCTCGGCATCGCCATTGGGGCGATCACCTTCTCGGGTTCGGTCATCGCCTTCATGAAGCTCTCGGGCCGGATGAGCGGTTCGCCGATCATGCTGCCGGGGCGGCATGTCATCAACTTGGGGATGCTCGCCGCGATCCTTGTGTTGATCGGGCTTTACACCGTCTCGCCGGTCGGCGGGGCGGGCGAGGGCTGGATGGTGATCGCCATCACCGTGCTGGCCTTTGCCATCGGCTTCCTGCTGATCATCCCGATCGGCGGCGCTGACATGCCGGTCGTGGTATCGATGCTGAACAGCTACTCGGGCTGGGCCGCGGCGGCGATGGGCTTCACGCTCGGCAACTCGGCGATGATCATCACCGGGGCGCTGGTCGGCTCCTCGGGGGCGATCCTCAGCTACATCATGTGCCGCGCGATGAACCGCAGCTTCATCAGCGTGATCGCGGGCGGATTCGGTGCCGATGCAGGCGCGGGTGCGGCCGGAGGCGCGCGCGAGCAGCGGCCCTACAAGCAGGGCAGCGCCGAGGACGCGGCCTACATGCTCGAACAGGCCGAGAAGGTCATCATCATCCCCGGCTACGGGATGGCGGTCGCGCAGGCCCAGCATGCCCTTCGAGAAATGGGCGACAAGCTCAAGGAAAAGGGCGTGGAGGTGAAGTATGCGATCCACCCCGTCGCGGGCCGCATGCCGGGGCACATGAACGTGCTCCTCGCCGAAGCCAGCGTGCCCTATGACGAGGTGTTCGAACTGGAGGACATCAACTCCGAGTTCGCGCAGGCCGACGTCGCCTTCATCATCGGCGCCAACGACGTGGTGAACCCGGCCGCCAAGACCGACAAGTCCTCGCCGATCTACGGCATGCCGGTGTTCGATGTCGACAAGGCCAAGCAGGTGTTCTTCATCAAGCGCTCGATGGGCGGGGTGGGCTATGCCGGGGTCGATAACGACGTGTTCTACATGAACCAGACCGTCATGCTGCTCGCCGACGCGAAGAAGATGGTCGAGGAAATCGTCAAGTCGCTCGATTGACGGGATGAGGCGCGCGCTTTCCTGTCTCGCCGCGTCGCCGTTGCTGCTGGGCGCGTCGGATGCGCCCTTGCCGACCGCTCTCGACGCAGGCTGGCAGGGCAGGCGCGTGTGCGAACTGCTGTTCGACAACGCCGAGATGCGGGCCTTGCGATGCACCTTTCCTCCCGGCGTGGGACATGAACGGCATTCCCACCCGCGCCATTGGGGCTATATCGAACAGGGCGGCACCATGCGGATCACCACCGCTGCGGGAACCGCCGAGAGAGTGCTTGCATCGGGCAGCACGTGGTGGAGCGATGGCGTCGCCTGGCACGAAGCCGTGAACATCGGCGAGACGACGGCAGTCTATGTTATCGTCGAGCCGAAAGACCGCGACCCGGGCTGATGCGCTTACGGCTTTGAAGAGAGATCGGGACGAACATGCGCAAGCTGATCATTGGCCTGTTGCTGGTGCTGCTGCTGGCAGGCGGGGCGGTCTATACCGGCCTCGCCAACCCGCTGGTGGAGATGCAGGTCAAGGGCGCGCTGGTTGAGTCCGGCATCGGCGAGAAGCGTGCGGCCTGCATGGCCGAGCGGATGGTCGATCGGCTGACCATCGCCCAGCTGTGGAAACTGCGCCAGGGCATGGCCGCGCGGGAAGGCGAGCCCGAGGAAGGTTACGGCCTCGGCGAACTGGTCAAGCGCCTGCGCCGCGTGGACGATGGCGGGGCGGTTGCGGTGCTCACCACTTCGGCCGGGCTGTGCGCGATCGGGCTTGGATAGCGCCTGACGCTTGCCTTTCCTGCCTCGCTTGCGCCACAAGGCAAGGCGGAGGGAGAACAACATGAACCGACTGGCATTCGCCGCCGCGCTGCTTTCGACAGCCGCGCCGCTCGCCGCCGAAACGCACCGGGTCACGCCCGGCGAGGGCGCGGGCACACGCCTGCAGGAGGCGCTGATTCTCGCCGCGCCCGGCGACGTGATCGAACTGGGCGAAGGACGTTTCACGCTCACCGACGGCCTCAGCCTGGATGTCGACGGCGTCACGGTGCGCGGGGCGGGGATGGACAAGACCGTGCTCGATTTCACCGCGCAGGAAGGCAGCGGCGAAGGGCTGCTGGTCACCTCCGACAACGTCACCTTGCGCGATTTCGCGGTCGAGAACCCCAAGGGCGACGGCATCAAGTCCAAGGGCGCGGACATGATCGTCTACTCCGGCATCCGTGTCGAATGGACCGGCGGCCCCAAGGCCACCAACGGCGCTTACGGCATCTACCCGGTCGAGAGCACGGGTGTGCTCGTCACCAATTCCAAGGTCTCGGGCGCGTCCGATGCCGGGATTTACGTGGGCCAGAGCCGCGACATCACGGTGAGCGAGAATGTCGTCACCTACAACGTCGCCGGGATCGAGATCGAGAACAGCCGCAATGCGCTGGTCGAAAACAACATCGCCAGCCGCAACACAGGCGGGCTGCTGGTGTTCGACCTGCCGGGCCTCCCCGTCATGGGCGGGGGCAACGTAATCCTGCGCGAGAACATCGTCGCCGACAACGATACCCCCAATTTTGCGCCGCCGGGCAATATCGTCGCGAGTGTCCGGCGCGGCACCGGCGTGCTGGTGATGGCGAATGACGGCGTGCTGATCGAGGACAACGCCTTCGAGAACAATCCGACCGCGCATGTCATGGTGATCGCCTATGTCCAGAAGTTCGACGATCCGCGCTACAACCCCTATGCGAGGAACGTGATCGTCGGCCCCAACGCCTTCGGGCGCGGCGGGGACGATCCGCAACTCGATGGCAAGGAGCAGCTGCTCGGGGCCTTCGGCGGGGCGCTGCCGCCGGTGCTGTGGGACGGGATCGAGGAGGACGGCAATGGCCTCAAGATCGCCGAGGGCGTGACCGGCTGGACCCTCAACCTCAAGAAACCAGGGCAGTCAATTGCCGAGGCCCAGCCCGGGCCGCTGATGCTGACCCCGCTCGAATCCTGGGAATTCCCCGAGGTCGGCGCACCTGCGGCGCTGGAGGTGCGGCTGAAGTGAAGTGGCCCGCGGCTCTCCTTACGCTTTCGCTGGTCACGCTCGGCGGCGCGATGGCCGACGCGCGCCTCGCCGCGCCGCCCGTCGCGGATGGGGCGATCACGAGCGCCGCCTTTCCCGCGAAGCTGTCCGACTTCGGCTTCTTCGCCGATGGCGCACGGCAGGTGCCCAACACCGGCGTCCACCCTTATGCGCTCGGCACCCCGCTGTGGTCGGACGGGGCGGAGAAGCTGCGCTTCATCTACCTGCCGCAGGGCACGCAGCTCATCGCCGACGGCGAGGGCCTGCTGCAATTCCCCGTCGGCGCCGCGATCCTCAAGACCTTCGCCTTCGGTGAGGGCAAGGACCGGCGCCTGATCGAGACCCGCGTTCTGCTGCACCGCGCCGATGGCTGGGTGGCGCTCCCCTATCGCTGGAACGCCGAGCAAACCGACGCGACGCTGGCCATCGCAGGCGGGCGGATCGATCTCGTCACCCCGGCGGGGGAGGCGATTTCCTACGCCATCCCCAACAAGAACCAGTGCAAGACCTGCCATTCGATCGACAACAAGGTTGTCCCCATCGGGCCCAAGACGCGCAATCTTTCGGTCAGGTGGCTGGGTGACATGCTGAAGGCGGGCAAGCTCGACCGCCTGCCGCCGGGCGCGGCGACCATGCCGGTGTGGGCGGGCTACACCGCCAAGAGCCCGGCCGAGCCCTTCGCCCGCGCCTATCTCGATGTGAACTGCGCCCATTGCCATCAGCCGGGCGGGGGTGCGTCCAATTCCGGGCTCGACCTGCGCTGGGAACAGCGCGACCCTCACGCCTTCGGCATCGGCAAGCGCCCGGTCGCGGCCGGGCGCGGGGCGGGGGAGTACGAGTTCTCCATCGTTGCCGGACATCCCGACCAATCGATCCTGCTCTACCGCATGGCTAGCGCCGCGCCCGGAATCGCCATGCCCGAACTCGGCAAGGCGAGCGTCGACAAGCAGGGGGTCGCGGTGGTGCGGCGCTGGATTGCGGAGATGCCCGAGTGATCAAGTGGGCCCTGCGCGGGGTGCTGGCGCTGGTCGGGCTGCTGGTCGTCGCCTTCCTGATCGTGCGCACGCCCGATACCGATCCGGCCGCTATGCGCGCGAAATATGGCGCACCGCCCTCGCAATTCGTGGCGATCAACGGCGGCGTGACGGTGCACCTGCGCGACGAGGGCCCGCGTGACGCGCCCGTGATCATGCTCCTTCACGGTTCCAACGCGGACCTTCACACCTGGGAGCCGTGGGTGCAGGCGCTCAAGGGCCGGTATCGTGTGATCCGCTTCGATCAGGTCGGCCACGGCCTCACCGGCCCCGACCCACGCGAAGACTACTCCACCACCAATTTCGTCGCCGACATCGACGAAGTGGCCGACAAGCTGGGACTCAAGACCTTCGTCCTCGGCGGCAACTCGATGGGCGCCAAGCATGCGCTCGCCTTCGCGATTGCCCATCCCGAGCGGCTCTCCGGCCTCGTGCTGGTCGACGGCAGCGGCGGCCCGATGCTGAAGATTGCCCGCTTGGAGAAGGACGATAAGGACAGCGGCAATGTCGGCTTCGCCATCGCCCGGATGCCGGGGGTCAACCGCATCGCCGAGCAGATCACCCCGCGCTCGCTGATCGCGCAGAGCCTCGAGCAGACGGTATCGGTCAAGAGCATCGTGACCCCGGCGATGATCGACCGCTATTGGGAGCTGCTGCGCTATCCCGGCAATCGCCGCGCGACGCTGGCGCGCTTCAGCATGCCCTATGACCCGCTCGCCGAGGCCGACATTTCCAGGTTCAACACCCCGACCCTGATCCTGTGGGGCGAGGAGGACCGGATCATCCCGGTCGAGGCGGGGCGATGGCTGGCGAAGACGCTGCCGCAGAACACCTTGCGCACCTATCCCAAGGTCGGCCACCTGCCGCAGGAAGAGGCCCCGGCAGCGACGCTCGCCGATCTCGAACCGTGGCTCGCGCAGCACGCTCCTGCACCAAAGCAGCCGTGATTCTGCATCCCGGCATGTGACCACTGGACGCGAGGCCGCCCCGCGCCCTAGAGCTTTCCGTACCTGCACACTGACGAATGGGGACACGGGCCGTTGCGCAAACTCGGGATCATCGGCGGCATGAGCTGGGTGTCGACCGCCACCTATTACGACCGGATCAACCGCATCGTCCAGAAGCGCGCCGCGCCGATGGCGAGCGCGCCGCTGCTGATCGAAAGCCTCGATTTCTGCCAGCTCTACGCGCTCACCGCCGAACGCGACTGGCAGCGCGCGGCGAGCGTGCTCATCGAAAGCGCGCGGCGGCTCGAAGGGGCCGGGGCCGAGGGGCTTGTCATCGGCGCCAATTCGATGCACCGGCTTTATGACGACGTGGCCGCCTCGGTGAATATCCCGATCCTCCACATCGCCGAGTATGTCGGCCTTGCCATGAAGCGCGCAGGGAAGACCAGCGCGGCCCTGCTGGGCACCCGCAAC
This sequence comes from Erythrobacter sp. CCH5-A1, assembly GCF_001557115.1. GTDB lineage: Bacteria > Pseudomonadota > Alphaproteobacteria > Sphingomonadales > Sphingomonadaceae > Erythrobacter. The sequence continues at coordinate 24,919 of NZ_LSKQ01000228.1, forward strand.
GTCATGACCGAGAGCTTCTATCGCAAGCGCCTCGTCGCGCACGGGATCGACCTGCTGCCGCCCAACCTCGCGTATGTCGAGATGCTCGACCGGATCATCTATGACGAGTTGATGGTCGGCAAGGTCACCCGTGAGGCGGAGCGGACCCTGAAGACGATCATCACCAACACCGAACAGGAAGGCGCGGCTGCGGTGGTGCTGGCCTGCACCGAGCTCGACCTCGTGGTCGACATCGACGCCAATGTCCTGCCGATCTTCGATTCCACCCGCATCCACTGCGAGGCGGCGGCGAATTGGATCCTCGAGCAGGAAGGTGTCTATTAGCCTTCGTTTCGTCCGCCTGAGCGGGCGCTCTGCCGCAATGCGGCGTTGCATGGGGTGCAAGCAGATAACGTTCCCACTATCTGCGCCCCCGGATTTTGTCACGGAAACGTAACGGCATCATCCGGGTCTTCGGGTCGCACCGACAGGCCCTTGGGGCCGCTCTCCTCCCCCCCAATCACCGGAGGGCGGCCCCATATTTCTCCCCAGATTTGCGGGCGCCAAGCGTTTGATTTTCTTCGCACATCGCGATGTTCATGCCCCGTTCCGGTTGAGCGCTGGCAGCCGAGCACCTAAGCGCTGACCCCGTGACCCCCCGCGCTCCCTATGCTGCCGATCCCGCCGCCGGCCCGTCCCGCGAGTTCGCGCGCGCGGATGCGGGCGAGCAGCGGGGCCCGCGCAGCCCGTTCCAGCGCGACCGTGACCGGATCATCCATTCGATGAGCTTCCGGCGGCTGAAATCCAAGACCCAGGTATTCATCGCGCCCGACGGCGACCATTACCGCACCCGCCTCACCCACAGCCTCGAAGTCGCGCAGATCGGCCGCGTGATCGCCCGCGCGCTGGGGCTCGACGAGGATCTGACCGAGGCGCTGTGCCTCGCTCACGATCTCGGCCACCCGCCCTTCGGACACGCGGGCGAGGCGGCGCTCAGCGACGCGATGGCGCGCCACGGCGGCTTTTGCCACAATGCGCAGGCCCTGCGCACGGTCATGCGGATCGAGTGCCCCTATCCCGAGCACGATGGCCTCAACCTCACCTGGGACCTGCTCGAGGGATTGGCCAAGCACAACGGCCCGGTCGCCGCCCCCGGCTGGGCGCTCGCCGAACTGGATGCGGCCTTCCCGCTCGATCTGGGCAGCTGGCCCTCATTGGAAGCGCAGGTTGCGGCCGTGGCCGACGACATCGCCTATGACAACCACGATATCGACGATGGCCTCAGGGCAGGCTTTCTTACGCTCGACGACCTGCTTGCGCTGGATTTCCTCGCAGACCAGTGGCGGACGGTCGAAAAGCGCTTTCCCAATGCCCCGCGCGAGCGTCTGCTGCGCGAGATGATACGCGACCAGATCGGGATGATGGTGAACGACGTGATTGCGCATACGGCCGGACAGGCGAAGGGCCTGTCCTCGGTCGCCGAGGTGCGCGCGGCGGGGCGCCAGCTTGCGGGCTTCTCCCCCGCGATGGCGGCGCAGGAGCGGCGGCTCAAGTCCTTCATGTACGAACGCCTCTACTACCATCCCGAACAGATCGCCGCGGCCGAGAAGGCGCGCGAGGTCGTTGCCAAGCTGTTTGCCGCCTATGCGCAGGACGCCACTTTGATGCCCGACGACTGGCTCGCCCGCCTGCCGCAGGCCGAGCCGCAGCGCAGCCGTGTCATCGCCGACTTCATCGCCGGGATGAGCGATCGTTTCGCGATGAAGTCGGTGGGCGAGATCTACGGCACACGCCCGGAGGGGCTGATCAATGTATGAGCCGCGCATCACCGGTCCGGTGCGGATCGCGCTGGTCGGGGCGACGGGCCTGATCGGGCGGCGCGTGATCGAGCTCGCGAGCGCGGGCGATTCTGTGCGCATCCTCGGCATCGCCCGGCGCGAGGCGCCGCTGCCGCCCGGCGCGCGCATGGAAATGTTCGTGGCAGAGCCGGCCAAGTGGGGCGAGGTGCTGGACGCGGTGCGCCCGCGCGCGCTGATCTGCGCGCTGGGCACGACATGGAAGAAGGCCGGGCGCGACGAGGCCGCGTTCCGCGCGGTCGACCACGATCTGGTGCTCGCCACCGCCGAGGCCGCCAAGCGCGCAGGGGTGCCCAACATGGTGCTGGTGAGCGCCGCCGGGGCCGACAAGCGTTCCAAGGCACTCTACATGCGCGTGAAGGGCGAGACCGAGGAGGCGGTGAGCCGGATCTGCTTCAAGCGGCTCGATATCCTCCACCCCGGCCTCTTGCGGGGCACGCGTGAGGGCGACCTGCGCCTTGCCGAGCGCGCCGCCCTGATCGCCGCGCCGCTGATCGACCCGCTGCTCTCGGGCAAGTGGGAGCAATACCGCTCGATCGATGCCGGGCTGGTCGCCGAGGCGGCCCTGGGCCTCGCGCTGCGGCGGGCGGGCGGGCGTTTCACCCACGATAACGAGGCGATGCGCCGCGCCGCGCGCGAATGGCGCAAGGCGGCAGCGCACGAAGGGGAGGACGCAGGCTGATGGACTGGGCGCTGGTGTTCAAGGCGGTGAACCTGCTCGCGCTGGCGGCGTGGGCGGCGCTGATCCTGCTGCCGCGCTGGCCCGTGCTGCTTTCGGCGATCCTCTATCTCGGTGTCGGCCTGCTCTGCGCGGTCTATGCCACCGGCCTTGTCGGCGTGGTGAGCGGGCTCATCCCGAATGCGGGCGGGGGCGGGGCGGATTTCACCACCATCCCCGGCATCCGCGCGATCTTCGCCAGTGATGGCGGGGTGACGATCGGCTGGACGCATTACCTCGCCTTCGACCTGTTTGTGGGCCTGTGGATCGCGCGCGATGCGGACGCCAAGAACATCTCGCGCTTTATCCAGGCCCCGATCCTGTTTGCGACCTTCATGGCTGGCCCCATCGGCCTTGGCATCTGGTTGCTCGTCCGCGAGCCCGCCGCGCGGCGGCAGGGGCGGTTTCGCTAGAAAAAACGCCGCTGGACGGCGCGCGCGGCTCGGTTAATCTCCCGGACAAACAAGGCACCGGGAGAGAGACACCAGCATGACCGAGATCGCGCAGCACAACCTCCTCACGCTCGACGAGATCCTCCTCCATTGGACCGGCGTGCAGCCCGATGCGCCCGCGATCGAGGGCGGTGGCCAAGCCTTCACCTATGGCGAGGTCGAGCGGCTCTCGCGCCAGATCATCGCAATGCTGGCCGCGCGCGGAATCGGGGCGGGGGACCGGGTGGCGTTCCTCGGCAAGAACGCGGCGAGTTACGGCCTGCTCTACTGCGCCTGCGCCCGTGCCGGGATCGTGATCGCGCCGATCGGCTGGCGGCTCGCCGCGCGCGAGGTTGCCTATATCCTCGGCGATACCGGGGCCAGGCTGCTGGTCGCCGCGCCCGACTTCATGGAGCTTGCGGCCGCGGCCATGGCCGAACTGGCGAGCCCGCCCGAATGCATGGACGACGCTGCCATGCTGGCCGAGGCGCGCGGCTGCGAACCGGCGGACTTCACCCCTTGCGGGCCGGATGATCCGATCCTCCAGCTCTACACTTCGGGCACCACGGGCCATCCCAAGGGCGTGCTGCTGTCCAACGCCAATCTCACCAAGCTGCGGGTCGAGGGAATTGCCGCGGGCCTCACCTATTACACCGATTACCGCAGCGGCGACTGCATGATGGTGGCCATGCCGATCGCGCATATCGGCGGCACGGGCACCTTCAGCCTCGCGCTGCTCGCCGGCATCCGCTGCCGGTTCGAGGCGGAGTTCACTCCGGCGGGCGTGCTCGCCGCGATCGAGGCGGGGACGACCCACATGTTCCTCGTGCCCGCCGCGCTGCAGATGGTGATCCAGCACCCGCAGGCGGCCACCACCGATTTCTCGAACCTGCGCTACCTCATCTACGGCGCCGCGCCGATGCCGCTCGAGCTGCTCAAGCAGGCGGTGCAGACCATGCCCAACACCCAGTTTCTCCAGGCCTATGGCATGACCGAGACGACCGGGACGGTCTCGATCCTGCCCCCCGAGGACCATAGCCTCGAAGGCAACCAGCGGATGCGCTCGGCGGGCAAGGCGCTGCCGGGGGTGGAGATCGAAGTGCGCGGGCCCGACAATGTCGAGGTGCCGCGGGGCGAAATCGGCGAGGTGTGCATCCGTTCTCCATCCAATACAGCCGGCTACTGGAGGCTCCCCGAGGCCACCGCCAAGACCATCGATGACGACGGCTGGCTCCACACCGGGGACGCGGGCGTGATGGATGCGGACGGCTATGTCTACATCCAGGACCGCATCAAGGACATGATCATCTCGGGCGGAGAGAACGTCTATCCGGCGGAAGTCGAAAGCGCGATCTACGGCCACCCGGCCATCGCCGAGGTTGCAGTGATCGGCGTGCCCAGCGCCAAGTGGGGCGAGGAGGTCAAGGCCTGCGCCGTCGCCAAGCCCGGCATGGAAGTGGACGAGGCCGACGTCATTGCGTGGACGCGCGAGCGGATCGCGGCCTTCAAAGCGCCCAAGAGCGTCGATGTGATCCCGCTCATGCCGCGCAACGCCAGCGGGAAGATCCTGCGCCGCGAATTGCGCGCGCCCTATTGGGAAGGGCAGGAGCGCAAGGTCTGATGAGCAAACAGCACGCTCCCGCAACGCTGCGCAACCGCGAAGCCATCGCCGAGGTGCTCGCGCGCGAATTGCCGGGCTCGGGCACGGTGCTCGAAATTGCGGCAGGGACGGGCGAGCACGCGGTGTTCTTTGCCGCGCGTTTCGGTGCGCTCACATGGCTGCCCAGCGATCCGTCAGCCGAGGCGCTGGCTTCGATCACGGCGTATCGCGCGGACTACCCGGGCACGAACTTGTCCGCGCCGGTGATGCTCGATGCGGCAGACCCCGACATCTGGCCGGTCGCCGAGGCTGCTGCAATAGTGTGCATCAACATGGTCCACATCAGCCCATGGGCCGCGACCCAAGGGCTTTTCCGGGGTGCTGCCCGATTATTGGGCAGCAGTGGCGGGCCGCTAGTCCTCTACGGGCCATATCTCGAAGACGGGGTGGAGACGGCTGCCTCGAATCTGGCCTTCGACGAGAGCCTGAAGGCGCGCAACCCCGAGTGGGGCCTCAGGCGTGCCGAAGATCTGGACATCCTTGCCGCCGCGCACGGCCTCTCCCGCACGGCGCGCCATGCGATGCCTGCCAATAACTTGACCTTGGTTTTTCGCCCGATTTGAGCGCGAAGGACTAGTCGATCGCGCGTTTTCCGGCGCGGCCCACGGACTTGATGTCCTCGCCCACGCCCTCGACGGTGTTGCACCCGGCGCTGGTGAGTGCGAGGGCAGCGAGAGTGGCGGCGGCAAAGAGGTTTCGGATCATCGAGCGGCTCCAATCGGTGGTTTCCCCCCGATCAAAGCCGCTCAATCCTGAAAATTTCCTGACTTTGCGGCCAAATGCCGTCCGCGCGAGGCGGAAAGCGTCAGATTTCTTCCTTCACCTCGCGCGAGGCCGATTGCAGGTCTTCGCCCGCGCCTTCGACAGTGTTGCAGGCGGCAGTGGCAAGAGTGATCGCGGTGAGCGCGATGGCGGCGATGCGGGTGCGGTTGGTCATGCGGAAGGATCCTCGAGTGGTCGGTCCGACGCCAACCGGACCGGGCCCCGCAAAGGTCCATGTTATTCGCCGGAATGCACCCGGGATCGGGCAAGCTGCCGTTCGCGCCATGCGATCAGCAATCCGGCAGCGATGATCAGCGGCGCGCCGAGCCATAGGCTGGCAGGCGCGGCGCGGTCAAAAACGTAGTAGCCGTAGAAGCTTGCCCACAGGAGCGCGGTGTAATCCATCAGCAGGATCACCGCCGCCGAGCCGAAGCGCAGCGCGGTCGTCAGCAGGATCTGCGCCGCCGCGCCGACCAGCGCCATCGCGAGGATCATCAGCCAGGTGAGCGGATCATGCGCCGTGATGACGAAGGGCAGCAGCAGGCCCACCACCGGCGCACTCAAGGCGGCGAACCAGAAGACGATGCTCCACGGGTTTTCGGTCTTGTTGAGGTCCTGGATCTGGAAGCTGATGATCGTCACCATCAGTGGCGCCATCAAGCCGACCGCGACGCCCAGGGCGGTCACGCCGTGGTGCTCGCCGCTACCCGGTCGCATCACCACCAGCACCCCGGCAAAGCCCATCACCACTGCGCTCCAGCGATAGGGCCCGATCCGCTCGCGAAACAGGATCATCGCGATCAGCACGGCAAAGATCGGCGCGGTAAAGCCCAGCGTGGTCGCCTCGGCGAGCGGCAGCAGCAGCACCGCGCCATAGGTGAAGAACATCCCGAACAGGCCGGTGGCCGAACGGATGGTGTGCGATCTGAGGCGATCGGTCTTGAGGAGGCGGAGGTTGCCGGTGGCGGCGAGCCCTGCGCCGACCAGCACCGCGGTCAGCGCCTGCCGCCAGAAGATCAGCTCGACGAGATGTGCGCCGCGCTCTCCCGCCAGCTTCACCAGCATCGCCATCGTCGCCAGCGCGAAGGCGGCGCACAGGCGCAGGCCGAGCGCGAGCAGCGGGCGGGGGCGGGCGATCGAGCCATCCATCATCGGCGGGCTTGGCCGAGGGCGGGGGATTGCGCAAGCGCCCCGCGCGCCTAAATGGCGGGCCATGGACGTCGTGGCGCAATTCGAACTGCTGAGCGATGCCGCGCAAGTCGCGTGGGCAGGCGGCGCGTGCCTGGCATTCGCGCTGTTCGCGAGCCTGATGGAATGGCGCCGCACCCGTACGCGCAACCTCGCACGGCTCGAGCAGGTCGGCTGGGTGCCGTGGACCGGGCTGTTCGTGCTGAGCGCGATGCTGGGCGCAGGCCTATTGGCGATGGCGCTGCCGGTTGTGATCAGGGGCAACTAGGGATAGTCTAAGCCATGCATTTTGCGCGTGGCTTCAGACCCTTGCTTGCAGCACTCGCCCTGTGGCCGGTAGCCTCGGCAAGCCATGCCTGCATCACGTACAGGGAATATGACGAGACCGCCTTCCTTGAAGCGGATCTCATCTTCGTCGGTAAGCTTACCGATTACGAGATCGTGACCGCGCAGGATCGCTATGTCGACGAGGAACTGGCGGTTCTCACCTACCGCGTTGATGATGTGCTCAAGGGCGAGGCTGGCAAGACGATCCGCTTGTGGTGGCCCAACTCGACCTTCGAGCTACCGGACAGAATGAGCCGCTACGATGCAACACTTGTGGCTGTGGTTCGAAGTAAGGCACCTGAAGGCGATTGGAGCGGCTGGCTGCGATACCCGTCGCGCAATGCGCTGACGGCCCTGCCGGTGGTGCACCAGCAGGGTTGCAGCAACGCGTCGATCATGCCCGTCGGGCCGCACGACCTTGTAACGATCGAGCGCTGGATTACGGCGGGATCGGCAGACGGCACGCCTTTGACCTATGACGGTGTCAGGATCGGGGACGAGCTTCCCGCAAGGCGGACGAACCAGATCGACTTTCTCCCCGCGATCGGCGGAATGCTGGGCGGGGGCGCGTTGGTCCTCGTGATCAGGCGCTGGCGGCGACGCAGTGCACGATCCCAGTCCTGAAGCCCGTGCTTCCCTCTGGAATGGGGGGGAGACTGATTAGAGGCAGGCCTCCAAATACGCCTGGTCAAACCCGAATTGCCGCGCCTTTTCCAGCGTGTAGGGGCGCAGCCCCGACGAGCGGAACTCGCCGAGGATCTTCCCGTCGTCGGTCTCATCGAGATATTCGAACTTGAACAGCTCCTGCGTCACGATCACGTCGCCCTCCATCCCGATCACCTCGGTGATGTTGGTGGTGCGGCGCGAACCGTCGCGCAGACGCTTGACCTGCACGATCAGGTCGACCGATTCGGCGATCTGGCGGCTGATGGCTTCCTTGGGGATCTTGATGTCGCCCATCAGGATCATGTTTTCCATACGGCCGAGGCATTCGCGCGGGCTGTTGGCGTGCAGCGTGCACATCGAACCATCGTGACCGGTGTTCATCGCCGCGAGGAGATCGAAACACTCCGCGCCGCGAATTTCCCCGAGGATGATGCGGTCCGGGCGCATACGCAGCGCGTTCTTCACGAGGTCGCCGATGGTGATCGCGCCTTGGCCTTCGAGGTTCGGCGGGCGGGTTTCGAGCGGCAGCCAGTGCGGCTGCTGCAGGCGAAGTTCCGCCGCGTCTTCGATGGTCAGCACGCGCTCGCCCGGGTCGATCATCTTGGAGAGAGCGTTGAGCATGGTCGTCTTACCCGAACCGGTACCGCCCGAGATGACGATGTTCATCCGGCACGCGCCCGCGATTTTAAGGGCGGTGCACATCTTGTCCGACATCGAGCCGAAGTCGCGCAGCATGTCGAGCGTGATCGGCTTCTCGGAGAACTTACGAATCGAGATCGCGGTGCCGCGCAAGCTGAGCGGCGGCACGATCACGTTCACACGCGAGCCGTCCTTCAGGCGGGCGTCCGCCAGCGGCGTGGTCTGGTCGACGCGGCGGCCGACCTGGTTCACGATGCGCTGCGCGATCTGGAACAGGTGCTGTTCGTCGCGGAAACGGATCGGGGCGAGCTGGAGCTTGCCCTTCTTTTCGATGTAGGTCTGGTCCGGCCCGTTGACCATGATATCGGACACGTCGGGATCGTTCAGCAGCTCTTCGAGCGGGCCGAAGCCGAGCAGTTCGTCGATCAGCACCTTTTCCAGCGCGAACTGCTCGCGCCGGTTGAGGGTGACCTTCAGCTCGGCCAGCACTTCCATGATGATCGGGCGGAATTCCTCGGAGAGCTCCTCCTTGGAGAGCGTTGCCGCCGCTTCGGGGTCGACACGCTCGAGCAGGCGCGGGAGCACCTGTTCCTTGATCTTGTGGACGCTCGCTTCAAAGCCGCCGACTTCGGAATTGGCCTCGTTGACCGCGGCCATGCGCTCGTTGAGGCGGTCGATGGCCTCGGAGGTCGATTGCGGCTTGGCCAGCGAGGGCGGAGGGGCGGGG
>NZ_LSKQ01000229.1 GCF_001557115.1 Erythrobacter sp. CCH5-A1
TAGCCCATCTTATTCACCGGCGATGTCGTGAAGGGTTGGCGGGAGTGGTGTAAGCATTTGCATTGTTGTAGGAATGTGGTTGTTCAAGCCAGACCTGCAACGGGGCAAAAAATGCCACAGACCACACCCGCCGGATGCGATGATAGCGCGGCTGCATTTTCGTTTCCAGCGGTTGGCGGCAAGAAGGTCACAGCTGCGTTTGACGGCGGCAGGCTGACCTCGGATGGCGGTGTGCTGCTGCTGGCTCAGGCCGAGCGCATGATGGGCATCTGCCAGCAGCTTGCGGCATGTATTGCTGATCCCCGCGATCCGTCGCGGGTGGTCCATCGGCTTGAGGATATTTTCCTTGCCCGTGTGCTGGCGATCGCGTGCGGCTATGAGGATGCCGATGATCTCGACGCCCTGCGCGATGATCCTGGTTTCCGCCTGGCGCTGGGCAAGCTGCCGGGGGCAGGTGCGGGACTTGCCAGCCAACCGACCATGAGCCGATGGGAGAACGCGCCGACCACGCGCGAGCTGGCCAAGATGCTGGCGGCCATGGTCGACATCTACTGTGCCAGCTATCCCGCTGCTCCGGCAGCCGTGACGCTGGACATCGATGATACCTGCGATGTCGTGCACGGCTATCAGCAACTCTCGTTCTGGAACGGACATCATGGCGAGCGCTGCTTCCTGCCGATCCATGTTTATGACACTGCGACCGGCCGTCCGGTGGCGATGCTGCTGCGCACGGGCAAGACGCCTTCGGGCAAGGAGGCTGCGGGCCACATCCGGCGTCTGGTGCGTCATCTTCGCCGCCACTGGCCCGATACCCACATCACCATCCGCGGCGACGGGCATTATGGGCGGCCCGAGGTCATGGCCTTCTGCGAGGCTGCCGGCATCGATTACGTGCTCGGCCTGCCGACCAATGCCGCGCTGCGCGCCGATCCCGTCATCGTCACGGCTGCCGATGCCTGTGCGGTCCGCCGCGCCGAGGAAGGCCGCGTGGTCCTGCGCAGCTATGCCGAGACCCGCTACGGCGCGAAGAGCTGGAACTGCCAGCGCCGCGTCGTCGCCCGGATCGAGGCCAGCACGCTGGGCATGGACATCCGCTACGTCGTCACATCGCTGACCGAGGGCTCGGCCGAGCACATCTACGACACGCTCTACTGCGCGCGCGGACAGGCAGAGAACCTGATCAAGCTGCACAAGACACAGCTGGCCAGCGATCGCACCTCGTGCCGGTCGGCCAATGCCAATCAGATGCGCCTGATCCTGCACACCGCCGCCTACTGGCTCCTGTGGCGCGTCCAGCAGGCGATGCCGAAGACCGCCGCTCTGGCGAGGGCTGAGTTTACCACCCTGCGCCTGCGGCTGCTCAAGGTTGCCGCCCGCGTCATGGAAAGCGCTACCCGCATCCGCGTCGCGTTCGCCTCGGCCTGTCCCGACGCCGATCTGCTGCGCGCCATCGTTCTCGCGCTCAAGCCTGCGCCCACATAGCCGGTGCGGCAGTGCCGCCGAAACCCCCGAGCCAGTCCTTCAACCCGAAAAGCCCATCGATCACAGCGCGGTGAAAAACTCCGCCAAAGGCGCTCGCCCGCGTCACGCCGCCAGCGGCACCGCCGGCGCCGGGTAGCCTGCAAACGCACCCTCATGAATAAGAGAGGTTAG
>NZ_LSKQ01000230.1 GCF_001557115.1 Erythrobacter sp. CCH5-A1
CGCCCGCCCTCACCCCACCGCGCTCCAGCACTACGGCGTCTTCGCTTGGCAGCCGTGCGGTCGCGCCCAGCCACGGCACCACGCCGAATCCCCGCCAGCCTGCCAGGCTTTCGATCTGGCGATAACCATCGGCGAACAGGGCTGGATCGCCCCGGAACTTGTTGATGATGAAACCCTCGATCATCGCCGCATCCGCCGGGTCGATGATCGTTTTCGTGCCGACGATGGCGGCAATGACCCCGCCGCGATCGATATCGCCGACCAGCACGACCGGCACGCCCGCCGCGCGCGCAAAGCCCATATTGGCAATGTCGCCTCCGCGCAGGTTGATTTCCGCAGGCGACCCGGCCCCCTCGACCACGACGATATCGCAAGCCTGACGGAGCCGGTCATAGCTGGCCATCACCTCGCCGAGCAGCTCCCCGCGCACCTGCCGGAAATTGCCCGAGCCCAATGTGCCGCGCACCCGGCCATGCACGATCAATTGCGACGTGCGGTCGGCCTGTGGCTTCAGCAGCACCGGGTTCATATCGGTATGCGGCTCCACCTTGCACGCTATCGCCTGCAAAGCCTGCGCTCGGCCGATCTCACCGCCATCGCTGGTGACCGCCGCATTGTTGGACATATTCTGCGGCTTGAACGGCAAGACCCGCAGCCCCCGTTTCACTAGGGCGCGGCACAGCCCCGCCACCAGCACGGATTTGCCCACATCAGAACCAGTGCCCTGAAGCATTATAGCGCCCATGCCACTCCCCCCGCCATGAACCACAGACACAGGCAAGCACGGCGATAGACGCCCAGCCCACGCCGAATATCCTCTGCCCCGGCAGAGCGATCGCCCTCGCCGATCCAGAGCTTGGGTGAAAGAATGCCGTCATAGGCGATTGGCCCTCCCAGTCGCAGACCAAGCACCCCGGCCATTGCCGCCTCTGGCCAGCCCGCGTTGGGCGAGGCATGGTTGGACGCATCGCGCCACAATATCCGCCAGCCACCCCCGCCGCACAGGCAGATCAGCAATCCCGCAAGACGTGCTGGCACGAGATTCATCGCATCGTCGGTGCGGGCCGCAGCCCAACCATAGTCGCGCCATCGCTCCTCGCGATGCCCGATCATGCTGTCGGCGGTGTTGATCGCTTTGTACGCCCAGATTCCCGGCAGGCCCAGCACCAGCAGCCAGAACAACGGCGCGACCACCCCGTCGCAGAAACTTTCCGCCAGACTTTCGATGGCTGCTCGGGCAACACCCGCGTCATCAAGCGCCGCCGTATCACGGCCAACGATCATGCCGACTGCGGTGCGCGCGGCTGGCAGATCCTGCCGTTCCAGCGCTTCGGCAACGGGGCGGACGTGATCGTAGAGGCTGCGCTGCGCCAGACCCGGCCAGGCCAGCACCGCGACCAAGGGCCAGGCCCAGGCTCCGGCAAAGGCCACGAGCAGACTTTGCAGCACCCACCCCGCACCGCCCGCCACACCCAGCAGGATCAGGACGGTGACTGCCCCGGCCATGCGCCGCTGTCCATCGGAACGCGAGGGGACATTCCAGCGCCGTTCCAGCGCGGCGATAATCCGCGCAAAGACGCCCACCAGATGGCCGATCCGGCGATACAGCGGCTGAGGCCAGCCCACTGCCGCGTCGAGTACCAAGGCCAGGAAAGCAGTCGGCTCAATCATCAGCCAGCGCCGCATCGAGGCGATCCAGCGCCTCACGGTCGGCGGGCAGGCCCAGGCGCAGCCAGCGTGGATCGTAATCGAACGGCCGCGTCAGGATGGCATGGCGCGCAAGGCGTTCGAACAGCGCGGTGGCATCGGCCGTTTCGATCAGCCGGAACAGCGGGCAATCTCCCACCGCGCTGAAGCCGCGCCGTGCGAGCACCGCGTCCAGCGCGTGCGCCTGTTCGCGCAAGGCCATCCGCATGGCGGCAATCCAGTCCGCATCCCGATAGGCCGCTGTGCCGATGGCCAGCGCCGCCGCCGATAGCGGCCAACTGCCCAGCCGCTGACGATATTGCGCGATCACCCCGCGCGGTCCCAGCACAAAGCCGAGCCGCACCCCGGCCAGCCCGAAGAATTTGCCGAACGAGCGGAAGATGATCAGCCGCTGCTGGTCGTCGACGTGGGCGGCAAGACTGCTGTGCGGGGCGGCATCGGCGAAGGCTTCATCCACGACCAGCCAGCCATCATCACCGCGCCGCGCCTCCAGCCAGCCAAGCAGGGTGGCAGGCGGCATGATCCGGCCATCGGGGTTGTTGGGATTGGCGAGGATGATCGTCGCATCCTCTGTCCCCGCCAGTTCGGTCAGGACCACGGGACGGCTGCGGGGAATCATCTCGCCATGGGTGCGATAGCTGGGCTGGGCATGGATAGCGGGGCCGGGCAGGATATCGCCCAGCATGCGCAAGCCGATCTCCGTGCCCGGAACAGCGCAGACATGGACAGGGTCCGCGCCGAAACAGGCGGCGGCGGCGGCCTCCAGATCGTTCAGCGCGCCGGTGTCGGGCAGCGCCTGCCAGTCCACTGCCAGATTGTCCGCGCCGGGCCAGCCATGCGGGTTGATGCCGGTGGACAGGTCGATCCAAGGCGCCTTGCCCATTCCGAACTGCGCCATGGCATCGGCCAACCTGCCGCCGTGAAAACTGAAGCTGTTCATGTCGTGTGTATCCATAGGCCCGTGATTGCCACGCTCAGCAGCAAGCCGGTTTCGATCAGTTCGATGCCTGCGCCATGGCCATCGCCGGAAATCCCGCCCATCGTCCGGCGCACATGCCAGCCCCACCACAGGACCAGCAATGGCGTGACCAGAAGCGCCGGATAGAACCATGATGCTGCGGCCAGCGCGGCGGCCCAGATTACAATATCGATCGGGCCGATGGCGGAACGGAATCGTGCCGCCAGCCCCTGATGCAGCGGCATCAGCCACCATGTCCACACCAGCGGGCCGATGCGCGCGGCAAACGGCACCAGTACCAGCGCGCCAAACACCCGTGCATCCACCAGCATATCCAGCAGCACCAACTTGCTCAGCAGTTGCAGCACAATCGCGACAACGCCGAAGCTGCCGACATGGGGATCGGCCAGAACGGCCAGCAGCCGCTCGCGATCTTTATGCGCCGCACCGCTGGCATCGGCGAGGTCGGCCAGGCCATCAAGGTGCAGCGCGCCGGTCACGCCCACCCAGACGATCAGCGCGGCCAATGCGCCCAGCCGGTGATCGACCAGCGCGCCTGCCCATGCGGCTCCCGCAACCGCTGCGCCAATCACCAGGCCTACAGCGGGAAACCAGCGCATCGACCGGGCGAACGCGGCATCATCAACGACAATCGCCGGCATCGGCAGGCGTGTCAGAAATTGCAGGGCGATGATGAAGCCCTTCACGGATATAGTCCCGCAATCTGTGCCGTGGGGATTGCTCCGGGCCAGACGCGCAACGACAACAGGCCGTTGTATGGCAGATCAACTGCCCACGTCTGGCGCATGTCAAACCCGCACAGCACAGCCAGCGCCGCGCGCATTGCGCCAGCGTGGGTGACGATCAGCGTCGGCCGGGCGGCCAGATCGTCAATCGCAGCGGACACACGGTCCACCAGCGCCGACCAGCGCTCTCCACCGGGCGGCGCATCGCCATCGGGATCGTCCCAGAACCGCGCCAGCGCCGCGCCTTCGACATCGCCCGGTGCCATCCCGTCCCATGCGCCAAAGTCCAGCTCGCGCCAGCGGGGATCGGTGGACAGCGGCACGCCGGTTGCCAGCGCGATGGCTTCGCCCGCCAACCGCGCACGGGACAGGTCGGAAGCGATCAGCACTTCGGCTGCCAGATCGCGCGCCCGATCGACGCAGGCGGCGATGCCGGAGGCGGTGGGCCGGGCATTGGTGCGACCGATCAGCCGCCCCGCGCCGTCCGGTTCGCCGTGACGCAGGAAATAGAGAGGAAAGCCGCTCACAGGCCGTCCGCCACCCCGGCTTCGGCAAATGTCGCCATGCCGTTGTGCGTGGCCAGCGCGGCGCGGATGATCGACACGGCCAGTGCCGCGCCGCTGCCCTCGCCCAGGCGCATACCCAGTGACAGCAGGGGATCGAGGCCCAGATGCCCCAGCAGGCGGATATGCCCCGGCTCGGCGGAACAATGGCCCGCCAGACAATGATCGGTGATCGCCGGAATTGCGGCGGCCAGCGGCGCCAGCGCGGCACAGCTGATGAACCCGTCCAGCACCACCGGAATACGCAGACGGCGCGCCTCCAGCACGGCCCCGGCGATGGCCGCGATTTCGCGCCCGCCCAATCGGCGCAGGATTTCAAAGGGGGTGTCCGGCGCATCGGCATGACAGGCCAGCGCCCGTTCCACCACCGCCAGTTTGCGCGCTATGCCGTCCGCATCGACCCCCGTTCCCGGCCCGACCCATGACGCGGGTGTGCCGCCATAGCTGCTCGCGCAGAGCGCGGCGGCGGCGGTCGAATTGCCAATGCCCATTTCGCCGACGATCAGCAGGTGCAGCCCCGGCTCCACCGCCGCCGCTCCGGCGGACAATGCGGCAAGGCAATCCGCCTCGTCCATAGCCGCCACGACGGTGAAATCCGCCGTGGGCCGGTCGAGATCGAGCGCGGTGACCTTGAAGTCCAGTCCGGCGGCCGCGGCCAGTGCATTGATCGCCGCGCCTCCGGCAGCGAAATTGCCGACCATCGCAGCGGTCACGCTGGCGGGAAAGGCGCTGACGCCGTGGACGACGAAGCCGTGATTGCCGGCAAAGATGGCCGCGCTGCCCCGTTCGATCACCGGCTGCGCCGTGCCCTGCCATCCTGCCATGAACACCGCGATGTCCTCCAGCCGCCCCAGCGATCCGGCCGGCTTGGTCAGGCTGGCCTGCCGCGCGCGCGCCGCCGCGATGGCGTCCGCATCGGCCGAGGGCAAATGCTCAAGCGCCGCTTCAAACGCGGCAAGCGTGACAAACCGGCTCATTCCGCGACGAAGCCCGGCGGCGGGGTGCGGGTGATGAAATGCCCCTTCACGCCTTGTGGCCATTGCTTGAACGGCACCCGGCCATGCTCGCTGGCGGCATAGTGGACCGCATAGTCCAGAATGGCGGTGGCGGCGTCCTCGTCCGGCGTGAACCGGCCCAGTACATAGCCGACCTTGCCCGGCGCGCGCAGGTGAATGGTGCAGAAATCGGTGCAGGCAAACAGACAGGGCATTTCCTGGACGGCGACCCCGGCATAGCGCGCATCGCTTTCCTGAACCGAGCGCAGCGCCGCCACAAGTTGCGCGCCGCCGCGCGTTCCGGCGGCGTCCTCACGCGCGTCGGCGCTGTGACGACAGGTGTTGCAGGCCACGATAGCGGGGCCATCCTCCACGGGTATCAGCATGATGTCGTTGTCTTTCTATTGGGGATCATCGTTCAAACACCCGGTCGTTCCACGGCTCGCGGGGTTGCCAGCCGCGCTGTTCCAGTTCGGGGGTGTCGGACGTGTCCGCCGGGTAGCCGATGCACAGCAGCGCGATCAGCGACCAGGTGGCGGGAACATCCAGCAGGGTATGGACGGCCGGTGGATCGACAATCGACACCCAGCCAAGGCCAAGCCCACGCAGCCGCGCCGCCAGCCACAAGTTGTGGATCGCCAGCACACAGGAATAGCGCAGCATTTCGGGCATGGTGGCAATGCCAAGGCCGTGCCCCGCCTCGGGCTGTTCGTCGCAGAACACCGCCATCACCTCGGGCGCCTCACGCAGTCCGTGCAGCTTGAGCGACAGGTAGTGATCGTACCGCTCCTGCCCGGCATAACGCTCTGCCGCATGGGCGCTTTGCCCGTCGACATGGGCGGCCAGCGCCTCCCGAATGTCAGGCGTCCGCACGCGGACAAAGCGCCACGGCTGGGCATTACCGACCGACGGCGCGAGCGCGGCACTGGCCAGCAACGCGCCCATATCCGCTTCGGCCACGGCGCGGCGGTCGAAATGCCGAACATCGCGGCGCCAGCGCAGCAATTGCGTGAATTGCTCCGCAAATTCCGCGTCGAACACAGGCGGGGCGTCGCTCAGAATTCGATCCCCGGTCAAAATTCAATGCCGGCCTGGGCCTTCACGCCCGAACGGAAGGGGTGCTTGACCATGGTCATCTCGGTGACAAGGTCCGCCACCTCGATCAGCGCGTCGGGGGCATTGCGGCCCGTGACGATGACGTGCTTCATCGCGTCGCGCGCGGTCAGCACCGCCACCACTTCATCGACCGGCAGATAGTCATACCGCAGCACGATGTTCAGTTCGTCGGCCAGAACCATGTGATAGCTGGGGTCGGCGATCATGCGCTTGACCTCGTCCCAGCCGGCGCGGGCCACCGCAATGTCGCGCGTGCGGTCCTGCGTATCCCAGGTAAAACCCTCGCCCATCGGCTTGAATTCTACATGGTCGGGGAAGGCATCGAACACGGCCTTTTCACCCGTTTTCATCGCCCCTTTGACGAACTGGACCACGCCCACTTTCATGCCGTGGCCGATGGCGCGCACCACCATGCCAAGCGCGGCGCTGGTCTTGCCTTTGCCCTTGCCGGTATGAACGATCAGCAGGCCCTTCTCGCGGGTCTTATTGGCCATGATTTTGGCCTGGGCGGTCTGCTTCTTGCGCATCTTTTCAGCATGCCGCGCGTCTCCGTCCGCAATATCCTCTCGCGCGACCTGATTGTTATCGGCTTCCATCGGCCAGTTCCTTTCGCATCAGATAAACGTCCATGATCCAGCCGTGGCGCGCGCGAAGGTCAGCGCGGCGCGCGGCGATGCGGGGCGCGGCCTGGGCCAGAGTCCCCCGTTCGAGCGCTTGTTGCGGCATGCCAAGATAGGCGCCCCACCAGATTTCGATTCCGGCGGACTCGATCGCCTCGAACGCACAGCCGCTGTCGAGCATCACCACGACCGTGTCCGCCCCCGCAGGCCAGCCGTGCTTGCGCAGCATCCGGCCGGTGGTGATCGTGACGCTTCCCGCCAACGGGTTGAGGGGAATGGCGTGGGCCGCGGTCAGTGCCTGGATGCTGGTAATTCCGGGGACCACATGAACCGTTGTCTCGACGCCGGCAGCCTTGAGCCGATCAGAGATCCGCAAGCTGCTGTCATAAAGCGAGGGGTCGCCCCAGACCAGCAAGGCGAGCCTCCCGCCATTCGGCAAATGCGTTGCAATCCGTTCGCGCCACGCCGCCGCGATGGCGTCATGCCATTCGTCAACCGCCTGCATATATGGCATGCTCGCGTCCCGCACCGGCATGTCGAATTCGATGATCCGCACGGGCCGGCGCAGGACCTGCGCACAGATCGTGCGGCGCAAATCGACCAGAGCAGATTTCGCGCTCCCCTTGCGCGGCAGCAGGATGAGATCGGCCTCGTTCATCACGCGAACAGCCTCGGCAGTAAGGTGATCCGCATTGCCGGTGCCGATACCGATGAGATGGAGGTCGATCATGCTTCTTCCGCCAGCGGGCCGTAGAGGACGATGGCCGGGTCGGACGGACCGCCCTCGGCCAGCACGCGCGCCAGGCCGGTGATGCTGCTTTTGGTGATGCGCTGATCCTGGTGTCCGACATTCTCGGCAAGGATGGCGGGCGTTTCGGGCGCCATCCCGCTCTCCAGCAGCCGTTCGACCAGCGCGGGAAAGGTTCGCCGCGCCATGTACACAACCGTTGTCGCGCGCGGATCGGCCAGCGCGGCCATGTTGAGGTCGTCCGGCAACTGTCCATTGACGCCGTGGCCGGTCACAAACTGTACCCGTCGTGCTTGTTCACGCCGGGTGAGCGGAATGCCGATCGCTGCCGCCGCCGCGCTTGCTGCGCTGACGCCCGGAACGATTTCAAACGCGATCCCGGCCTTGCGCAGCGCGTCTATCTCTTCCTCCAGTCGTCCGAATATGCCGGCGTCCCCCGATTTGAGCCGCACCACGCGCAAGCCAGTCTGAGCATGTTCCACCAGCTGCCGGTTGACTTCGGCCTGCGTGGGCGAGGGGCGTCCTGCCCGTTTGCCGACCGGGACCAGTTTCACGTCCGGGCGCGCGCGATCGAGGATCGTCCGCGATGCCAGGTCGTCGAAAAGGATGGCATCGGCAGCATCGAGACGTGCGGCGGCTTTTATCGTCAGGAGGTCAGGATCGCCCGGCCCCGCTCCGACAAATGACACGAAACCGCTCATGCCATACCCCCGCTATTGAGGGGTGCAATCATGTGGAAGAACGTCCCCGTCACATGCCCCCGCCGCGATCCGGTTTCGGCCACCGCATCACCATTGGCGTCGGTGACGCGGGCCAGCGGGGCATCATGCTGTTCGACAATGGTGGAGTAATGGAACTCGTGCCCGCACAGTCGTGTGCCAACAGGAATGCCCGATATGGGCGACAGCAATTCGGCAAGGCGATAGCCCAGATGCATCTTGCGCTCGGCATGGCTGGTGACCAGCCCCAGCAGACCGGCCATGCGGTGGGCGACGCCCGCCTTGTCAATCAGAGTCTCGCCAAGCACCATGTAGCCACCACATTCGCCATGGACTGCGCGCGTTTCGGCATGGTTGCGCAGGCCGGACAGGAAGATGCCCGCCGCCGCAAGCTTGCCGGCATGCAGTTCGGGATAGCCGCCCGGCAGCCAGACGCAGTCGGCATGGGATGCTGGCGCTTCATTGGCCAGCGGAGAAAACGGCAGGATTTCCGCCCCGGCCCGTCGCCAGCCCTCCACCAAGTGCGGATAGATGAAGGAAAAGGCTGCGTCGCGCGCGATGGCGATGCGCTGTGCCGGGGGCACCGGAAGGCGGCTCTCGACCCGATCCGCTGGCACTGGAATCCGCCTCGCCGCGCGGCGAATGGCGTCGAGATCGGCATGGGCGCGCAAGAACGCGGCGTAGTCAGCGATCACCCGGTCCAGGTCGGGATGCTCGACAGCCTGCACCAGCCCCAGATGGCGCTCAGGCAAGGTCAGGTCGCCGCGCCGGGGCAACGCCCCCAGGACAGGTATCCCGACCGCCTCCATCCCCTTGCGCACCAGTCGTTCATGGCGCGGACTGGCGACACGATTGAGGATCACGCCCGCGAACGGCAAATGCGGATCGAGGCTCTTGAAGCCCAGCGCAGTGGCTGCTGCTGACTGTGCCTGCCCGGAAACGTCCAGCACGAGCACCACGGGCCAGCCCATGCGGCGCGCCATTTCGGCGCTGGCGCCGTTGCCTGAGGCACCGTTGCTGGCAACGCCATCGTAAAGCCCCATCGACCCTTCGGCGAGCACCATGTCCGCCCCTGCCGCCTCGGCCGCGATAGCGTCGAGCAGCTCGCCGTCCATTGCCCAACTGTCAAGGTTGAACGACGACCTGCCGCAAGCCGCCCGGTGAAACGCTGGGTCGATATAGTCCGGTCCGCTCTTGAACGGCTGCACCGTCAGTCCGTCCTCGCTCAGCGCGCGAAGCAGGCCCAGCATCACCGTGGTCTTGCCTGTCCCCGATGCCGGGGCGGCAATGATCAAGCCCGGCACGCTCATTCGGATGCCTCCGAGAAGCGCGAAGAGGCATCCTGGGGCCGGAAGCGGCGGTCATAGCCGTGTGCGTAGAGGCTGCTTTCAGCGAAATTCTCAGCCGCCATCACTCGCCCGACTAGGATCAGGGCGGTGCGCTCCATGCTTCCCGCCACGGCCTGCTCGACCGTGTCGAGCGTGGCGCGCACGATCCGTTGATCAGGCCAGCTGGCGCGCCAGACCACAGCGACGGGGCAATCCGCGCCGTAGGCTGGCGTCAGGTCGGCCACCACTTGCGCCAGATTGTGGACCGACAGGTGAATGGCCAGCGTCGCGCCGGTCACGGCAAAATTCGTCAGGCTTTCGGCAGGCGGCATAGTGCTGGCGCGGCCCGGCGTGCGGGTCAGCACCAGCGATTGCGACAGCGCAGGCAGCGTCAGCTCTGCCTCCAGCGCAGCAGCGGCGGCGGCGAACGCCGGGACACCGGGTGTCACGGTAAAAGGAATGTCCAGCGCGCGCAGGCGGCGCAATTGCTCGCCCATCGCCGACCAGACCGAAAGATCGCCTGAATGCAGCCGCGCCACATCGTGCCCGGCGGCATGTGCAGCAGCGATCTCGGCCATGATCTGGTCCAGTTCCAGCGGCGCGGTATTCACGATCCGGGCGTCCGGCGCGCAATGATCGAGCACGGCGACCGGGATCAGCGACCCGGCGTAAAGGCACACCGGGCTGCCCGCGATCAGATCGCGTCCGCGCAAGGTGAGCAGGTCGGGCGCGCCGGGACCGGCGCCGATGAAGTGGACGGTCATGTCGTAGGTTCCTGAAGGTTGACACTGGCGGCAATGGCGCATGTCGCCATGCGATCGGGGGAGGTGTGGCGCGGCCCCAGCAGGCGCGCGCCTGCACCTGCGGCTGCCAGCGCCGATGCCTCTGCCACGCTGCCGACGTGACGGGCGTTCAGGCTGGCGGTGGAGCGCGTGGGGGTGGAAACGGCGGCCAGTGCATCGGACGCCACGCCCATCAGCGGCAGGCCCAGCACTTCGGCCAGCGGCAGCAGCGCCGCAAGCTTGTCATGCGCGGTGACAAGATGCGTGACCGGCGGCTGCCCCTGCCCTGCCAGCGCAAACGCAGCGCGCAGCGAAGGCAAGGCCGCGCCCGACCGAAAGCCGAAGCCTGCGACAATCATAGCGTCACGCTCCATTGCACCACCGGATAGCGCGCGCGCCAGCCGTGCCGGTTACCCAGCGGGGCGGCATCTGACAGTTCGATCCGCAGCAAACTCCCGCCTTTTTGGCCATGCCAGCGCGTCAGCAGTGCTTCTGATTCCAGCGTCACCGCATTGGCCACCAGCCGCGTTCCGACGGGCAAATGTGCCCATAGTGTGTCCAGCAAGGCTTCCGACAATCCGCCGCCGATAAACACCGCATCGGGTGCCGGAGCATCCGGCAAGGCATCCGGCGCGATCCCGACGACAACCTTCAGTTGATCGACACCCAAAGCGACCGCATTGGCCCGCGCCCGCTCGGCGCGCACCGGATCGGCCTCTATCGCGCAGGCCCGGTTGGCCGGGTGGGCCAGCAGCCATTCGATCCCGATCGATCCAGATCCTGCGCCAATATCCCACAGCAGTTCACCGGCACACGGGGCCAGCGCCGACAGCGTCAGTGCACGCACCGGGCGCTTGGTGATCTGCCCGTCCGATGCAAACCAGTGGTCCGGGCGGCCCGCTGTCAGAGGCAAGCTCTCACCATGGCCCGCACAATCGATCCCGACCGCAACCGGATGGGCGATGTCGGTGAACGACAATGCTTCGGCGGTCACTTGACGCATCCGTTCGCGTGGTCCGCCCAATGCTTCCATCACGTGCAGCACTGACGCGCCAAAGCCCTGCCCGGACAGACAGTCTGCCAATGTGGCCACCGCCTCGCCATCGCGTAGCAGCGCCAGGATTCGTTGTCCCGCCGCAAGGTGAGGTCTCAGCCGCTCCAGCGGCGCGGCGTGCAGGCCAAGGCAGGCCACGTCCTGAAGCGCCCAGCCCAATCGCGCGGCGGCGAGGCTAAAGGTAGATGGGGCCGGATGAGCCACCCACTCATGCCGCTCCAGATGCCGCGTCACGCTCGTTCCCGCGCCGAACCAGAACGGATCGCCCGAGGCCAGCATCACCACGCGCCGTCCGCGATGTTGCATCAAAAGGTCAATACCGTCGGCAAACGGCACTGGCCATTCTATCGCAGGACAGGTAATCGCGGGCAGCAGCGCAAGGTGCCGGGCCGGTCCCATCACCAGTTCAGCCTGCGCCAGCGCCGCGCGGCCAGCGGCGGACAGGCCATCCGGCCCGTCCTCACCTATGCCGATGATCGTCAACCACGCTTCAGGAGAGGACTCAACCATGCCCAATGTCCTCCTGCTGGGCGGCACAACCGAGGCCAGCGCGCTTGCCCGACTGCTCGCGCAGCGCGGCATTGCGGCGACGCTCAGCTATGCCGGACGGACCGCAAACCCCCGTGCTCAGCCGGTTCCGGTGCGGGTTGGCGGGTTCGGCGGAGTTGCGGGGCTGTCCGATTATCTGCGCCACCATCGCGTGACTCATCTGGTCGATGCCACCCACCCCTTCGCCGCGACGATGAGCGCAAACGCGGTGGAGGCGGCCCGTCTGGCGGGTGTGGCCCATGTCGCCTTGACCCGCCGGGCGTGGGAACCGGTCGCCGGTGACCGCTGGACCCGCGTTGCCGATATCGATGGCGCGGTCGCCGCGCTGGCAGGCCCGGCCCGCCGCATCATGCTGGCGCTGGGACGAATGCATGTGGAAGCCTTCGCCGCCCAGCCACAGCACCACTATCTGCTGCGCTTCGTGGATGTGCCGGAACAGCCGCCGGGCTTGCCCCATCACACGCTGATCGTGGATCGCGGTCCGTTCACTACCGCTGGAGACAGCGCATTGTTGCAGACCCACGCCATCGATTTGGTGGTTTGCAAGAATGCGGGCGGCAGCGGCGCCGATGCCAAGCTGATCGCGGCGCGCAATCTGGGCTTGCCGATCCTGATGATTGACCGTCCCGCCATTCCCAACCGGGCCGAGGTTTATGATACCCAAGATGTGCTTTCCTGGTTGGGTCATCATGCTGAAACCGTGACCGACCGGGGGGTGTAAAGGATCGGGCGCGCGGGCCCATCGATGATCCGCGTCATGCTTGATCCGACGATCACCATCGTGCGCATATCGGCCATCTCCGCGCGCGCATCACCCAGCGGTACGATCCGCAATTGCTCGTCAGGCGTCGAAACCGCACGGGCGAACAGGATCGGGCGATCAGGGCCGCACACCTCGCGCAGCAGTTCCAGCACGCGTTTGAACCCTTCAGGCCGGGCCTTCGACCTCGGGTTGTAAAAGGCCATGGCGAAATCTGCTTCCGCCGCCAATCGCAGCCGCTTTTCGATCAGCGGCCAGGGTTTGAGATTGTCCGACAGGTTAATGGCGCAAAAATCATGCCCCAGCGGCGCGCCCGCCCGTGCGCTGGCGGCCAGCATGGCGGTGATGCCGGGCAGCACCCGAATGTCGAGATTGCGCCAATGGGCCGGGCCAGCCTCCAGCGCCTCGAACACGGCAGCGGCCATGGCGAAAACGCCCGGATCGCCAGAGGACACCACCACCACGCGCTGCCCCTGCGCCGCCAGTTCCAGCGCATGGGCCGCGCGATCCAGCTCCGCCCGGTTGTCGGACGGGTGCAGCGTCAGCCCCGCGCGGGGGGCGATGCGGGCAACATAGGGAATATAGCCGATGACATCGCTCGCCCCGGCCAGAGCGGCGGTGACTTCGGGCGTGATCAGTGCCTCATCCCCCGGTCCCAGACCGGCGATGGATAGCCAGCCGCTCATGGCCGCCTTCCCTGTCCATGAATCAGCAGGATCGAGAAATAGGGCGTGACGCTGGTCGCCTCGATCAGCCGCGTGACTCGCTGACCGGGCATGGCGGCATGTTCAACCAGCCAGGCCGCATCTTCGCGTCCCGCCGCCGCCACCGCGCGGCGCAGTTTGGGCAGGTTGCGCCCGATCTTCATCACCACCAGCGCATCGGTATCGCGGATGCGCCGCGCGAGTTCATCCTCCGGCAAGGTCGCCATCGCGACGGTGAGCACGTCATCGCCCCACGTGATGGGAATGTCGGTCGCGTTCCATGCCCCGGCCATGCCGGTGATACCCGGCACCACCGTCACCGGGACCAAGCCCGCCAAACGGCCATGAAGATGCATGAACGAACCGTAGAAAAACGGATCGCCCTCACACAGCACAACCACGTCCTCGCCCGCCAGCGCCAGCGCCAGCAATCGCTGCGTGCATTCGGCATAGAAGGCGGAAAGACAGTCGTTGTAGCGGGGATCGGATAGCGGAATCTCGGTCGTTACAGGATATTCCATCGGGATTTCAATCACGTTGGCGCGCAGCATCCCTTCGACAATCCGCCGCGCCTGACCCGGTCGTCCGGCCTTGCGGAAATAGGCAACGTGGCGCGCGCCGCGCACCAGGCGGTCGGCGCGCACGCTCAGCAGATCGGCAGCACCGGGACCAAGCCCGACGCCGTGGATCGTTCCGATTTTTGGCGGCAAGTTCATTCGGCGCGGCTCGCCAAAGCATTGATCGCGGCCACCGTGATCGCGCTGCCGCCAAGACGACGCTCGACGATGCAACACGGCACCGGCGGCGCGGCCCACAGCGCGGCCTTGGATTCGGCCGCGCCGACAAAGCCCACCGGACAGCCGATGATTGCCGCCGGTCGTGGGCAATCGGGATCTTCCAGCATATTCAGCAGATGGAACAGCGCGGTTGGCGCGTTGCCGATGGCCACCACCGCGCCCGCCAGATGCGGTCGCCACAGTTCCAGCGCGGCAGCGGAGCGGGTGTTGCCCATGGCCCGCGCCATGTCCGGCACTTGCGGCGCATTGAGCGTGCAGATGATCGGATTGTTGGCCGACAGGCGGGCGCGAGTGATCCCTTCGGACACCATCCGCGCATCGCACAGCACCGGCGCGCCATTGGCCAGCGCGGCGCTGGCCGTTTGTGCGAAGCCGGGCGAAAAGCGGATTAGCGCTGCCAGTTCGACCATCCCGGCGGCATGAATCATGCGCACCGCCACCGGCTCCTCATCGGCCGAAAAGTGCGCAAGATCGGCTTCGGCGCGGATCGTGGCGAAGGACTGGCGATAAATGGCCGCGCCATCGGTTTCATAGATATGGGGCATCAAGCGATTCCTAAATGGGCAAGAATGTCGGCCGGGCCAAGCGCGGAGCGAACCGCAGGCCCTCCGGCGCGCGCGTTCAGGGAAAGATCGAACAGGCTATCCCTGCCGGTCAGCGTGACATCGGCGGCGCGCGGGCGGGCACAGCCCTTGGCACAGCCCGAAACATGCAGCCGTCCCGCGACATGCGGAGCAAGGCGGCGGGCAAGATCGCGGGTTTCAACCGACGCCTGCGTGCAGCACGGCGCGCCCGGACAGGCATCGACATGCAGCAGCGGATCGGCAGGGTCGGTGATCAGGCCGTCCACCTGCTTGGCAGGCGCGCCTTCTAATACGAGCACCCGCCACGGGGTAATCCGCACTGCTCGGGCAGACGATGCCTCCATCACACCAGCCAGTATCGGCGCCTCTATCCGGCCGAACGGCAGGCCATAAGCCCAGCCCAGATCATGGACGCCGGGCACGATGCGAGCAGCCGACGGCGCAGGCAGAATGTCGCCACAGGCCCATTCGGGCAGGGCAGCCGTGTGCCGGGCCATGCGCCCCGCTTCCGCGCCACCGCTGGCCGCAAACCAGTGTGCCAACGCGATCAGGGCGTCCACTTCCCGACCTGCGGCAACCGCGACACCGCCCGGATGGCCATCGGCGCGCAGGATCAGGCCGCCTTTTTCGTCGCGCTCGATGCGAAAATCGCCCACCTCGCCGTGCAGGGCGCAGGCCCGACCAGCATCGATAACGAAGCCCATCTTGCCCGGCAGATCGGGCAACTCATCCAGCCGGGTCAGCAACTCGCCTGCGATGCGGTGGCTGTCATCACCGACCCGCCAATCCGGCGCGACAAGAATGTTGCGCCGCTGTTCGATGACGGGATCGCTCTCCACCAGATCGAGCGCCAGCAACCGGTCGAGCAGCGTCTGCCAGCCGGTTTCGCGCACCCCGCGAAGCTGGAGATTGGCGCGGGCGGTGATGTCGATCAGGGCATTGCCGTGTGCCACGGCGGCATCGCACAGGCCCAACACTTGCGCGCGGGTTAGGCAGCCAAGCCGGGGTTTTACTCGCACCAGCAACCCGTCGCCCGCCATCATCGGGCGCCATGCATCGGGGCACCAGCCTTTTACCACAGGGCTCGTCATGTCCGATCCTCATGGCTGGGCAGACTGGCGAGGATGGAATTGCGCCGGGTCTGCCACAGCCCTGCGGCATGAAGCGCGGCAAAGCGGGCTTCCATCGCCGCAAGCGCACCGGGATTCTCGCGCGCAAGAAACGCGCGAACATCGGCCTGGCCCAACGTCGCATCGTGATAGAGGTCGAACAGATGCTGCTGCACGCTATCTGAAAGGTGCGCAAAGGCGCCCATATGATCCAGCGTCGCCGCCAGTTCCGCGCCGCCGCGAAAACCATGGCGCATCATGCCTGCGATCCAGCCCGGATGCGCGGCACGGGCGCGGACGACGCGGGCGATCTCTTCGGTCAGAGTGCGCGCGGCCGGATTCAACGGGTCGCGATTGTCGAGGTGATAGAGCGCCGCCGAACCGCCCATCAGCGCCTTGGCAGCGGCAAAGCCCGCCTCATGTGCAGCATAGTCGGCGGCCAGAAGCAGGTCGGTTTCGGGCAAGTCCTGAAGATGGACAAAGGCGTCTGCACCTTCAACGCGCCGACGCAGGCCGTCTGGATCAGGGACGGCCCCGGTCGCATCGGAGGTCGCGTCAAACGCATGGTCCGATGCCGCCAGCCACGCCTCTCCGGCAGCGCGCCGGGCCGCATCGGTATAGAACTCGGCCGCATCGCCGAGACCCAGTCCATAGCGGCCCGGAGCCGGGCCATAGACACGCGGGGCCGCTGCCTGCCCCGCAAACGGGTTCCAGTCCGCTGGTTCATCCCGCAAACACAGCGCGCGCACCGCCTGGCCAAACAGCATGGGCAACGCCGGGAAGGCATCGCGGAACAGGCCTGAAACCCGCAGTGTCACGTCGATGCGGGGGCGGTCCATCAGCGCCAGCGGCAGGATTTCGACGCCGGTCACTCTTTCGGATGTCATGTCCCACAGCGGTTTTGCGCCCAGCAGGTGCAGCGCCATGGCGAATTCCTCACCCGCCGTGCGCATCGTGGCCGATCCCCACAGATCGACCACCAGCCCGCGCGGATAGTCGCCATGATCCTGCAAATGTCGTCGGATCAGCTCCTCTGCCAGCGTGACACCTTGTGCATGGGCGGCGCGCGACGGCACCGCGCGCGGATCTATCGCATAGAGGTTCCGCCCGGTCGGCAGCACATCGCTGCGCCCGCGAAAGGGGGAGCCTGAAGGACCGGGCGGAACCCACCGTCCGTCCAGCGCCGCCAGCAATCCGGCCCGCTCGGCTGCGCCCTGATCGCCCCGCCCGAACACATGCAGCCCGTCACCGAACTGGCTTTCCTTGACGTCGCAAACGAAGCGATCGATCCGGGTGATCGCCTCGACCAGCGTGGCCGCGCCATCAAGGCCCAGTTCCGCCTCCAGCCCCAGCACGCGCGCTTCGTCGCGGATGCTGGCTTGCAGGCGGTCGCGGCGGGCCGGGTCCAGCCCGTCAGCATTGGAGAATTCATCCAGCAGCGCCTCGATCCGTGCCAGGCCCGCGCCGCTTTTAGTTTGCACCAGTGGCGGCGGAACGTGTCCGATAGTAACCGCACCGATCCGGCGTTTGGCCTGCGCAGCTTCTCCGGGATCGTTGACGATGAACGGATAGATCACCGGCATCGCGCCGGTCAGCGCCTCGGGCCAGCAAGTACCGGAAAGGGCAACTGACTTGCCCGGCAGCCATTCCAGCGTGCCATGTGCGCCGATATGGACCAACGCGTCCACACCCCGCGCGCGCAGCCAGAGATAGAAGGCGACATAGCCATGGCGCGGACAGCGGGAGAGGTCGTGATAGTCCCCATCACGCCCGGCGCGCTCGCCGCGTTCGGGCTGCAACGCCACCAACGCATTGCCGATAGACACCGAAGCAAAACGGAACGCGCCAGCAGTGACAGCCGGATCGGCGTCCGGTTCGCCCCACGCAGCGTAAAGATCAGTGCGCAACGCCTCCGGCAATGCCCCCAGCGCTTTGCGATATACGGTCAGCGGCCAGTGCAGATGCTCGCGTTCAAGCTGCACCGCGAGATCGGTCTGGCCATCCGTGGCATATCCCGCCTCGCGCAGGTCGGACAATATTGCTTCGGCGGAGGCGAGCGCATCCAACCCAACGGCATGGGCCATCTGGTATGCCTTGCCGGGATAAGTCGACAGGACCAAGGCCACCCGCCGCTCGGCAACCGGCCTTTGGGCCAGCGATATCCATCCGGCCACCCGTGCGGCAGTCGCCTCGATCCGGTCAGGATCGGCGCGATGGATAGTGCGGGCAAAACCAAGCGCTGGGTCGCGCGCGCCCGCTTCCTTGAAACTGGCGACGCCTGCAAACACCCGCCCGTCGATCTCGGGCAACACGACATGCATGGCAAGGTCTGCCGGAGACAGCCCGCGCGATGCCCCTGCCCAGCCCGCGTGGCTGGACGTAGCGAGCGCCAGTTGAAACACGGGAACGCCCGCGCCATCAAGCGGGGTGGCGCCGTCCTCGCCCCGCGCGGAAAAAGCGGTAGCGTTGATGATCGCTGCCGGGCCAAGTCCGCGCACCCAGCGGTCCACCTGTTCGCGCACCTGCGGGGCTTTCAGTGAGGGGACGAAGATCGACAGCGCATCAAAACCGTGCTGCTCGAACGCGGTATGCAGGGCGGCAAACGGGTCCAGATCGTGGGCGGTCAGGTAAGAACGATAGAACACGATCATGACCAGCGGCCTTGCGGGATCGCGCACAAAGGCTTCAGGATCGACCACGCCAAAGCGGGGATGCCAGCCTCCCGCCATCGGCAGCGGATCGCATGTCCGGGCGGGGGCATCGATCAGCCCCGCCAGCTGCGACAGCGTGGCAAGCGCCGCCTGCGCCGCCACTGCACCGCCAGCATCGCACCACTGCGCAAGTTCGCGCAATGCAGGCACGAGCACGGTCGAAACCGCATCCAGCCGCTCGTCCTCCCAGCCATCGCCGGGCAGCACCGCGAGCACGATCCCGCGCGACCGGGCCAGCGCCTCGACCTGTTGCAGCCCATAGCTCCAGTACGGCGTGCCGCCGATCAGCCGGATCAGGATCGCCTTTGCACCCGACAGCGTCCGCTCGACATATGTGTCGACCGACAGGGGATGTATCAGCGCCGCCAGATTGGCGAGCCGCAGCGAAGGAAATGCAGCATTGCCCGCGCGGGCCTGATGCCAGGCCGCGGCGAATGCGCCCAGATCGCTGTCCGAAAAGGACAGGACCACCAGATCCGCAGGCTCCTGCCCCAGATCCTGCGGGACGGCGGTTTCCTCCATCCCGTGCGTTTCGCGGAAAATGACGTGCATCGCCCGCGCCTTACGCCAGCAGCACCGCGCGAATGGCGCCTGCATCGACATGATCGTGCTCGGCAATGGCGACCAGAGTGGTGCGGCGCGGCTCGTCAGGCCGCCACGGACGGTCGTACTGGTGGCGCACCCGCGCGCCTACCGCCTGCACCAGCAGCCGCATCGGCTTGCCCGCCACGGCGGCATAGCCCTTCACGCGCAGGATGTGGTGATCGCGCGCCAGCGTCTCGATCCGCGCGACAAGGGCCGCCGGATCGGCAATTTCGCCCCATTCGATAACGGTACTGTCGAAGTCGTCGTGCTCGTGATCATCATCCCCATCGTGGTGCGATGGGCGCGCGGCAATGTCGTCCTCGGCTGCGGCATCAAGCCCCAGAATCACGCGCGGATCGACCACGCCTTCGGTCAGTTCGATCACCGGCACGGGGCGGCCAACCTCTGCCGCGATGATCGCGCGCGCTGCGGCGACACCTTCCGGGCCCGCCAGATCAACCTTGGTCAGCAGGATCATGTCGGCGCAGGCAAGCTGATCCTCGAACACTTCGGAAAGCGGCGTTTCGTGATCGATGCTCGGATCGGCGCCGCGCTGGGCGTCAAGCGCTGCCACATCGGGCGCGAACCGGCCTGCCGCGACCGCTTCGGCATCGGCCAGCGTCAGCACGCCGTCCACGGTGATGCGGCTGCGGATCGCTGGCCAGTCAAACGCCTTGAGCAGCGGCTTGGGCAGCGCGAGGCCGGATGTCTCGATCAGGATGTGATCCGGGCGCGGATCGAGAGCCAGCAGCTTTTCCACCGTGGGGATGAAGTCATCCGCCACGGTGCAGCAGATGCAGCCATTGGCCAACTCGACGATGTTTTCGGCCGGGCAATCTGGAATGGCGCAAGATTGCAGAATCTGGCCATCCACACCCAGCGTACCGAATTCGTTGACCACCACCGCCAGCCTTCGGCCACCGGCATTGCGGATCAGGTGGCTGATAAGCGTGGTTTTTCCCGCGCCCAGAAAGCCCGTGATGATGGTGACCGGCACCTTGGATAGATCCGGCATGGTAACTTCTCCGCGCGCCAGAGCGAGACACGGCGGGGCTTGCCGGACAAGTCCGGTCGGCGCGCGACAACGGGCGGGCGCAACAAAGCACCCGTTACCACGCAACCCGTGCAGCCCCAGCCACACAGCTTCGTCGCTCAGACGGAGAGTTACCGTGCCGTGACCATCCCCTGGATCAGGCAAGAGCGACCGGTGCGCCGGCAGGTCTCCTGGCTCGCAGGTCACAGCTTGATGCACGCCTTCCCAGACTTGGCGCTTGCGCGCTGCCCAGTGGCTGCTCCTGAATTCAGGAGCATGTGCATCGCGCTATCCGCTTACAGTTGCAGGGACAGCCACGGATTTGGGAGCAAGCTCCCGCACCGCATTCCCGATTAAGCCCCTTGCGGGGCACCGGCGCGATCATTGAAGGGCGAGTTACCCCGGTCCTTCGCCGCGCGCTCTAGACGAAAATGCCAGCCAAGCCAATTGATGATGTTGTGCCTTCGTCCTCTTGGCGCCACCGCCCTATTTCGGCAGGGGTGGCGGCCAGATACTCAATCGCATCGCAAGGATAGGTCCAGATCGTGATCTCGGTTGTGCCTCTTTTGATTCTGGCGGTTCCCGATCGGGCCAAGCGGCCATCCTTGGCCCACCGTATCCGCTCGCGGGATGTGATACCGAGAATATCCTCGACCTGTCGTTGACTGACAGGCTTGCACGCTATCCGGAAAAGCCGTTTCCGTATGGCATCGACGAGATATTCCGCAGCCTGCCTGGAATTCGGATCAAAGACACAACTTTTTCTGGATTTAACGAATGTTCCGTTGGAACGTGCCATCAGCATCCGAATCGCGGCATCACGCTCGCCGCGATGTACACGAAGTCCGAGCGGCATACGCACGTCGAGATCGACTGAAACGATGCAGGACTTGTCGTCGTGCCTGAGCAAGACGCAACGATCAACACGGGACCGGTCAGGCACCGACCGAAACCTCGATTTCATCGAAACGCTTCCAGCGGTAGATCGCGAAACTCGCCAGCCAGCAAAATATGAAAAGTCCGATAATGGCGAAGCCGAGGCCGTTGAAATTTTCGCCCAGCTTAGCGGCGATCCGCCATGGTCCACCCTCAAGGCCCAGCTTGTCACCGATCAGGGCCAGCGTTTCGATTCCGCCAATGACAATCGCCACAATGGCCGAGATCAGGGTGATGGTGATGTTGTAATAGAGCTTGCGGATCGGCTTCACGAAGGCCCATTCGTAAGCGCCCAGCATCACCACGCCGTCCACCGTATCGATCAAGGCCATGCCGACGGCGAACAGGGCCGGCAGGACCAGTATTGTCCCGATCGACAGGCCATCAGCAGCCTGACTGGCCGACATGCCCAGAATGGCGACTTCGGTTGCGGTATCGAACCCAAGCCCGAACAGAAAACCCAGCGGGGCCATATGCCAGCTCTTGTTCACCAAGCGGAACACCGGCCTGAATAGTCTGGAAAGCAGACCGCGCCCACCCAATAACAGATCAAGATCGTCCTCGGCATAGCTGCCGCCTGCGCGAACATGCGCAAAAGTACGCCAGACAGAGCGCAGGATGACCAGATTCATGCCGGCGATCGTGAACAGGAAAAGCGCGGAAATCACGGTCGCTATCACGCCGCCGATTTCCTTGAACGTGCCGAACTGCGACAACGCGCTGGCCGTCACCGCAATAATGATCGACGCTATGGCAATGATCCCGGAATGCCCGACAGCAAACCAGAAACCCACCGCAATGGGCCGCTTCCCGTCCTGCATCAGCTTGCGGGTTACATTGTCGATCGCCGCAATATGATCGGCATCGACGGCGTGACGCAAGCCCAGCCCCCAGGCAAGCAAGGCGGTGCCGAGCATCAACGGCTGTGCATGAAACAGGCTGAATGCCCAGACCCAAACGCCGATGTTTGCGGCTATCAATCCCGCAAACAAGGCGCCGATCCGTCGGCGCAAGGGCAGGGAAGCCGAAGGGGCAGATGAAATCATGACTGGCTCCGTGATCGAAGGAAGGAAGGGCGGCGTGATAGCCGCCGCCGGATACCTTGCCGGGTACGTTGCAAGTCGCGGCCAAGCTTGCGCATGCCCATCCAGGCTCCGCTGCCGCAGACCAGCGTGACAGCCGCAAGCAAGGGCAGGACGAAGATGTACCGCAGAGCGCTGTGGCGCAGGCCGGGCAGATCGAAACTGTGCGGCGCCTTCCACAGCCAGCGCTCGGCGCGTCCCGTGCCATCGACTGCACGCAGCAACGTGCCGGACGCCGCGTCGATATAAAGGTGCGTGGCTTGCGGGTCAGCCAGCACCGCGCGCCATACCGGCAATCGCACCGGCTCCTTATGTGCGTAGTAATAGCTGTCGCCCTCGGACAGCAGGGAAAGCGACACGACGCGGGGACCATTCCGCAAGGCTGCAGCGACATCGGCCCTGGTCAGGATCGCCGGCCTGCCCCAACCATCAATCCTCACCCTGCGTCCATCTGCGGCAATGGCAATAAGCATCGTTTTCCCGCCGAGCGGCGCGCTCTCCACACGGACCGTACCGATGGGAAGCCGGTTCAGATTGGCCAGCGCGGCCCGCATATCGGTCCAGCGCATTAGTCCCGCAAGGCGCTGGCGCTCGACTGATCCTGCATCACTGTCAAACAGCCCCCAGGGACTCATCGAGAACAGGCCGCTCCCGACCCAGGTGAGTGCGAGCAGGCCGAACGCCAGCCCTGCCATATGATGCCACCACCACAGGCCGCGATAGGGCGAGCCTATGGCGCCATCCTTGCCCCGCCTCAATCGGCTAATGCCGACCCAGATCCCGGTGACGGTCAGGAAGCAGCCGGTCAGCGATGTCCAGATGACGACCTGACTCCAGGCAGCCGGGTTCTGCCGAAGCACCGTCGGGTAAAGCCAGTGCGGCACCGCGCCCAGCCAACCCCAGAAGCGCTCGAAACGGGTCGTTTTCTGGACCACTTCGCCGGTCAGGCCAGCGATATAGGCGCTCGAGCCTGCGGCGTCGGCATAGTCGACCCGATAGAGCGGACGGTTGGCGCGAAAGGCTTGGACGGTCCATTGATCGACGGAAATCGGCGTTATCGCCGCCACAAGTCCATCGATCCCGAAGTTGCGCCCGAATTCCATGCCGACCTTGGCGAGGTCCTGGCGGGAAAGAGGTGCCAGCGGGGCGCCGCTTGCGAGGTCGTAGCTCAGCGGCGAGGCGCGCATCTGCCAGATTGCCCGCCCGTCGCCTTTCTCCGGTACGACCCGCAACACAGCCTTGCCCACAACCATTTCGAGCCGGGCAGATGCCAGCGCGGTATCGGCTGGCAGGGTAATACCCGCCAGTTCGCCATCGGCCGGCAAATGAAAGGGGGACAAGGCCCGCAGTTGCCCGGCCGGTAGCAATCGGGGATAGTCGACGAACAGCATCACGAACCCGGTGAGGCACCAAAGCGTCATCACCGTACCGATGACGATACCCATCCAGCGGTGGAGCAGGAGCAGCGCCCGCAGCGGCCTGCCTTGGCTGCGCGGGCGTGCCACCGCCACCGGTTTCGTGACGCCATGCATGGTCAGAACCGCGCGCTGATCGAAACGTCGATCGAGCGTGGCCGCCCGAGCAGCCACTGCTCGTCATTATAGGTGGTGGTCGCGTAGTCCTTGTCGAACAGATTATAGACCCGCAGATTGGCCGCGACATTCTTCGTCACCGCGAAGGAGATGCCACCGTCGACCACGGCATAGCCGGGCACACGGAACTGATTTGCGTTGTCCGAGAAGGTCCGCCCGACATAGCGCAATCCAAGGCGCGTCTGGAGACGAGCAGTCACATCGTAGCTCAACCAGAGATTGGCGGTTGCTTCGGGCACATTGGGCGGAGTTTTGCCGTTGAACGATGTGCCGCCGCTCAGGAACGCGTCGAAACGCGCGTCAAGAATCGTGCCGTTGGCGTCGATCCCGAAACCGCCAGCGAGATCCAGTGTCAGCGAGGCTTCCAGTCCCTTCGCCGAACGCTGCCCCACCTGATCCTGTCTCGGCGGAAGGCTGCCCGGAACTGTCGCGAGAAGGTTCTTCTTGACGATCCGATAGGCGGCGAACGTGGCTAGACCGCGCCCGCCGAGGAAGCTGGCCTTGACGCCTGCTTCGACCTGATCGCCAGTGGTGTTCTTGAAGGCTGCCTGACCAATGGAAAAGGTAATCAGGGAACCGAGCGGATCGACTGCGGTAGCGTATTGGCCATAGAGCGAGAGCGCTGAGGTTGGCTGGTAGACCGCCCCCACCCGCCAGGTGACATTGTGCAAGGTCTTGTCGAGCCGCAAGGCCTCGGTCGCCGTGCCACCGGCTCCATAACTCGTGACATAGCGCTTTACATTGGCACGGTCGAAATTGATCCCCGCAGATACCGACAGCCGATCGCTGATCGTCAGCCGATCCTCGGCAAAGAGCGAATATTGACGGGTCCGGGTGCGATATTGGGGGCGCACGCCGAACGTATTGTAATAGAGGCCCGGATCGAAGCTGTAGGGATCGACCGGCTCGGCGAAACCGGGCGGCGGCACGTCAGAATCGAAATCGTTCGAATGCCTGAACTTGATGCCGTTGATGTCGAACCCGACCAGCAATTCGTTCTTCAGTCCGCCCCAGTTGCTGCGGAGAGTTGCATCGGTCTGCGCGCCGATCTGCGTCTGATCGTGATCAATGCCGTAGAAATCGAACCGGTCGATCTTCCCGGTAGCGCCATTCCAGAAATAGCTTTCGAGATTACGCCATTTGCGATGCGTGGTCAGGCGGTAGGCGGTGCTGCGGATACTGACAGAATCGCTCGGCGCCCATTCCGCCCGGATGGTCGTCCGGTTGTCCTTGAAGCGCATCAGGGCGTCGGTGACATTGTAGTTCCGGCGCTTGTTGCGATCGTCCAGCTTGCCGTCGATCAGCGGCGTGCCGAAATAGAGCATGGGTTCCTGGTCGCTGTAATCGTCCGACAATGTCAGGGTCAGCGTATCGGTGGGGCGTAATTGCACGGAGCCCGAGATCGCCAGGCCCTTCGAATCCCCACGATCGATCCAGCCATCCGATTGATTGCGGCTGATGTCGAAGCGATAGGCGATCAGCTCGTTCACAGGTCCACCCACGCCCGCGCCGATCCGCCAGCTGTTCTGGGAGCCATATCCCGCTTCCGCCTCGAACTCGGTGCGGTCGCTGTTCGGCTTCTTGGAGATGACGTTGACCGCCCCGCCGATTGCACCCTGGCCGTAAAGTACCGAGGCCGGGCCGCGCAGCACTTCGATACGGTCCACCGTCCAGGGATCGGTCGGAAAGGTGACGGTGCCTGCGCCCGGATAGAGGCGCACGCTGTCATAAAGCTGCATGATGGAGCCCGGCCCGCTGAAGCCCCGCGCGGCAAGGCCGGTGCCGCCGTTGCCGGGATTGGCGACGGAGCTAATTCCCGTTGCCCGTGTGACGGCATCGACGATCGACAAGTCACCGCGCGCACGGATTACGTCTCCGGCCAGAGTTTCGACGCTGGCCGGCGTCTCCAAGATGGTCAGGCCGAGGCGGCTTCCCGTTTGCGTGGGCGCGTTGGCATCGTCGGCGCGGGTGCCAAGCACGAGGATATCGGACTTGTCCCCTGCCTCGGCCGCATCTTCGGCATAAGCGAGAGTCGGAAAAACGAGTGCGGCGAGCGCACTGCTGGTAACGATGGTCTTGATCACAATTAGTCCCCCGGCGTCTTGCGACGTGGCCAGGGCAAACCCGCGCGAACGGGCGACACGCGCGGCGGCCGGACGCCATGGGCGGCCGACGCACGTCTCCGATGCGGCCCCAGCCGCTCGTTCGTCGCTCAGACGGAGTTCACCGTGCCGCGGCCATCCTCTGGACCAAGGCAAGAGCAACCAGACGCCGGCAGGTCTCCTGGCTCACGGGTCACAGCTTGATGCACGCCTTCCCAGACCTCGCATGATTTAGCGTCCGGCCCAGTGGCTGCCCCTTCAAAGAGGAGCGATGTGCATCGCGCTATCCGCTTACAGTTGCAGAGACAGCCGCGGATTTGGAAGAAAGCTTCCGCACCGCATTCCCGATTAAGCCCCTTTCGGAGGCACCGGCGCGATCAATGAAAGCCGGAACAGTCCGGCTTGCGATTCCTCGCTTAACTGAAGTGATCGGAAAAGCCAATAACGCTTGGAGCAGAGATTGAATCAACGATTACTGCATCCCGCGCCACCATTGCCATTGGCACGGCCAGAGCGCACCAACCGCGCGCACTCGATTTGAATGGCGGGTTTTCACTGAACCTATCGTTGGCCATCGGACTCCTGTACGGCCGAAAGTGGTCGGCAGCCGACACTCATGCTGATGTTCATTCAACGGATATGGCTCTGAACTTCCGCCCAGTCGTGGAAACGCCTTGGCGGTGGATCACGAATGATCTGCCTTTCCGGTATGCTGTGTGATCCAACTGCCGCCATTGCAGCAGTTCGTCCTGGGTCATCGTTATCCTTGGCGATGTAAAGGGTGCCAACATGCTCTGGAACCTTGATCAGCGCGAGACGCTCATTCCCGAGTGCTGCCCAGCACGGGACTCCTTTAATCTGAGCATAGCTTGCCGCATCCTCCATGCCCTCAGCAATGGCGAGCACGTTGCCTTCGAACTGTGGAGCCCAAGCACCCTGTCCGGGTTTGCCGAGCATGAATTTGCCCTCATGCCATGTTCCGTCGTTCGTAAGCCTGATCCGCTGGATCGCCGTCATCCGGTGTCCGGTTCTGACCGCGACCAGCAACGCAGGCCGGAAGGTGGTTCTGGGCTTGCGGCCGAACGGGCACCTTGGATGAAAGCGTAAGTCGGGGAGGTCGACAGGCAGTCGACGCGATCGAAGGTAGACTTCGCCGAGCGTCCCGCGGATCTCTGTGCCCTGATCCCAGATCCTTCTGACGTTGGGCGCAGTTCCTTCTGGACGGTAGCTCGGCGAAGGGGAATTCAGGATCGGTTTGGTCCGACCGATTGCGCGCAGGACATCCTCGCTGCGGCATCCCGCAAAACAGTGGACCAGAATACCTCGCTCGCCCTGCCGGACTGAAAGCGACGGCGTTCGGTCTGCGTGCGCGGGGCAGACGCACATCGCATAGGAACCGTGCCAACGGCCCTTCAGTGCAGCAACGATGTCGATGGTCTCCTGGGTGGGTCTGAGCGTAATCAGCATAAATTCGCTCCTCTCAGCTAAGCCTCACCATCTTTCCCCTTTGGATCGACCCGACCTTCTCCGGCACGGCTCGCGATGGCCAACGACGTTTTCGTCTATGCGATGCCAGATTCTGGGCGATTGCCATGCGCCGCCTGTTCATTTAGAAAAGTGGGGCGATATCCGAACCACGCCGAAAGGTGTGGTCATGAAAAATCTTCTATTTTTGCTGGTCGCTTTGACGCCGACGCCATCATCGGCGCGCGAAGCCATTCTCGACGTGTTTTCGCCAGAGGCAAAACCGGACTTCGCTGTGCTCGCCCCACAGTTGCGCGGGGCGGTCGATCTCGAGCAATCAGTGGAACCGCCTCCGGCTCCAGTGGATGTGTTTTCACCAGAGTTGCACGGCGACTTTGAGTTGGTCCCTCACAGCTTCACGATCAATCCCTATGCCGCGCGTCCCGCTGTTCCTTCGTGGATGCGGGCAGGTGCATCATTCATGAGCCCTGCTTCTTCACCCTTCCGCCCTTCGCAGGATGACCTACTCTGCCAGTCCCGCAGCTTCTTCCCGCGATATGGTATCAGCGGCGATGCTCAGGCTCGCCGGACCGCCTATTTCAACCTGATCGTCGAGGTCGCTTGCGATGCCGGCGTGCCCGTTGTTCTGTTTGACGCCTTGCTGGCGCAGGAAAGCAGATATCGTCCCTTCGCGCGCAGCAGTGCTGGGGCGATGGGCATGGCTCAGTTGATGCCTGGCACGGCCCAATATCTACGGGTCACCGACCCTTGGGATGTTCGGCAAAACCTTGTCGGCGGTGCGCGGTATCTGCGCGAGCAGCTCGATCGCTTCGGGACATGGGAGCTTGCACTGGCTGCCTACAATGCTGGCCCGGGACGCGTGGACCAGTTTGGCGGCATCCCGCCGTTTCGTGAGACCCGCAACTATGTGCGCACGATCATGGGCTCGATTGGCATTCCGAATTCGACCGGCGGCGTGTCGCTGGCTTCGGCAGCAATTCCCGCGCCCAATCCGTTTCGCCGGGTACTGCTTGCCTCATTCGAGGGAGGATCAGACGTCCCAGAACACTGAGAACCCGGTAGCCCACGCATAGTACACGCTGATCGCGAGGATGACGGGCGTGCCCTTGAGGTAGTTGAGCTGCCAGCGCAGCCAAAGCTTCGGGATGACCAGAGCTTTCTGGAGCCCCGTTTGGTGCGTGGGTCGCCACCTGCCACTCCGCCAGTCGTCAGCCGTGACGATAACTGCGAGCACTGCGCAGATCAGCGCCATCATTCCCACGCCAATGTAGAGCGATGTCCAAGCGATAAGGGCTTCGTGCTTCATGAGTCGTGCCTAGTGCATCGATGGTTGAACAGAGATACGCATATTCGACGCCCTTGTATCCCCCTGGCCGAATACTGTCTTTCTGCGGCCGAGCAGCGTGTGGCCGAGATTGAGCTCACCGCTGCGGGCGCGCCGCACCAGCGCCTGCATGTATGCATCGGGGGTCTTGCGGATTTGTCCGCTCGCCAAGTGATGCCCGGTGATCAGCGCGCACAGGAGTGCGATCTCTGTCCCCAGTATGGCGCTTGCCCGAGCGGTCGTAGCCTGACCTATCTGGCAGACGCGAGCGACCGCGTGGAGCTCGCTCAGGCCGGGTTGTCTCCCAATATTGACCATGCCGTCGATGAAAGGGAAGAGGGCAAGGGCGTCGGCCCAAACGAAACCCGATCGCTTGATCCCGTAGACATCATTCGGGTCGGCCGAGACCAGCGCATTCTTGCACGCATTGGCTGCTTCTTGCTTCGCCCTGTCGGCATCGGACGTGGTTTGAACCTCATGCGGTTCCTGTCGGCAAGCGCCCTCTGCCAAGCCGTATACAGATTCAAGAGCTTCTTCAGGACTGTATTGATGGTGATCATCCCGGCGCACCCTAGTGTCCCCGGGAGGTGTCAGTGACGCAATCTCGGCGAGCGCTATGCGCTCTGACAACCGATCAAGGAGCCGCGCTGCGACCTCGGCGAGCCGGCTCAGTACCCTGATCGCGATGGTAGACCCTTTTCGCCTCTGGCATGTGCGCCGCGCCGCAGAGATCGCATCGAGCTTCTTTCGGACCTTGTCAGCCCAAGGGTGGCCCTGCTCGAACGGCCGCAGCAGCCGGTAGGCGCTGCTGGTCGCCTTTCGAATTTCGTTGGGCAGGATTAGATTCTGCTCGGCCAGGGCTTTCTCTGTTGCAGCCAACTCGGTGAGGTAGTCCTCGAGGAGCAATAGCGGGGCCAGCGACCATCCTGATGCGTCAGAGCGATCCCCGTTCTTTCGTGACCCAAGAAATCGCTTGCCGTTGCCGGCGAGGCAATGGGGGATGATCAGACCGTATTCGGCAAGGCGCCTTATGTTCTTGCGTGCAGCGGTCCATCCGATCCGGCATTTGAGGTGGTCGTTCGAGGCGGCAATGAGCGGGCCGCAGCGGCTGTCCCAGTCGACATTCATCGCGGCGATGCTCGCGGCGGCATGGTAAAGATCGCGCCAGACAATCCTCGGAACATCGATCGTCACCGGCGGGACTCTCATGAAGGTCTCAATGATATCGAGCAGCTTGCGCCTGCGGTGCCTGCCCGCATCTTCGGACCCCTGTTGCCGAAATCCGCGCATCATCTTGCCGACGCGTGCTGCATGCCTCGCCCGGTCTATGGGGTCGTCCATCAAGCTGATCATGGTCAGCTGTTGTTAGCGTCCGCGCTCGTGGTGTAATTTCTGGTGTAGATTGAGGTGATCGCGCGGGGTGGGGCATGCCCCACCCCGCGCGATTTCGATCTCGGTGGCCACCGGGCTCATTGGTAAGGTGGAGTTTCCAAGCT
>NZ_LSKQ01000231.1 GCF_001557115.1 Erythrobacter sp. CCH5-A1
CGCCCACGGCGAGCGTGGTGATCGCCAACCCAAAAGGAGTGCGCGTGGTGGTGCGGGACGTGTCGCGAAGCGAGTGCTCTGCAGCGCTCATCAGGGATCTCTTTCTCGTGATGCGGTCTGTGGTTGCCGCGCGGCCCGCCAGAATGGGGGTCTGCGGATTGCTCCAGCCTGAAGGCCCCTGCGATAGCTGCCCCGGCTAACAATGCAAATGCCCGGGACCTATGGAAAGGCCCCGGGCATTCGAGATTTCAACACTCTTGCGGCGGGCCGCAGCCCGGCCGGGCGGCGCGGTTATGCGCGCCGATTATTCCCGGTTGCCGAGGAAGCTGAGCAGGAACTGGAACATGTTGATGAAGTCCAGGTAGAGGCTCAGCGCGCCCAGCACCACGGCCTTGCCGGCGAATTCGGTGCCGCGCAGGTACTGGTACTCGTTCTTCAGGCACTGCGTGTCATAGGCGGTGAGGCCCGCGAAGATCAGCACGCCGATGAAGCTGATCGCGTAGTGGAACGCGGGGCTCTGCAGGAACAGGTTGATGACCATCGCCACGATCAGGCCGACCAGGCCCATGATCAGGAAGCTGCCGATGCCCGACAGGCTCTTCTTGGTGGTGTAGCCAAACAGCGACAGGCCGGCAAAGGCCGCCGCGGTGGCGAAGAAGGTCGTAGCGATCGAACCGCCGGTGTAGACCAGGAAGATCGACGAGAGCGACAGGCCCATCAGAACCGCGAAGCCCCAGAACAGCAGCTGGAGCGTGCCGGTGCTGAAACGGTTGGCGCCGAAGCTCATCGCGAACACGATGGCGAGCGGCGACAGGCCGACCACCCAGCGCAGGGCGCTGAAGTGGATCGTTTCCGCCATGCCGCTGGTGAAGGCCAGCAGCGCGACGATCCCGGTCAGCAGGATGCCCGAGGTCATGTAATTGTAGATCGAGAGCATGTGCTTGCGCAGGCCCTCGTCAAAGCTCACGCGGCCCGAGACATCGCCTCCGGCGCGCGGCACGGAGCCGAAGCGCTGCGCATTGCGCGAGGGGTCATTCCAGTCAGCCATTGTGAAACCCTTAGCCTTTCATCATGGAGCGCGGGAACAGCCCCGTGCTCTCCATGCGACGCAATATCGTGGGTTCACGTGCGCTTTTCAAGCGAAACCGGCTTGCAAAGCGCGCAATCCGTTCAGATTAACCGATGTTAATATTAACTGGTGCGCGACAGCGCCGCGCCCTTGTCGCGCGTGGCGGCGAGGGTGGCGGTCAGCAGGCCGCGCAGTGCCGCCTTGTCGTCGAGCACGTTGAGGCCCTCGCGGGTCATGCCGCCCGGGCTGGCGACGCGGTCGGCGAGGGTCGCGGGGCTGGCATCGGAGGCCGCGGCGAGCGCGGCGGCACCCTCGACCGTGGCGAGCGCGAGAGCGGCGGCGGTGGGCTCGTCGAGCCCCAGATCGATTGCCGCGCCCGCCAGCGCATCGATGAAGCGGTAGACGAAGCCCGGCCCCGATCCGGCGAGCGCGGTGACGAGATCGAACTGCGCTTCGTCCCCGAGCCACACCGCGCTGCCGAGGCGGTCGAACAGGGCGAACGTGGCATCGCGGCTGTCGGCGCCGAGGCCGCGTTCGGCGAGGATGACCGGCGATTTGTTGATCCGCGCTGCGAGGTTGGGCATCACCCGGACGTGCCCATCCGCATCCGGAAAGGCTGCCGCGAGCTGATCGAGCGTGATCCCGGCCAGAAGCGAAAAGGCCGTCCGGCCTTCGGTCAACCCCAGCAAGCCCGGCCCGAGCGCACCCAATTGCTGCGGCTTGAAACCGAGCAGCACCGCGTCATGCACCCCAGGCACCTCGGCCGCATTGCGGTAGAGCGCCACGCCCTCGGGCGCCTCGACCAGCGCCGGGTCTAGCACGGCAAAGCGCGCCGGATCCTCGCCCGCCGCCAGCCATCCGGCCAGCATCGCTCCGCCCATGTTGCCGCAGCCGATGATGAGGAGGAGGTTGATCATGTTCCCAAACCCGTTCGCCCTGAGCCTGTCGAAGGGCCGTCCTTCTTTTCGCAGACATTGCTAGAAGAAAATGCGGGGCTTCGACAAGCTCAGCCCGAACGGGGTGGTGGTCGCAGTCGCTCAGGCCTCGCCCGCCGCGTCGACCATCGCCGCCTCGAGCGCGGCGCGCGGGGTCTTGCCGCCCCACAAAACGAACTGGAAGGCAGGGTAGAAGCGGTCGCATTCGTCGATCGCGCTCTCGACCAGCGCCTGCGCCATGTCGAGGCTGAGGCGGCCGTGATCGCCGAGCAGTGCGCCGTGGCGGTACAGCAGCACGTCGCCGTTCGACCAGATGTCGAAATGCCCCAGCCACACCTGCTCGTTGACGAGGCAGAGCAATTCATAGGCCGCCGCGCGCTTGTCGTCGGTGACGCGGATGTCGGGAAGGCACAGGAACTGGAGCACGCTGTCCTCCGCGCGCCAGATCGCGCGCAGCTGGTAATTGGCCCAGCTGCCCTGCACCTCGCCGGTCATCTCGTCTTCGGAGACCATCTCGAACGGCCACCCGCGCGCCGCGAAGAGGCTGGCGAGCATGTCGACGGGGGCGGCATCGTCCTCGGCGGAATAGTCCATGTCAGCGGCTCTCATGGGCGGGCGTTCGCGGCGGAAGGGGGCTGTGTCACCATCGCGAGGATGGATGGACGCGAAGGGGGGCGATTGGCAATCACCTGCATCAGGGCGGCTGGGGAGAACCGGACAGACCTGTGCAAAGCCTGTGCACAGAAACCCGTAGAACCTACTTAAGTGGCTGAACAGCCTCGCCTTCGTCGCTGAGCCAGAGGAACACATCCATGCCCTTCTTCTTCAGCTCGCGCACCATTGCCTCGGCCTTGTCGCGGCTGGCGACCGGCCCGATCACGAGGCGATTGGTCGCCCCCCAGCGCGCGGTGTGGGGCTTGTAGGGGGCAAGCGATTTGCCGCCCTCCTTGGCTATGCGCTTCCAGTCGAAGGCGAGCGCGTCGATCTTCTTGCCCGTCGCCACCTGCACCCAGACGCGGCTGGGGTGAACCGGCT
The DNA here is from genome assembly GCF_001557115.1 of Erythrobacter sp. CCH5-A1. Lineage (GTDB taxonomy): Bacteria > Pseudomonadota > Alphaproteobacteria > Sphingomonadales > Sphingomonadaceae > Erythrobacter. The sequence goes on from NZ_LSKQ01000231.1 coordinate 3,040, forward strand.
TGGGCGGCTCCTTGGGCTTGGGCTTCGGTTTCTCGGCGGGCTTGGCGACCGGTGCGGGCGGGGGCGGCGGAGCCTCGCGCTTGACCTCGATTCGCGACAGGTCGACTGCATCGCCCGACACCCGCGCATCAGCCGAGGGCGCGCCGAGATCGGCGAAGACATCGGCCACCCGCTCGGCCGGGCGCGGCGCGGGCGCAGGCACAGGAGGCGGCGCGGTCGTGACCGCGACCGGGGTGACGGTGGCCACCCGCGCGGGATTGGCAGCAGGCGCGGGCTGACTGCCGATCGCGGACGCCGGAACCGGCGTTGTGTAGGCCGTGGTCGAAGGCGGCGGCGTGGGCACGGCTGCGGTGACCTGCTGAGGCCGCGTGCCAAGCGGCGCGCCGGCGGGCGCGAGACGGCTGTCGGCACGCTCCTCGGCGGCAAAGCGGGCGAGGCGCGGATCGTCCCGCCCGATATCGGCCGAACGCGGGAAGATCCCGAGATTGGCCGCGGCCGCCTGCTGCTGCTTCGTCAGGCGCGGCATGTAGCCGAGATAGGGCACCAGCCGGGTGGCGATGTCGCGCGGCATGACCTGCTCGACAATCGCGGTCGCGCGCACATTCTCGCCCATGATCGCGAGGCCGAAGGCGCGGGCGCGCTGCGCGGCCAGATCGCGGCGGTCGAGCAGCGGGCGCAAGGTATCCTCGAACCGCGCGGTGTTGCCGGCGATGGCATAGCTCAGCGCCAGCCGCCGCCGGGCTTCGTCATTGGCGGGATCGAGCTCGAGCGCGCGGGTATACGCGGCCTGCGCCGCCGTGCCCTCCCCGACCAGATCAAGGCTCAGCGCGCGATCGGTGAGCACGGCACGTTCGTCCGCTCCGGCAGCGAGCGCGCGGTCGAATTGCAGCAGCGCCTCGCCCGCCCGCCCTGCGCGCAGATAGACCGAGCCGAGCCCCAGCGCGACATCGGGATGGCCGGGATCGACATCGGCAGCGCGCCCGAAAAAGCCGATCGCGGCCTCGAGATCATCGACGCCCAAAGCGGCCTGTCCTGCCTCGATCAGGGCGGCACGGTCGCGCGGGGCCTTGGCGAGCGCGACCAGCGCGCGGTTCAGCCGCTGGACCTCGGGGGCGGGCAGCGCCTGGACGACCGGCTGCGAGACGACGTCCTGCGCTGCCAGCATGCCCTGAGGGAACAGCGCGGCGCCAAGCGCGAGCGTGCAGGCAACGGAGAAGCGCGACACCATCTTGCGTGCTCTATCAAGCCTTGCGCCGCAGGAAAGCGGCGTTGCGACGCGGCGCGAGATGCGCGCGATTACTGGTTGTTCTGGCGGCCGAGGAAGCGCGGGATGCTGAGCGCCGGACCATCGTCGCCCTCGTCATCCTCCTCGTCGTCGCGCGACGAACTGCGCGACAGGTTGGCCATGCGTTCGAACAGCGTGCTGCCGGCACCGGCTCCGCCGCCACCGCCGCTGCCATCGCCCGCTGCGCCGCCGAGCAGCGCGCGGCGCCGTCCGCCGCCGAGCCGGGCTTCGACCTGACGGTCTTCTGCCGCCAGCCGGTCCGCGCTGGCGAGGAGATCGTCCTGCGCGGGCCCATCGCCCCCGGCGTCGCCGTAGGCCGCGTAGCCATCGTCGAGTTCGAGCGCTTCGCCATCGTCCTCGTCGTCCGCGGCAGGAGTCCCCGCACCGTAGCCATAGCTTGCCGATTCTTCAGCGCCGCGCAGGCCCGCGAGGGGATCGACGATGCCGTCGACATCGTCCTCGTACTCGTCGCCATAGCCGTCACCGGCCTGCATGCCGGTCAGCTCGAAGGGCGCGGCTGAGGGATAATCGGCCTCATCCGCCTCGACCTCGCCGAGATCGAGCATATCCTCATCGTGCCCTCCTGCCGCGCTCGCCGCAGGACCGTCGAGATCGAAGGTCGGGGCGGGTGCCGGTTCGGGAGCAATCGCAGCAGCGCCGTAGCCGTCATCGTCCGACAGCTCGAGCACCGGCCGCTTGGGCGCGCGCGCGCCGCCGAGCGAGATGCTCTGGCTGCGCTCGGACTGGCCGATGGCGCTCTGCTCGATCCCGGTGGCGACCACCGAGACGCGGATCTTGCCCTTGAGGTCGGGGTTAAAGGCCGAACCCCAGATGATGTTCGCGTCCTCGTCCACCAGTTCGCGGATGTGATTGGCGGCCTCGTCGACTTCGAGCAGGCGCATGTCCTCGCCGCCGATGATCGAGATGATGACGCCCTTGGCGCCGGCCATGCTGACGCCGTCGAGCAGCGGGTTGGCGATCGCCTGCTCGGCCGCATCGAGCGCGCGGTTCTCGCCCTCGCCCTCGCCGGTGCCCATCATCGCCTTGCCCATCTCGCTCATGACCGAACGCACGTCGGCGAAGTCGAGGTTGATGAGGCCGGGCATGACCATCAGATCGGTGATCGAGCGCACGCCCTGCTGGAGCACCTCGTCAGCGAGCTGGAAGGCTTCCTTGAAGGTGGTCTCCGCCTTGGCGACCAGGAACAGGTTCTGGTTGGGGATGACGATCAGGGTGTCGACGTGGTTCTGCAGTTCCTCGATGCCCGCCTCGGCGGCGCGCATGCGGCGGGTGCCCTCGAACAGGAACGGCTTGGTGACGACACCCACAGTCAGCACGCCCATGCGGCGCGCGGCTTCCGCGATGACGGGCGCGGCGCCGGTGCCGGTGCCGCCGCCCATGCCGGCGGCGATGAAGCACATGTTGACGCCTTCGAGCGCCTTCTCGATCTCGGCGACGGTTTCTTCGGCCGCAGCCTTGCCCACTTCAGGCCGCGCGCCCGCGCCGAGGCCGCCGGTGATATCGGGACCCAGCTGGATGCGCCGTTCAGCCGGCGAGGTGCTCAGGGCCTGCGCGTCGGTGTTGGCGACGATGAATTCGACGCCCTCGATCTCGGCCGCGATCATGTTCGCGATCGCGTTGCCGCCGGCCCCGCCGATCCCGATCACGGTGATGCGGGGGCGCAGATCGTCGCTCGCTGCGGGTCCGATATTGATGCTCATCAGCTGGTCCTCCAGGCGCGGGGGCGGCTTTTATTCACTCTCCCACGCGCATTCATCGTCTGTGACATAATCATGGCGTACATTTTATAGCGGCAGAACCCTTATCCACAGCATCAGGCTACCGAAAGCATCGCACGCCCCTGCGTAAAGCGGGCAAGGGCACGGTCAGAAATACTCCTTCAGCGCCCGGAACAATCGCGAGAGCAGCGCCAGGAAGCCGCTTTCGCGCGAAAAGGCGCGATACACCCCGGCGCGCTTCGCGCCCACGGCGCGGATATCGACCGGATCGTCGGCAGCGTAGAGGCACAGGCCCGCCAGTGTCGCAAACCCGGGCGCGTGGTGCGCCTCGGGCATGCCGGTAAGCTGCGGCGGGCGGCCCAGCCGCACCGGCTGCCCGAGCGCACCCTGCATGAAATCGGCCATCCCGGCAAGCTCGGCTCCCCCGCCGGTGAGCACCACCTGGCCCGCGCGCGGACCCGCAAAGCCCATGGTCTTGAGCGCCTTGCCGATCTCGCCGGTGAGCACGCCCAGTTGCTGGGTGACGACCGCGATCAGCTCGGCGCGCACGATGCGGTTCTTGTCGTCCGCCCCGCGCGCGAGCGGGCCGACGGGTGCCCCGCCCTCCCCGCCCTCGCCCGGCCCATTGACCGGGATCAGCTCGCGGTGATCGGCAGGGCTGGCGATGGCCGAGCCGGCGACGCATTTCAGCCGCTCGGCCTGGCTGCGGCGGATGCCGAAGCTCGAGGCGATCGCATCGGTGATCGACCCTGAACCCATCGGCACCGCGTGGAGGCCCAGCAGCATCCCGCCCGCAAACACCGCGACATTGGTGATGTCCGCCCCGATTTCGACCAGCGCCACGCCCAGCTCGCGCTCTTCCGGCGTGAGGCAGGCGTGCCCGGCAGCCAGCGGCGCGGCGACCACGCCCTCGACCTCGAGATGGGCGTTCTGCACGGCTTCGGTGAGGTTCCTGACCGGCGCGCCGTCGGCCAGCATCACGTGGATGTCGACCCCGAGCCGCTCGGCATGCAAGCCCCGCGGGTTGGCGACGCCGTGGGCGCCATCGAGGGTGTAATGCGCCGGCTGGGCGTGGAGCACCTTGCGGCCATCGGGCTGGATCATGTCCTGCGCCTCGACCAGCAGCGCCTCGACATCCTCGTCCTCGATCCGCCGCCCGCCGATCTCGATATCGACCGCGACCACGTGGCTGGCGAGCCCGGCCCCGGCGCAGGCGATCCAGACGCTCCGGACTGGAGTGCCCGCGCTCTTCTCGGCGCGCTCGACCGCGTCGCGGATCGCATGGGCGGCGGCCGCCATATCGGTCACATAGCCGCGCTTGATCCCGGCGCTCGCACGGTGGCCCGATCCCAGCACCTGCAGGTCGCCGCTTTCGGTCTCGCCCATGATCATGGCGCTGATGCGGAACGAGCCGATATTGACCGCGGCATAGGTGCGCGCGAGGCGGCGCTGGGCGGCGGTCGATCGGGGCGCGGCGCGGCCGGAGGAATTGGCGGCCATCAGGTGGTCACCTCCTCGGGCTCGGCCTCGGCCTTGGGCGTTTCGGCGGGCTTCTCCCCGGGCCCGGCGACCACCTTGGGCCGGCCGACAGCTTCAGGCAGGCGCATGTAGAGCCGCGGCGGGGTGCGCATGTCGAAGGCCAGCACCTTGCCGCCAAGCAGGCGGTTCTTGCCATCGAGCCGCGCGAACTTGACGAGCGCGGTCGCCGCCTCGACCTCGCCTTCGGGGAGCGCGAGCAGCTGGCCGGTGGTGAAGGTCAGGTTCCAGCGCCGGTTGCCGACCCATTCGGCCGCCTCGACCTTGGGCGCCAACGCGGGCGCAGCGGCGAGCAACGCTTCAAGCGCTTTCGCCTGCTTGCCCGCGCCCGGCCCGGCGAGCCGCAGCATGCCCTTGGTCTTCTCCGGCGCGACCGGCTCAAGCTCGACCCCGCTGGCATCGATCAGCATCAGGCGGTCGGGCCGCTCGAGCACGGCATGGGGGCTGCGCTCGACAATGTCGATGGCGAGGGTGTGCGGCAGCTGGATCGAGACCCGCGCGTCCTTGACCCACGGCAGGGCGCGCAGTTCCTCGCGCAGCTTGGCGACATCGACATCGGGCATGGCGCGGTTGCGCTGGGCGAGCGCGCGGGCATAGACCTGCTGCTCGTCCATCCGGCTGGTGCCGGTGACGCGCACGTGGCGCACCTCGAAGCCTGCGTCGGCCGCAATCGCGGCGACCTGCGCCTGCGCCAGCGCGGGGACGCCGGCAAGGCTGGCGATCACGAAGGCGATCCCCACCCCGCCGCCGATGATCATGGCGAGCCAGATGCGGCTCCATTGTTCCTCGGTGAAGGGGAGCACGCCCATGATTCGGTCGATCACCCCGCTCGCGCCCCGGTGCGCCTTGCGCGCGGCGACCGCGCGGCTCTGCGCCTTGGCGGCGCGCCTCACGCCCGAGGTGCCGTTACGCCTGATCTGCTGCGCCATGCGCGCCTCCCTGTTTCAGAGCGTGAACCCGAAGCGCCTCGGCGCAGAGCATCTCGACGAGGTCGGCATAGCTGATCCCGCAGCCCGCCGCCTGTTCGGGGACGAGGCTGAGCGGCGTCATGCCCGGCTGGGTGTTGGTCTCGAGCACGAACAGCCCGTCCTCGCCCGCCTCCTCGTCCCAGCGAAAATCGGTGCGGCTGGTGCCGTGGCAGCCGAGCACCTGATGCGCCTTGACGGCATAAGCCTCGCACAGCGCCGTGATTTCGGGCGGGAGCTTTGCCGGGAAGATGTGCTCGGTGCGGCCGGCAGTGTACTTGTTTTCGTAATCGTAAAAGCCGCTCGCGACGACAAGTTCGGTGACGCCCAGCGCGCGCGGGCCATCCGGGCCGTCGAGCACGGCGGCGGTGAGTTCGCGGCCCTTGATGAAGGGCTCGGCGAGGAGTTCGGCGAATTCCTGCCAGGGCCCGCGTGCGTCCGGGCTGATCGGGTTGCCGACATTGCTGTTGTCGGTGATGATCGCGACGCCCACGGACGAGCCTTCGTTGACCGGCTTCAGCACATAGGGCCGCGGCAGCGGGTCGCGCGCGTAAAGTTCCTCGCGCGTCACGATCCGCCCGCCGGGCATGGGGATGCCATGCGGCACCAGCGCCTGCTTGGTCAGCTGCTTGTCGATCGCGATCACCGAGGTCGCGAGGCCGGAGTGCGTATAGGGCAGGCCCATCAGGTCGAGCATCCCCTGCACCGTCCCGTCCTCCCCCGGCACGCCGTGGAGCGCGTTGAAGACGACATCGGGCTTTGCCTCGTGCAGACGCAGGGCAACGTCGCGCCCCATGTCGATGCGGGTGACGCGGTGCCCCTTGCTCTCGAGCGCCTCGGCAACGCCCGCGCCGCTGGTGAGCGAGACCTGCCGCTCGTTCGCCCAGCCGCCCATCAGGACGGCGACGTGGAGGGGAGAAGATGTCATTGCATTAGCCTCGGCTCATAAAGCGCGGGCTGGTCACGCCTGACCCACTCCTCGCATCCTTCTTCCCACGGGAAGACACTGTTTTGGTCAGGCCAGACGATCATGGCCACCTTGCTCAAGGACCGACCCATCTGCGTCCGATGATACCACATGGCCGAGTTGAGATACTTCTCCTCGATCCGCGTTTCGTGAACCATGCGGACGACCGCGTCGTACGCCTCGAAGAACGAATCAAGCCGCTCGCCATCCCTCAGCGCCTGTCCGGCAGCGCACATCGCCAGCAGCGAATTGATCGCAGGTCCGACGACAGCGCGGGGCAAGCCAAACAAGATCACTTCCGGGCAGTCTGGCTTGCCAACTTTCTCGAGGGTGCGGGTAAAGCCGACCGAATAGGCAAAGTTCGGTTCGGCACCTTCAGGGTCGAAGACACCCATGATGTGACAGCCATGCTTCTCGACGTTGGAGATGATCTCCCGTTCGAACTCGGTGAGCCCGCTCATGGCCGCCCCACCCGCTGAATTTCCCACTCGAGGCTCACGCCCGTCTGCGCGTAGACCTTGTCGCGCACCATTTCGCCGAGGCCTTCGATGTCGGCGCTGGTGGCGGTGCCGGTGTTGATGAGGAAGTTGGTGTGCTTCTCGCTGACCTGCGCGCCGCCCAAGGTGAGGCCGCGGCAACCGGCGCGGTCGACCAACTCCCAGGCCTTGTGGCCCTCGGGGTTCTTGAAGGTCGATCCGCCGGTCTTGGTGCGCAGCGGCTGCGAGGCCTCGCGCGCGGCGGCGATGCGGTCCATTTCCGCGCCGATCGCGGCAGGCTCGCCCGGGTGGCCGCGGAAGCGGGCCGAGACGACGATCGCGCCCTCGGGCAAGGCCGAGTGGCGGTAGGAATAGTCGAGCTCCTCGCCCGTCAGCGTGATGAAGCTGCCGTCATGCAGGATCACCGCGCAGTCGAGCAGCACGTCGGCGACCTCGCGGCCATAGGCGCCGCCGTTCATGCGCACGAAGCCGCCGACCGTGCCGGGGATGCCGCGCAGGAATTCGAGCCCCGCAATCCCAAGGTCGCGCGCGGTGGAAGCCACCAGAATGCCGCTAGCCCCGCCGCCGCAGGTGAGTTCCATTTCGTCGGTGTGCGCAACGCCTGCAAAGGCCTTGCCGAGCCGCACCACCACGCCGGGCACCCCGCCATCGCGCACGATCATGTTCGAGCCGAGGCCCAAGGCCATCACCGGGATCTCGCCATCGAGCCGTTCGAGGAAGGTCTTGAGGTCGTCCATGTCGGCAGGCTCGAACAGCCAGTCGGCAGGGCCGCCTGTCTTGAACCAGGTATAGGGCGCGAGCGGGGCCTTGCAGGTGAGCTTGCCGCGGATGCCGTCGAGCGGCACGGGCGCGGCGACGGCACCCTCGACCGCGCAGGTGGGCGCGCTGCCGTCGTCGGAATGATAGGTGTCGCCCGGCTGGTTCATGCAGGAACGCCCCGCTTCGCCGTGATCGCCGGAGCCAGCCCTGCGGCCCACTTGGTGATATCGCCCGCACCGAGGCAGACCACGAGGTCGCCCGGCTGGACTTCGCCCGCGAGCGTCTCGGCCAGAGCCTCGGCCCCCGCGATCTCGCGCGCGGCGCGGTGCCCGCGCGCCTTCATCCCCGCGACGAGCGCGGCGTGGTCGACCCCCTCGATCGGTTCCTCGCCCGCCGGATAGACCGGGGCGACATAGGCGATGTCGGCATCGTCGAAGCACGACTGGAAGTCGTTCATCAGGTCCTTGAGGCGGGTGTAGCGGTGCGGCTGGGCGACCGCGATCACGCGGCCTCCCGCGCTCACCGCCTCGCGCGCTGCGGACAGCACGGCGCGGATTTCGACCGGGTGGTGGGCGTAATCGTCAATCACGGTGACAGCGCCGCCCGCCAGATCGACCGTGCCGACCTTGGTGAACCGCCGCCGCACTCCGCCGAAGCGGGCAAAGCCGGTGCGGATCACTTCGTCCGAGCAGCCCATCTCGATCGCCACCGCGATGGCGGCGAGCGCGTTCTGGACGTTGTGGCGGCCCGGCATGGGCAGGTGCACGCCCTCGATCCGGCGATCATGCTCGCCGCGCTGGCGCACGATCACGTCGAAGCGGTTGCCCCCGTCCTCCGAGGCGATGTTGACCCCGCAGATGTCGGCCTGAAGCGAGAAGCCATAGGTCACGACCTTGCGGTCGCGCACTTCGCCGATCACCGCCTGCACCACGGGATGATCGACGCACAGCACCGCCGCGCCGTAGAAGGGGACGTTGTGAATGAACTCGACGAAGGCCCGCTTCACGCCTTCAAAATCGCCGTAGTGGTCGAGGTGCTCGGGGTCGATATTGGTGACCACCGCGATGGTGCCGTCGAGGCGCAGGAAAGAGCCATCGCTTTCGTCGGCCTCGACCACCATCCAGTCGCTGTCACCGAGGCGGGCGTTGGAGCCATATTGCTCGATGATCCCGCCGTTGATGACGGTGGGGTCGATCCCGCCCGCATCAAGAAGGGTCGCGATCATCGAGGTGGTGGTGGTCTTGCCGTGGGTGCCCGCCACCGCGACGGTGGACTTGAGGCGCATCAGCTCGGCAAGCATCTCCGCGCGGCGCACCACGGGGACGCGGGCCTCCAGGGCGGCGGCGACTTCGGGGTTGGTGCGGCGCACGGCGGTGGAGGTGACGACCACCGCCACGCCCTCGACGTTCTCGGCCCGGTGCCCGACATGCACGGTGATCCCGCGCGCGCGCAGTCGCTCGACGCTCGCGCCTTCCGCGATGTCCGAGCCCTGCACGCTGTAGCCGAGGTTGTGCATCACCTCGGCGATGCCCGACATGCCGATCCCGCCGATGCCGACGAAGTGGATGATGCCGATATCGGTGCCGACGCCCTTCATTGCTCAACCTTGTCCTTGGCGGCCTTGCTGGTGGAAGGCTGGGGACGGGCTGCGGCCTGCGCGGCGCGCGGGGCGGCCTCGCCCACGCGGATCACGTCCATCAGGTCGATCCCGCTCATGCTTTCGACGAGGTCGGCCAAGTCCTTCGCCGCATCGGGCCGCCCGCAGTTGAACGCGCAATGCGCGGCGTTGGCGAGGCTCTGCGGGTGCATCGCCATGGCCTGGATCTGCTTGGCGAGCTCCTTGGGCTGGAAGGCGTCCTGCCGCACCATCCGCGCGCCGCCCGCTTTGACGATCTCGCGGGTGTTCGCCGCCTGGTGATCGTCGGTCGCGATGGGCAGCGGGATCAGGATTGCCGGACGTCCCACCGCGGTGAGTTCGGCAATCGTCGAGGCGCCCGCACGGCCGATGAACAGGTGCGCACCCGCCAGCCGCTCGTGCATGTCCTCGAAATAGGTGCCGAGTTCGGCCGGGATGTCATGCTCGGCATAGCGCCGGCGCACCGCCTCGAGGTCTTCGGCGCGGCACTGCTGCGTCACCTGCAGGCGCTGGCGCAGCGCCGGGGGCAGCATGGCGAGGCCATCGGGCACGACCTGCGACAGGATGCTCGCGCCTTGGCTGCCGCCGGTGACGAGGATGCGCAGCAGGCTTTCTTCGGTGAAGGCAGGGAAGTCCTGCTCGCGAAGGGCAAGCACCTCGGCGCGCACCGGATTGCCGACGAGGTGGACCTTGTGCGCATGCTTCGGGTTCAGGCGGTCGACCTTCTCGTAGGAAGTCGCGATTGCATTGACCCGCCCCGCGAGCAGCCGGTTGACGCGGCCGAGAACGGCGTTCTGTTCGTGGACGATGCTCGGCAGCTTCACCGCCGTGGCGGCGAGCAGCGCAGGCAGCGCGGGATAGCCGCCGAAGCCGACGATCGCCGAGGGCTGGAAGTGGTCGAACAGTCGGAGCGCCATCGCCCGCCCTTCGAGCACCGCGCGGATGCCCGCGGGCCAGCCGAGCGGGTTCTTGCCGAAGCGGCCTGCGGGCAGAACATGGGCGGTGAGGAAATCGGGCTTGCCCGGGATATTCGCCCCGCGCTCGTCGGTGATCAGGGCGACGTGGTGGCCCCGCTGGTGCAACTCGGTCGCCAGCGCGAAGGCGGGGATGAGGTGGCCCCCGGTGCCGCCTGCGGCAAGCACGAAGTGGCGGGTGGCGCCGCTGGGCGTCTGATGGGTCATGCGCTCTGGTCCTTGCGTTCGATCAGGTCGCGCAAGCTCCATCCCTCGCGCGCGAGGAACGGGTTGCGCCGCGTGATCGCCAGCAATAGCCCAAGCGTGAAGCACACCGCCAGTGTCGATGAACCGCCGTAGGAAATCAGCGGCAGGGTCATGCCTTTGGAGGGGAACAGCTTGAGGTTGACGAGGATGTTGATGAAGGCCTGCCCGCCGAACTGGGTGACGAGGCCCGCCGCGGCAAACAGCGCGAAGAGATTGTCCTCGCCCGTCAGCCGGATCAGCGCGCGCATCACTAGCGCGCAGTAGAGCAGCACGATCACTCCGCACATCACAAGGCCGAATTCCTCGCCGATCACCGAGAAGATGTAGTCGGTGTGCGCTTCGGGCAGGTTCATCTTGCGGATGCCGAGCCACAGGCCGGTGCCGGTCCATCCCCCGGCGGTGATGGTGCGCTGGGCGAGATCGACCTGGTCGAAAGCGGTGCCGTCGCCAAGGAAGGAGTCGATCCGGTGGCGGGCGTTGTCATAGAAGAAGTAGGCCAGCGTCAGCCCCACCACCCCAATCCCGCCGAGCCCGGCGATGCGCTGCCAGGGAAGCCCCGCGAGCAGCACCATCACCAGCCAGATCCCGCCGAACAGGATCGCATCGCCAAGGTTGGGCTGAAGCATCAGCAGCGCGGCGATCAGCGCGAAGAAACCGGTGACGAAGGCAATCACCGGCAGGCCCGGATCGCGCAGCCGCCAGCTCAGGATCCACGCGCAGATGATCGCGAAGCCGGGCTTGAGGAACTCCGACGGCTGCAGGCTCATGCCGATATTGATCCAGCGCCGCGCGCCGTTCTTCTCCTCGCCGATGAAGGGTACCACGAAGAGCAGCGCCAGCATCACCGCACCCACGAGGATGCCGAGCCTGCGCGCCTGGTCGCGGTCGAGGAAACTGAGGCCGATCATCAGCGCCAGACCCAGCGCCTGGAACACGATGTGGCGCTGGAAGAACATGAAATCCGGCACCCGCGTCTTGGCGGTCGAGAGCATATCGGCGCTGGCGGGCGAGGCGGCGGCGACCGCGACGATGCCGACCGCCATCAGCAGGCAGATCAGCAGCAGCAGCAGCTTGTCGATCTCGCGCCACCAGATGCGCAAGCCATCGCGCCATTGGCGGCGGACTGGCACGGGGGGCAGATAGGCGCCCGGCCCGCGCGCGGGGGAGGCGGAGAAGACGGGCGCGCTCATGCCGGGTTGCTCCCGTCCGTGCCCGGGCCGCCCGTTTCGCCGCAGGTCTCGCAGCCGGTGATCGCGCCGACCATCTGGCGGAAGTGGTGGCCGCGCTTCTCGTAATCGCGGAACTGGTCGTAGGAGGCGCAGGCGGGGCTCAGCAGCACCACCTCGCCCGGACGCGCAGACTCTTCGGCGCGGCGCACCGCCTCGCTGATGAGCTCGCAGCGCTCGACCTTGACCTGACCTTCGAGGAGGCCCGCAAACATCGGCCCGGCCTCGCCCACGGTGTAGGCGGCGGCGATGTTGGCGAGATGGTCGGCGCAGGAGCCGAGCCCGTCCTCCTTGGGCAGGCCGCCGACGATCCAGTGGATGCGCGGGGCGCCTGCGTTGATCGCGGGATCGGGCGGAAAGGCAGCGAGCGCAGGGGCGGCGGAGGCGGCGTTGGTCGCCTTGCTGTCGTTGATGTAGACGACACCCTTGACCTCGCAGACGCGCTCCATGCGGTGGGGGAGGCCGCGGTAGGAGGCGAGACCCTGCGCGATCTGCGCATCGGCAAGGCCGAGCTGGCGGCAGATCGCCACCGCGACCGCAGCGTTCTGGGCATTGTGAGGGCCCGCCAGCGAGGGCGAGCGCCCCTCGGCAAGCCCCGCCGCGTCAAGATCGGCAGTCTTGACCCGCACCGGCGCGCGGCCGCTTGCTGCCAGCCGCTCGGCGATGGCGGTGGTCGGCGCGTCCTCGTCGCAGATGATCGCGGTGCCGCTCGCCTGCATCTGGAACAGGCGTTCCTTGGCGGCGGCATAGGCGGCGAAATCGGCGTAGCGATCCAGATGATCGGGGGTAATGTTGGTGATCGCCGCGACGTCGCAATCGAGCGTGAAGGTGAGGTCGATCTGGAAGCTGGACAGTTCCAGAACATAGACCCCGCCTGCGGGGAGCGGATCCTCGCCGAGGATCGGGTCGCCGATGTTTCCGCCCATCACCGTGGGCACGCCTGCCTGCTTGAGAATGTGGTGGACCAGCGCGGTGGTGGTCGACTTGCCGTTGGTGCCGGTGATGCCGACCACCTTGTGCGGCGGCAGGCTGGCGCGCGCCTGCGCGAACAGCTCGATATCGCCGATCACCGGCAGGCCATATTGCCAGGTGTGCGGCCCGATGGGATGCGAGTTCAGCGGCACCCCGGGCGAGACCACCACGCCCGCAAAGCCGGTGAGGTCGAGCTCGAGCGGGTCGATCAGCCGGCAGCGGCCCTCGAACGGCTCGCGCGCATGGGGCTGGCGGTCCCAGGCGATCACCTCCGCCCCGCTCGCGATCAGCGCCTCGGCCGCCGCCGCGCCCGAGCGGGCGAGGCCGAGCACCGCGTAGCGCTTACCCTTGAAGGCGGGGGAGGTGATCACCGGGCGTGCACCTACCGCAGCTTCAGCGTCGACAGCCCGATCAGCGCGAGCACGATGGCGATGATCCAGAACCGGATCACGACCTTGCTCTCGCTCCAGCCAAGCTGTTCGAAGTGGTGGTGGATCGGCGCCATCTTGAAGACCCGGCGGCCGGTGCGCTTGAACCAGAAGACCTGCACGATGACGCTCACCGCCTCGAGCACGAACAGCCCGCCGACGATGGCGAGCACGACTTCATGGTGCGAGGCGACCGCAATCGCGCCCAGCGCGCCGCCAAGGGCCAGCGAGCCGGTGTCGCCCATGAACACCGCCGCGGGCGGCGCGTTGAACCAAAGGAAGGCGAGCCCCGCTCCCATGATCGCCGCGCAGAAGATCGCCAGCTCGCCCGCGCCGGGAACGTGCGGGATGCCGAGATAGGCCGAGAAGTCCGCCCGCCCCGCCAGATAGGCGATGATCGCGAAGGTGCCGGCGGCGATGATGACGGGCATGATGGCGAGGCCATCGAGCCCGTCGGTGAGGTTCACCGCATTGCCCGCGCCCACGATCACGAAGGCGGCGAAAACGTAATAGGCCGGCCCGAGCGGGATCGAGACCCCGGTGAGGAAGGGCAGGTAGAGGTTGGTGTTGATCTGGCTGACGATCAGCCAGCTCGCCACCCCCGCGACCACGAATTCGCCTAGCAGCCGCACACGTGCGGGGACGCCCGCATGGCTGTTCTTGGCGACCTTGTCGTAATCGTCGAGAAAGCCGATCACCCCGAAGCCGATCGTCACCGCAAGGCAGGCCCAGACGAAGGGGCTGCTGAGGTCCATCCAGATCAGCAGCGAAAGCGACAGTGCCACAAGGATCATCAGCCCGCCCATCGTCGGCGTGCCGCGCTTGGCGAGGTGCGATTGCGGGCCGTCGAGCCGGATCGGCTGGCCCTTGCCCTGACGCACGCGCAACAGGTTGATGAAGCGCGGGCCGATCAAAAGGCCGATGACCAGCGCTGTCATCAGCGTCGCGCCCGCACGGAAGCTCTGGTATCGCACCAGATTGAGGATGCCTTCGAAGCCAAGCCACTCGGCAAGCAGGTATAGCATTCAGTCGTCCTTTGGTGCCTGTGGCCGGGCCTGAGCCTCCGGATGCGCCTTACGCGCGGGCATTCTCGATAAAATGTGACACCAGCCTGCCGAGCCCCACCGAATTGGACCCCTTGACCAGCACCGCATCCCCATGAGCGAGGCCGAACTGCCCGAGCAGCGCAATCGCCTCGGCAGGCCCCTCGCAATGGGCGAAGCTCGGGGCCTTGCCAAGCGGCGTCCCGGCGAATTTCCCCAGTTCCTCGGCCAGCGCGCGCATCTCGGCGCCGACGAGGATCGCATGGGTGACGCCCGCCTCGGCAATGGGTTCGGCGAGCTGGCGGTGGAAGGCGTCGGAAAAGTCGCCCAGTTCCTTCATGCTGCCCAGCACCGCGAGCCGCCGCGTGGCGGGCGTGGCAGCCAGCGCCTTTAGCGTCGCGCGCATCGAGGCGGGGTTGGCATTGTAGCTCTCGTCGATCAGCAGCGCAGGTCCGCCCCGGGCTGCAATGGTGTGCCGCGCGCCGCGCCCCTTGAGGCCGCCCATCTCGGCGAGCGCAAGGCCGGCGCTGGCAAGGTCGCCGCCTGCCGCGCGGACTGCCGCCATGACGCCCAGCGAGTTGACGATCCAGTGCTCGCCCGGCTCGGCGATGGTGTAGCAGATGCGCCGGTCGCCCAGGTCGGCGGTCACCAGCGACCCGCCGCCCGCCGCCGGGATCGCATCGAGCAGCCGCACGTCGGCGGTCTTGGCGCGGCCGAAGGTCACGACCTTGGCCCCGCAGGCGAGCGCGTGACTGATCATCCGCTCGGCCCATTCGCTGTCGGCAGGGATGATCGCGACGCCCCCTTCGACCAGGCCGGTGAAGATCTGCGACTTCTCGTCGGCGATGGCCTCGAGACTGCCGAGGTTTTCGATATGCGCGGGCGCGATGGTGGTGATGAGCGCGACATGGGGGCGGGCATGGGCGGCGAGCGGCGCGATTTCGCCCGCGTGGTTCATACCCATCTCGAACACGCCGAACTTCGCTCGGGCGGGCAGCCGCGCGAGGCTGAGCGGCACGCCGACATGGTTGTTGTAGCTGCGCACGCTGCGATGCGCGGCGCCCCGGCTGGCGCGGTCGAGACAGGCGAAGATCGCCTCTTTCATCCCGGTCTTGCCGACCGATCCGGTGATTCCGATCCGCACGGCCTCCACAGCACGGTCGCGCGCGGCGCGGGCGAGATCGTGGAGCGCCTGCGTGGTGTCGGCGACCAGCACGTGGGGGAAATCCACCGGACGGTCGACGATGGCCGCAACAGCGCCCTTGGCAAAAGCGGCCTCGATGAAGCGATGGCCGTCCATCGCCTCGCCCTTCAGCGCCACGAAGACATCGCCGGGCTTCACGTCGCGCGAATCCATCTCGACGCCGCTCGCCTGGAAATCGGCGCTGGCGGTGCCGCCTGTAGCCGCGGCGATTTCGGGGGCGGTCCACAGCGCCATCGGCAGCGCATCGCGCGCCGTGACGGGCCACTGGTGCAGCATCGGGTGAGCGAGCGGCATGTTCATTCAGCAAGCTCCCCCGGCGCATTCGCGCGCCACTTCGACATCGTCGAAAGCCTCGATCCGCATGTTTTCTCCAGACCCGAATATTTGTCCCTGCTCGTGGCCTTTCCCGGCGATGAGCACAATGTCGCTTGCCCCGGCTTCCCCAATCGCGGCGGCGATGGCAGCGCGGCGGTCACCGATTTCGCGAGTGTTGCTCCCTGCACCCGCCAGAATCTCTGCGCGGATGGCTGCGGGGTCTTCGGAGCGCGGGTTGTCATCGGTGACGATGGCGAGGTCGGCGGCGCGCGCGGCGACTTCGCCCATTTGCGGGCGCTTGCCCGCGTCACGATCCCCGCCCGCGCCGAACACCACGATCAGGCGGCCGCCCGGAGCGACATGCGGGCGCAGCGCGGCAATGGCGGCCTCGAGCGCATCGGGGGTGTGAGCGTAGTCGACATAGGCGGGCGCCCCTTGCGCATTGAGTGCGGCGCGCTCCAGCCGCCCGCGCACCGGCTGGAGCCGGGTCAGCGCATCGAAGGTCGCGGAGGCCGGCACGCCCGTCGCGAGCGCGAGCCCCGCCGCAACGAGCGCGTTCGCCGCCTGATAGGCCCCGATCAGCGGCAGATTGACCTTCCGCGTCTCGCCTTGATGTTCGATGTGAAGAAGCTGCCCCAACTGCCCGGGCTCGCGCGCGGCGAGGCGCAGGAAGTCCCCGCCCTCGCCCACGGTCAGCACCTTGAGGCCCCGCGCCTGGCCTTGCGCGATCGCCTTGGCGGTCCACTCCGACTCGTCGCCCGCATCATGGATCACCACGGGCGAGCCCGGCGCGACGACCTCGGTGAACAGCCGCATCTTGGCCGCGAAATAGGCCTCCATCGTGCCGTGATAATCGAGATGGTCGCGGCTGAAATTGGTGAAGGCGGCGGCCGAGACCGTCGGCCCCTCGCCCCGGTACTGGTCGAGGCCGTGGCTGGAAGCCTCGTAAGCGACGTGGCTCACGCCCTCGCGCGCGAGCCCGGCCATGTTGGCGAGGAAGGTGACGATGTCGGGCGTGGTGAGTCCGGTCGACACGCTCCCGTCAGGGGTGGTGACGCCGAGCGTCCCGATGCTCGCCGCGCGCTCGCCCGCCATGCGCCAGATCTGGCGGGTCATTTCGACACTCGAGGTCTTGCCGTTGGTCCCCGTCACCGCGACGATGACGCTCGGATAAGGAGAAAAAAAGCCCGCGGCGAGGCGCGCGAAGGCACGTCGGGGGTTGACGTCGGTAAGGTGGAGCGCTCCCTCGACGCGGGCTTGCGGACGGGCAACGACGGCAATCGCGCCCGCACGAATTGCGGCGGGGATGAAATCCTCGCCATTGACGGTGGCGCCTTCGAAGGCACCGAAGATGGTTCCGGGGGCGACCTTGCGGTGGTCGATGGCAAAGCCGGTGACGGCCTGATCGCCGTCCCCCGCAAGCCCCGCCTGCGCCAGCAGATCGCCGAGCCTCATTGCGTCTCGCCTCCCACCAGGTAGCGCAGGTCCGAGATGTCGACATCGCGGCTGTCGTCGGGCTGGACGCCCAGCATCGGGCCGATGCGCGGCACCAGCTTGCCGACGATCGGCGCCGAGGTGAAGGCAGCGGTGCGCTGGAAGCTCGAGGCCATGGTGCCCTTGGGCTCGTCGACGACGACCACCACGACATAGCGCGGCGCTTCCATAGGGAAGGCGGCGGCAAAAGATGAGACCAGCGCGGTCTTGTTGTATCCGCCCACGCCAGCCTTCTCGGCCGAGCCGGTCTTGCCGCCCACGCGGTAACCGGGCGCATCGGCGCTCTTGCCGGTGCCGTAGAGCGAGATCATCCGCAGCAGCTGGCGCATGCGCGAGGAGGTCGATTCCTTGAACACCCGCCGCCCGCGCGGCACATCGGCCGGCGCGAGCTTCATCAGCGTCGCCGGGCGCCAGATCCCGCCATTGACCATCGCCGCATAGGCGCTCGCCAGATGCAGCGGGGTCACCGCAAGGCCATGACCGAAGCCGACCGTCATGGTCGTCGCGCGGTCCCAGTTGCCCTTGCGCCAGAGCGGCATGCCCCGGGCGGGCAGTTCGATGAACGGACGGCGGTCCATGCCCAGATCAATCATGGAACGGCGCAGGCGTTCCGCGCCCATTTCATCGGCGACCCGCGCGGTGACGGTGTTGGAGGAATGAACCAGCGCCTGCGGCACGTTGAGGCTTGCGCCCATGTCGTGCGAATCCTTGATCGTGCGGCTGCCCACCGGCACGGGCGCCGCATTCCACGGGCGCGCCAGATCGCGCACCACGCCCGCATCGATCGCGGCGGCCACGGTCAGCGGCTTGAAGGTCGAGCCGAGCTCGTAAACCCCGTTGGTGGCGCGGTTGAAGACATTGACCGCGCCGCTCGCGCCTGCGGTGTTGGGATCGAATTCGGGCAAGGACGCCATCGCCATGACCTCGCCGGTGTCGACATCGAGCACCAGCCCCGCTGCGCCCAGCGCATTGGTCGCCAGCATCCCGCGGCGCAGCTCGTCCTCGAGCGCGCCCTGCACCCGCACGTCGATCGACAGCGCCACCGGTGCGTTGCGCAGATCGGGGTTGCTGAGCTGCTTGTCGAGCACCTGCTCCATCCCGGTCTGCCCGCCCTTGCCCTCGACCACATAGCCGAGGATATGCGCGGCGAGCGTGCCTTGCGGGTAGTAGCGATCGGTCTCGCGCGGGATCTCGAGCGCGATTTCGCCCAGCGCGAAGACGCGGTTGGCCTCTTCGGGCAGCAGGCGGCGTCGCAGGTAGCCGGGCTTGCCCGAGGCGAGGCGCTTGGCCATGCGGGCCTCGTCGATATCGGGGAAGATTTCCTTGAGCGCGCGCGCGACTTCCTGCGGCGAGCGCACCAGCGGCGAGCCCTTGTCACCCATTGCCTCGGGATCGAACCACAAGGAATAGGCGGGAAAGGCACGCGCCAGCGGGGCGCCGTTGCGATCGGTGATCTCGCCGCGCGGGGGGAGCAGCGCCTCTTCCAGACTGGTGCGCTGCGGGGCCTGCCCGCCGAGCCCGAGCGTGGCGATCCGCAGCAGCGCGATGAGGGCAATCGCGCCGAACCCGCCGAGCAGCCACAACACGCGCAGCCGCGCCGACCACAGCATCTGCGCGCGCAGGCCCGCGCTCGGCAGGCGGCCGGCGGGAATGACCGGGGTCGCGGCGTGGACGGTGCCGAGCGAGACGGCCATGCGGGCCGTCAGCGCGTTCATTCGCCGACCCCCTTGGCAGCCGCGGCAGGCTTGCCGCCGCGCGGCGGGGTTTCGGCGCGCGCAGGGCGGATCGGCGAGGCCTCGATCAGGAAATCCCCGAAGGCATCGGCGAACACCGCGCCGGCATCCTTCTCGGCAGCTGCCGAAGCGAGCGTCACCTTCTCGCCCGAGACCGGCGAGCGCATCGGGGCGTCGGCGGCGGCAACATCGGCCGCATCGGCGCTGGCCAGACGGATCGGCGAGGGCGCATCGGGCCCGCGCACTTCGCCTAGGCTCGCCAGCTGGCGCTCGCCCTCGAGGAACTGCCCGGCGCGTGGGGCCTCGTAGCCGAATTCGACCGCGTTCCACTCCGCCAGCTGGCGCTGGCTGGCGCGGGTCTCGAACTCGGTTTCGAGCAGCACGGTCTCGCGCTGCAAGGCGATCAGTTGGCGTTCGGCGAGCAGCACCTCGCTGCGGACCGCGTGCACCTTGAAGCTCAGCACCACCACAGCCGCGAAGCAGATCGCAAGGACGGCGGCCCAGCCGAGCGAACGGGCCTGAGTGCTGGTCATCATGCGGCGAGACTCCTCGGCGGCGCGCCGGTGCGGGTGGCATGGCGCAGGGTGGACGAACGGGCGCGCGGGTTGCGGGCGATCTCGACCTCTGAAGGACGGATAGCCTTGGAAAGCTGCGCGAAGGTGGGCGGCGGCCCCGGGATTTCCCCGGGCAGGTGGCGCGAAACCGCACGGCCCGCGCCGCTCGCCGCCTTGAGGAACTGCTTGACGATGCGGTCCTCGAGGCTGTGGAAGCTGACCACGGCGAGGATCCCGCCCTCGGCGAGCAGCGCCTCGGCGGCGGCAAGGCCGGCCTCGAGCTCGCCGAGCTCGTCGTTCACATGGATGCGCACCGCCTGGAAGGTGCGGGTGGCGGGGTCCGTCTTGTCATGCGGCTTGTGGCCCAGCGCGCGGCGCACCACGCGGGCAAGCTCGCCGGTGGTCGCGAGCGGGCGTGCGGCGACGATCGCGCGGGCGACGCGGCGCGACTGGCGCTCCTCGCCATATTGGTAGAGCACGTCCGCGATCGCTTCCTCGTCCGCCGTGTTGAGGAAATCTGCGGCGCTTTCCCCGTCCTGGCTCATGCGCATGTCGAGCGGGCCGTCGTGCATGAAGGCGAACCCGCGCTCGCCCTGGTCGAGCTGCATCGAGGAGACGCCGATGTCCATCACCACCGCATCGACCCGGGCAATGCCGATGGCAGCAAGTTCGGCGCGCATCGCGGAGAAGCGCGCGGGGTGCAGCGCGAGGCGGCCCTCGTAACGGGCGACGAGCGCCTGCCCGGCGGCGATGGCATCGGGATCGCGGTCGAAGGCGTGGACGCTCGCGCCCGCATCGAGCAGGGCGGTGGTGTAGCCGCCCGCACCGAAGGTCGCATCGACGATAGTCATGCCCGGGCGCGGCTGGATGGCCGCGACGACCTCGTCGAGCAGCACGGGGATGTGGGGCGCAGGCGCGCTCATTCGCCGCCCCCCTTCTTTGCAGCTGCCATCAGGCGCGCGCAGGCCGCCTGCGCGCTCTTCCACTCGGGGCCCATCTGGCGGAGCTGCTCGGGCGCCCAGACGAAGAAGAACTTGCCTGAGCCCTGGAAGTAGAGCCCGCTTTCGACCTTACCGAGATCGCGCAGATATTCAGGCATGACGAAGCGGCCGCTCTCGTCGAAGGGCAGCTGCTCGAAGCCGAACAGCTGCGCGGCGCGGACGTCGCGGTCGAATTCGGTGTTCTTCAGGTCGCGCGCGGCGGCGGCTTCCTCGTCAAGCTCGCGGTGGAGTTCCTCGATGCGCGACAGGCCAAAGCCCATCAGGCAGTCATATCTGGCATGGGCGGCAAGGCAGAGGGTCTTCGCCCCGCCCGAGCTTTCCTTGACCGCCTTGCGGAAGGCCGGAGGCAGGACAAAGCGGCCCTTGTCGCCCGCAGGCGACCAGGCTTGGCCACTATATCCCAAAAAAGCAGACACGGGCCTGCGTTCCCCTCTCACCCCAAGCGGACGCGGCCTTGCGGCCCGCCCGCGCCAATGACGCGCTCAAATTCCCCCGGACACGCCTCTCCCGTCCCCGACCGCGCGCACGCGAGCGGGTCGTCCGGCCCCCACCGGGCGGACGCGAGACATACAGGCATGTCTGATGGACCCCGGTCATATCGGGGAAGGCATGGGGATGGAAGGGATTTTTCGGGGATTTTACGGGAAAACTAGTTAAATCTTTGAATTATATACTTTTCAACTTCACCCCTAGGTCATTCGACATAAGCGCACCTGCCGCCAAACACCTGATTTTCGCGGAACAAACCATGTCCTTCCCGTGGTTTTCCCGTGCTTTCCCGTTCCCGCCCGCGACTCCGAGTGGATTCTTCCCGCATATTCCCCAAGCCGCTCATCCCAGCACCCCGGCGACCAGTGCGCGCAAGCCTGCCCCGCCCTCGCCTGCCTGTTCTTCATGTTCGAAGATCGCGGCATCGGCGAGCAGCGTGACCTTGCCCTTGCCGATCCGGCAGGTCGCCATGATGCTGCTACCGCCTGCCAGCGCGCATTGCTTCGCGCCATCAGGCAGGATTCTGACGAGGCCGGGGTGCGCGAAGGGCAGCACGATCCCGCCCGGTAGATCGCGGGTGCCGTAGTAGGCTTCCTCGGTCTCGTGGGCGCCGTAGCTGATCTCCATCCCCCAGCGCGCCACCACCGGCGGGATCAGCGCCGTATCGGCGGGGCGGCGCGGATCGCCGAGCGGCAGATCGTACTCCCCGGTGAGGAAGGGATCGAGCACCAGCAGCACATGCCCCCCGCCCCGCACCCAATTGTCGAGTGCGACATTGTCGGCCGGCGAAAGCCCGCGCGGCTGGATCACCGCCAGCCGGGTCAGCCCGGCAAGCGGGTCGGTCGCCGGGGCATCGGGCGTGAGGCCGGGGACGGGCGCGAGGCTGTCGAGCGGCTCGATTGCATAGGCCGCCTCCAGCGCCACGCGCTGCCACGGCGGCGGGGCGCGGCCCGCGGCGATCTCCTCCACGCCGGCGCCGAGCGGCCAGTAGAGCGGCAGGCTGGTCATCAGCCCGAGCCTTTCGCGCGGGGCGGGACTTTCCGGCGCAGCAGGCGCGGCGGGCGCTCGATCACACCCGCTCGCCAGCAGCGCGAGCAGCGCCGCGGCGAGCGCGCTATTGCGACGGCGCGGCATTGCCCGGAGCGCGCTGGCCCGGCGGGGGCGGCAGGTCGAGCGGCTTGACGCTCGGCGAAGGACTCGGCTCGGCGGCGATATCGGGCACCACGCCCGCGTCCGCCAGCGGATTGGCCTGTGCGGGCGCCGCGCTCGGTTCGGTTGTGGGCGCGGCCTCGGGCGGGGCGAGCTTGTCGTTGCGCTCGGCCTGGCCGCCGATGATGCTGGCAAGTCCCACCAGCAGCACCATCGACCCGATCCCGAACACCCCGACCTGCAGCCGCTGCATCGCCTCGGCGCGGACGGTGGCGGGCGGCGGGAGATCGTCGGGCGTGCCGGGCACCTCGCTCGGCGCGGCGGAGGGGCGGAACAGGCTGCGCTGGTTCATCCGCCGCATCCGTTCGCGCCACGAAAGCCCGCTCATGCTGCGGCTCCCTGCTTGAGCCAGTCGAACGCCGGCAGCCCCTTGGAGGCCAGCCATTCGGGGTTGTAGAGCGTCGAGAGATAGCGGAAGCCGGTGTCGCACAGGATGGTGACGATCTGCGGGTTTGCGCGTCCCTCGGCGACCAGCTCGCGGCCCAGCGCCACCGCGCCCGCGACATTGATGCCCGAGGAAAGGCCAAGGCACAGGCCCTCCTCGCGCAGCAGCCGCGCGACCCATTGGAGGCCCTCCTCGTCGGAGATGCGGTATTGCGTGTCGATCGGCGCGCCTTCGAGGTTGGCGGTGATCCGCCCCTGCCCGATCCCCTCGGCGACCGAGGACCCCTCGGCCAGCAATTCGCCCTTGGCGTAGTAGTTGTAGAGCGCCGCGCCGTGCGGGTCGGTGAGCGCGATGCGGATATCGGGGTTCTTCTCCTTCAGCCCCATGCCGACCCCGGCGATGGTCCCGCCGGTGCCCGCCGCGCAGGTGAAGCCGTCGACGCGGCCTTCGGTCTGCTCCCAGATCTCCTGCGAGGTGCCCTCGATATGCGCCTTGCGGTTGGCGACATTGTCGAACTGCCCGGCCCAGACCGCGCCCGGCGTCTCCTCGGCCATCCGGCGCGAGACGTGCTGGAAGTGGCCGGGATCGGAATATTTGGTAGGCGGCACCAGCACCAACTGCGCACCCAGCGCGCGCAAGGTGTCCATCTTCTCCTTGGACTGGTTGTCGGGCATGACGATGATCGTCTTGTAGCCCAGCGCATTGGCGACCAGCGCAATACCGATGCCGGTGTTGCCTGCCGTCCCCTCGATCACCGTGCCGCCGGGCTTGAGCTCGCCGCGGCTCTCCGCATCGCGGATCATCCACAAGGCCGCGCGGTCCTTCACCGAGGAGCCGGGGTTGGCGAATTCGCACTTGCCGTAAATGTCGCAGCCAGCCGCCGCGCTGGGCCCGGCGAGGCGGACGAGGGGAGTATTGCCGATCAGGGCGAGCGTGTCGCCGAAGGGGCGGGTGATGTTCATGGGATATGAGTTAGGCGTTCGCAGCGGCCGCCGCAACGGCGAAGGCGATCAGGCGAGCGTCAGCACCGCCTCGACCACCGTGCCCTCGGCGATCTTCTCGGCCTTGCGCACCGCGGCCTTGAGCGGCAGCAGCCAGCCGCCGTGGGCCTTGGAAGGGAACAACGAGGTGCGCCATGTGGTGCCGCCGATCGTGGCCTCGATCCGCACCGAGCCCCAGGCGTCGGCCTTGCTGGCAGACGCCCGGATCGCACCCGCCGTCTCGCCGTCGATCACGAGGAAATACCACGAGCCCTTGGCGGGTGCGCCGTCCGCACCCTGCCACAGCCACACGCCCCCGCTAACGGCCCAGGGCCCGGCACCGGAGCCCTCCGGCACGACGCCCAATTCGTCGCGCAGGAAACGGGCGAGGTCAGCGTCCACCGCCTCGCCTCGCGCGATCAATCTTCCGGAGCGATGGTGACGTGGAGCCCGTCCAGTTCTGCCGTGAACGGGATCTGGCACGACAGGCGCGAGGTCGGCGCGCGGTGATCAGAGGATTCGAGCAGGTCGTCCTCGTCTTCGCTGATCTTGGGCAGCTTGTCGGCGAAAGCCGGATCAACCACCACGTGGCAGGTCGCGCAGGAACAGCACCCGCCGCACAGCGCCAGCAGCTCGTCGAACCCGTTGTCGCGGATCGCTTCCATCACGGTGAGGCCATCGGCGACCTCGATCTCGCTGGTGGCGCCTTCGCGGTTGGTGACGACCAGTCTGGGCATGGACCTGAGTTCCTTTTCGAAGATCGGGCGCAAGAAAGCGCGCTGTGAGAGGTTCGCCCGCGCTGCTAAGATAGTCTGGCGACCAGTGCAAGTTAAGGAAAGTGCGAGTGGGCCTGTCAGCCGAAAAATTGCGTGAAGACCTCGATGCCTTGGCGGCGCGCGAGCCGCGGCTGGCGGCAGAATTGCAGCGCATCGGCTATCCCGAGCCGCGCCTGCGCGACCGCGGCTTCGTGACGATGCTGCGCACCATCGTCGGCCAGCAGGTCTCGGTCGCGGCGGCGGCTTCGATGTGGAGAAAGCTCGAGGGCGAACTGGGCGAAGGCTTCACGCCCGGCTGCCTCCTGAAGCGCGATTTCGACACGCTGCGTGCCTGCGGGCTCTCGCGCCAGAAGCAGGGCTATGCGCGCTCGCTGTGCGAGCTGGTGGAGGCAGGCGAGCTCGATTTCGGGGGGCTTCCGGCGGACGACGAGGAAGCGATCGCGCTCCTGACCCGGATCAAGGGCATCGGCCGCTGGTCGGCGGAGATCTACCTGCTGTTCGCCGAAGGGCGCCCCGATATCTGGCCCGCGGGCGACCTTGCGGTGCAGGAGGGGGTGAAGCGGCTGCTCGGCCTCGAAGAACGCCCGGCTGAAAAAGCCACCCGGGCCATCGCCGCGCCGTGGTCCCCCCAGCGAGGGAGCATGGCGATCTTCACCTGGCACTACTACGCCAATCCGGCGCTGTAATCCTGCCCCTTCGACAGGCCGCTGGACGGGGGCGGAAACCCCCGTTATTCAGCCTGCTAGGCCCTGCATTCGATAAGGGCGCAGAAGGTTTTTTGTCCGATTACCGGGCCGGGGCGTCGCCAGACATGAGATGTCAATGTTCTACCTTGGCATAGGCGTGGGCCGCGAGCCTAGCGCGCGCGGCATCGCCGAGGCTTTGCTGCCCCATGCCGAAGGACGCATCGAAACCCACACCGGCCACGGGTGCCATGCCGTCTCGGTCACACCCACAGCTTGGGGGGCGGCACGCCGCGAAATGCAGGTATGCGAGGAGGATGGCCTGGTGGCCTGCGCCTGGGCCCGGATCGACAACGCCCGCGATCTTGCCCGCGCGCTCGGCGATGAATCATTCGCGCTCGCCGCAGAAGCGCCGCGCCTCATCATCGCCGCCTACAGGAAGTGGGGCGAGGAGGCGCCGCGCCACCTCGAGGGCGATTTTGCCTTCGCCATCCATGATCCCGCGACCGGTACAATCTTCGCCGCGCGCGACGCCCTGGGGATCCGGCCGCTCTACTGGATAGAGGGCCAGTCGGGCGCGGCCGGGGCCTGCGCCACTTCGATCCCCGCCCTGCGACAGGCAGCGGGCCGATTGCACGGCATCGATCCGGACTGGGTCGCCCGGTTCATCGCCGGCGCATCGATGTCGTGCGAGGCGACCCCCTTTCCCGGAATCTCCAAGGTGCCGCGCGGGCACAGCCTGCGCCTCACTGCCGACGGCGCGCGCCTTTCGCGCTACCACGACCTCGCCGATGAGATCGGAGAGCCCACCGAGAGTGAGGCGGCTTTGCTCGAACGCTATCGCGATCTGCTCGACAAGGCGGTATCGGCACGCATGGCAGGGCACGGCGGCCTCGGGATCGAGATCAGCGGCGGGCTCGATTCCTCGACTGTTCTTGCTCTGGCCCTGCGCCATCAGGAAAGCGCGGGACGGCGGATCCACGGCTTCGGCTGGACGCGGCACGATCTGGAGGGGCCAGCGGTGATCGGCGTCAGCCAGCGGCTGGGTCTTGCGCATAATCACCTGCTTGCGGCCGAGACGGACCCGATCCCGCGCGACCGCGTGTGGTCGATCCTCGGCCATCCGGCAGAGCATGGATCGGCCACCCACCACTGGCCGATCTACACATTGGCACAGCAGCTTGGCGTGACAGGCTTGCTTTCGGGCTTTGGCGGCGATGAAGGGGTCACCAATTACGCGCCCAATTTCCCCCGCGAGATGCTGGACCGGCAGGCTTATCTCACGCTGTGGAAGGCGCTCGCCGCCAATCCCGTGCTGCGCACCGCGAAGTTCGTGCGCGCGGTGCTGCGGCGGGGCTCGGGCAGTTTCTATTCGCGCAGATTGAGCGAAGCCGCCCGCCAGCGCGTCGCGCTACTGCCCCTTACCCGTGACGCCATCGCGCGGCTTGCGATCGACGATCGGATCCAGAGCGACGCGCAATACGATGCGCCTTTTGCGACGGTGAAGGCCTTCAGCGCCCACATGCTGTCGCGCCCCTTCGTCTCGACGCGCACCGAAAGCTGTTCGCTGATCGCGGCGAACAACGGGGTCGAATATGCCTGGCCGCTGCTCGATCGGCGGCTGCTGGCCTGCTTTCTCAGGGCCCCGCCGACCAGCTTTTTCCGCGATGGCATGGGGCGCGCCCTCCACCGGCGCGCGGTGGCCGGCATCGTCCCGGACGAACGCCGCCTCGCCCCAAGCAAATATCTCGGCACCATTGTCGAGCCCCTGCATCGACCGGCGGTTGAGGCGCACAGCGAACGGGCAGGCAGTTTGCCGGACTGGACCGGCCTCGAGCCGATGGTGCAGGACCTTGTCGACCGCGAGAAGATGGACAACCTCGTCCGGAACGTCTCGGCGCCTGGCGCTGGGACGCGCCAATCGTTGCGTGCGCTGGGGGAAGTGAACCAATGGCTGGCAAGCAAACCATGAAGGGCGTCCCGCAATGACAAGCGTCACGACAGACGAACGCACCACGCCGGCTTCGACCGGCTACACCTACAGGGCCTGCGGCCTTGCCATCCGCAGCGACATTGCCCTGCCCGGCCTTCGTCCCGCCGCGCCCGGCACCGATGACGCGCCCGTCAGCATCACGCGCGGCGCAGTTTCCGCCAACCTCGACGCGCCGATCCTCAAGGCCGGCCCGAACTGGCAGCGCGGTGCAGATGCCTTCCTGCTCACGATCCCGGGGCTTGCCCGGTTCCTGATCAACGGCCGCGATGCGATCACCTACCAACCGGACGAGGGCATCGCGGCGGACGACCTGACCGCCTTTCTCACCGGCAGCGTGCTTGGGATCCTGTTGCACCTACGGCAATCGGTCGTGCTCCATGCCAGCGCCGTGCTGGTCGGCGAACAGGCGGTGCTGTTCTGCGGCGCGTCGGGTGCCGGCAAGTCGACCCTGAGCGCCGCGCTCGGCAAGCGCGGTTACCCGATGCTGAGCGATGACCTGTGCGTGCTCGCGCCGCGTCCCGACGGACGCCTGTGGGTCGAAAGCGATGGCCGCCAGCACAAGCTGTGGGAACGTTCGGTGCGCAGCCTCGATCTCGAGGAGCGTAAGGGTGCCGGCGTGCGCCACCAGATCAACAAGTTCTACGTCAGCCCGCAGGCCATCCACGCGGACGCGGCGCCGGTCGCCCGGCTTTACCAGCTGGTCGAGCAGCGCAACGGCCAGGCGCCGGGGATCGAGCCGCTGGCGCTCGCCGATGCGGCGATCACGGTGCGGCAGAACGCCTTCCGGCCGCGCATGATGTGGCAGCTCGAACAGAAGACCGATTACTTCCGCGTGGCGGCGCAGCTTTACGCGCAGGCGCGCATTGCCCGCTTTCGCCGGCCGTTCGATTTCGCCAGCCTCGACCACGGCCTCGACCTGCTCGAGAGCGACTGGGCGGTCGGGGAAGGCGACACCTGATGCCGCGCCCCTTCTGGCTCGCCTCCTATCCCAAATCGGGCAACACCTGGTTTCGCCTGGTGGTGGCCAACCTCCACGGCCCGCAGGACACCCCGGCAGACATCAACAACCTGCCCGAACGCGGCGGGATCGCCAGCGCCCGGCAGCCGTTCGACAACATCCTGCTGGTGGAATCCGGCCTGCTGACCCATGACGAGGTCGATCGCATGCGCCCGATGCTGCACCGTTTCATGGCGCAGGAGGACGACAGCGACTTCGCCGACCCGCTGCAGGCCCGCGAAGAGGAGGACCGCCTCGACGCGAAGGTCGGGCTGGTCAAGGTCCATGACAGCTACACCCTGACCGACAGGGGGGAGCCGGTGATGGGCGGGGCCGCGGCGGCAGGCGGCGCGATCGTGATCGTGCGCGATCCGCGCGATGTCGCCCCCTCGCTCGCCAACCATTCGGCACGCGACATCGACCGGGCGATTGCCGACATGGCAAACCCCGGCTTCGCCTTCTGCGCGGGCCCCAATGCCCAGCCCAACCAGCTGCGCCAGCAGCTCCAGAGCTGGAGCGCCTGGCACGCCAGCTGGCTCGATCAGAGGGATATTCCGGTGCATCTCGTCCGTTACGAGGACATGCAGGCCGATCCCGTGGCGACGATCGGCGCTGCGCTCGCCTTCGCGGGACGGCCTGCGTCGCGCGAGGCGCTCGAACGGGCGGTCGATCTGGCGCGGTTCGACCGTCTGCAGGCGATGGAAGCCGAAGCGGGGTTTCGCGAGGCCCCGCCGGGCCGCACCTTCTTCCGCCAGGGCAAGGCCGGGGGCTGGCAGAGCGAGCTCAGCGCAGATCAGGTCGCGCGCATCGAAAGCGACCACGCAGACATGATGGCACGGCTTGGCTATGCTGCGGCATCGCTACAGCCGGTCGCGGCCAGCAACGGATAGAGGAGGACGCGTGAAGTACCGGAAAAGCGAAAACTGGCTCGATGCCGCCGTGCAGGACGAAATGCTGCTGATGTGCTCGGAGACCGGCGCGTTCCGGTCGCTCAACGAGACGGGGGCGTTTCTGTGGCAGCAGCTCGATCATCCCCGCGCCGCGCCCGACCTTGCCGCCAGTCTCGCGGCCGAGTTCGCCGTCACCGAGGCGCAGGCGCTTGGAGACACCGAGGCCTGGCTGGCGGACATGGCGCAAGAAGGCATCATTTGTGCCGTGGACGGCTGACATGCCGCCGCGCCCGGCCCTGGACCGCAGCGGGTCTTGGCGGCGCCGGATCGCCTGGTGGATGCTGGTCGCCGAAGCGCTGATCCGGCTGACCGGGTTGAAACTGTTCCTGCTGGCCTATGGCGCCGAGCGCCAGCCGCGGCTCTACGGGCGGGCCAACCGGCCGGAGGTGGGGGCTGCCGCCAACGCCGCCTTTGATCTTGGCCCGGAGCAGGAGCGCATGGCGCGGCGGATCGGCAAGGCGATCGTGCGCGCGGAGGCGCTGTTGCCGTTCGACGTGGTGTGCCTGCCGCAGGCGCTGGTCGGGCGGCGGATGCTGCGCAACCGCGGCCTGCCCAGCGTGATGTTCTTCGGGGTCGAGCAAGGCAAGCCGATGAGCGCGGTGGGGACCCACGCCTGGCTCGTCGCGGGCGAGGCCAGAGTGACGGGCTTCCCGCAGGCGTCGCGCTATAACGTTTTCGCGTCCTACCTCGATCCGCGCGGCTGAGTCCCTTGATGCGAGCCGTCCGCGCGCGCGTCCTGTTCAGCCTGCTGCTCCGAATGGCTGTGCGCCCTGCCCTGCGCGCTTGCCTGCGAGGGCATCCGGTGCGCGGCGGGCGGCTGTTGGTCGCCCATGCCTCCGCCTTGCTGCGCGACCGCCTGTGGCCTCATGAAGCGCGGCTGCTGAAAGCCGATCTGCCCCGCGTGCGGGCCGAGCGATCCCGGCTCTATCTCCAGTTCGAGCACCAATGCGCCCTTGCGCCTTATGCGCAAGCGCTGGCCCGGGCGGGACTGGCCGACAAGGCCGCCTTCGCCGTGTTCTGCCGCGACGCGGGCCTCGCCGCCATTCCGACCGTCAGAGTGAGCGCGGCGGATGCTGCCGAATGGGAGCGCGCCTTTGCGGCGAGCGCGGGTGACTGCGCCTTCGTCAAGCCCGCCACCGGCAGCGGCGGCAAGGGCAGCGCGCTGTTGGAGCGCACCGGGGCGCAGGCCTGGCGGCTGACCGATGCTGCGGGGGTCCACGAAGGGAAGCTTGCCGCCGTCATTCGCGGTCATCGCAAGGCGGGCGCGTTGGTGATGCAACCGCTGCTCGCGAACCACCCGGAGCTTGCCGCATGGGCAGGCGCGACGCTGGCGACCTTCCGCACCATCACGGCGCGAGGGCAAGATGGCGCGGTGCAGGTGCTGTCGATGCTGGCGGAAATTCCCTGCGGGGAGGAGCGGCCGCTCCCCAAGGGCTGGTGCATCATCGCCGTCGATCCGCGGACCGGCCAGCTGGCCCCGCTCGATGATGCCGCGCTGTCCGCCCTGCCCCCGGCGCCCCGGGACCGTGCGGCGGGGCTTGCCGGACGGGTAGTGCCGCAGGCCGCCGCGCTGGCCGAACTGGCCTGCGAGGCGCACCGCCGGATCATCGCCGCTGCGCCCGAGCCGCTACCGCCGATGATCGGCTGGGACGTGGCTCTGGCCGAGGAAGGGCCGGTGCTGGTGGAGCCCAACTGGAACTGGTCGGTGGCGGCGCATTACCGCAATCTTGCCGGGCTCGACCTCAGCCTCAGTCCGCGCTTTGCCGCCGCAGCCGCGCGCCGCTGATCGCAGCGGGCGCAAGGTGCGCAGCGATCAGGACGGCCCGAAGCTCGACGTCGAGTCCTCGAAGATGGAGATCGCCTTCTTCCCCTCTGGCGAAAGCCCCTCGGCGTCGGGGCGGATCAGCCGGGGCGCGGTGTAGGGGCGCTTTGACATTTCATGCATATGGGCTTGCTCCGTGTTCATGGCCCGCGAAAGTCTGGCGGAAGCTCAACGCGTGCGAACGTAGCTTTGCCATCGCAACTGCGCCAGCCGGCAGCGGGGATCAGGAGGGGCGCGGCATGGGGCCGGTGCTGGTGGAGCCGAACTGGAACTGGTCGGTGGCGGCGCATTACCGCAATCTTGCGGGGCTTGATATCATCCTGCGCGCCCGCTTCACTGCCGCAGCGGCGCTGCGGCGATGGCAGCGTTAGCGTGTTGCGCAACGGTCAGGACGGCCCGTAATCAACACCAACGCTTGTCGTCTCTCTGGAATTATTACTCTTTCCCTCGGGCGAAAGCCGTTCGGCCTCCGGGCGGATCAGCCGGGGTGCAGTGTAGGGGCGGGTCGCCCGCTCGGGTATCTGAACCTTGGTCATTTACGTCACCTCCGGTTGATGGACGAGCCTGCACGAATGGGACGACAGCACCGGAACGAGGCCCGGTCGATGGGAAGTAGCAAGATCAGGACGGGCCGGTGGTTGGATAAGGCGAAGCCGAATAGAATTCGGTGGCAGCGACATTTTTCTTGCCCTCAGGACACAATCTTTCCGCTCCAGGGCGGATCAGCCGGGGAGTGGTGTAAGAGCGCTTTGCCGCTTCAGTCATATGGTTGCCCCCATAGTCATCGTCTGCACGTGCCGTGCGACAGTTCACTGTGCCTCGGCTATCATCGCCATCGCAAATGCGCCAGCCGATAACGAGGATCAGGAGGGGCCATATTCCTGGGTATAGATTGCCTCAGCGGGATACATCCCTGCTTTTCCTTCCGGTGAGAGCCTTTCGGCTTGGGGGCGGATCAGGCGGGGCGGGGTATAGTGGCGGGCCGACAGTTCGGGCAACGGGGCTTGCGTCATGTCCATCCGACTCAGGCTATGGCGGGTCAGGCATACATAGCCACAACGGGCGCATGACTCCACGTGCCGAGACGACGCGGAATGCCGGCCCGCACTTTCGCCGCGAAGACGGAGCACCGGGGAAGGGGTCAGATCCAGATGCGGATCGACAATCCCATCAGGATGGTGCGGTGGAATAGTCAGGGGGCGACCCGGGGTGCTCGCTATAGGCGCGAACCAGCTTGCCTTCGGGACACAATCCCTGCGCAGCGGGGCGGATCAGGCGGGGCACGGTGTAGGGGCGCTTCGGTGCCTCAGGCAATCGGGCTGTCGTCATATCCGCTCTTCCGTTGGCGCCAATCATCACGATCGGGCGTACATGATAGACATAGCCGAAGCGGAGGCATGACGCAAAGTGCCGAGCCGGGGCCCGTTCAAAGCCGGAGTGCTTGCGGGCGCTTTTCTCGTGCAGGCGGGCCGCCGGACATCGGGTCAGAACCCGGTGCCGCGCATCAGCCCGATCAGGATGGCCCGACGAGGCTACCGCTCTCAACAGCCGAGATAGCCGACTTCCCTTGTGGCGACAGTTCTTCCGCGTCAGGGCGGATCAGCCTGGGCGGCGTGTAGGGGCGACCCGAAAGTGCAGGCAACCGGGATTTCGTCATTGCTCGTTCTCCACCAGACGCCGATCACCCCCTTGCGACGCGCTTGGGTGATCCGAGCCTGATCGCTGCATCATTCCTGACGCCCGAACAAGGCGCATTCAAAACCAGAATGGACCAAAGCGGAGCGCATAAGCCGCCGGAAGCCTTGGAGATTCTGTCAGAGCCCGGCGTTGTGTTCCGGCACCATCAGTATGGTCCGTAAGAGGTGTCTGTGGGACCGGTGGATTCGATCGGGAGAATCCCGGTCTTGCCCCCTGGCAAGAGGCCCTGCGCAGCGCTGACGATGGACCGCGCAAAGCTGGTCAGGATGGACCGTAATCCGCCAAAAGTTCAAGCGAGGCGAAATCTGCCTTTGCTTCAGGCGACAGCCCCATGCCATCGGGGCGGATCAGCCGGGGTGCGGTGTAGGGGCGGGCCGACGGTTTGCTCATCTCGGTCTTCGTCATTCTCGTCCTCCCTTTGCAGCCACAGATCGGTACATTGCAGCGTGTGCCAGTCGATCCTGCTCGGGGCCTGCGACACGCTGATTGGCAGCACAAGCCTTGTACAGAACCAGATTGGTTGATGGCATGATCGGGCCGAAAGTCAAGGAAAACAAGGCGAAGCGGATCAACTCCGCCCTGCCCCTGCGCCTCCCGCGCACTCTGCCTGCTGACAAGCGTGTCAGTCCGCACTAGACAGGTTTCAAACAGCAATCTGAGGGGATCTCAATGACGGCAGGCAGTTCGCGGCGCAGCATCTTCATCACTGGCGGCGGCTCCGGCATCGGTCGCGCCACCGCGCTGCATTTCGCCGCGCGGGGCTGGTTCGTGGGCGTCGCCGACATCTCCGAGACCGGGATGGCCGAGACCCTCGCCCTCATCGCCGGAGACGCCAAGTGGGCGGGCCGCCTCGACGTGCGCGACCGGGCGCGCTGGGACGAGGCGCTGGCGGAATTCGCCGCCGCGGCGGGAGGCCGGATCGATGTGCTGGTCAACAATGCCGGGATCGGCACCGGCGGATCGCTGAGCGAGCTCGACCCCGAGGAGATCGACCGCTGCCTCGACATCAACTTGAAGGGCGTGCTCTACGGCGCGCAGGCGGCCTATCCCTACCTGCAGAAGAGCGGCCCGGGTTCGGCCTGCATCAACATCGCCAGCGCCGCCGGGATCGTCGGCAGCGCGGGGATGAGCGTCTATTGTGCGACCAAGTTCGGCGTGCGCGCGGTGAGCGAAAGCCTCGATGCCGAGTGGGTGGCGGACGGGATCACGGTCGCCTCGGTCTGCCCGGGCTTTATCGAGACCCCGCTCCTGAACGGCACCGGCAACCGCAAGTCGAACGAGCCGATCCGCGCGCGGGTGCAGGCGGCGGGGCTGGAGATCACCCCCGTGGAGCACGTCGCGCAGGCGATCTGGGACGCGGTGCACGGCGACAAGCTCGATTACTACATCGGCGCGACCGCCAAGCGCATGGCCTTCGCCAAGCGCTGGATGCCGGGACGGGTGAGGAAGCAGCTGAAAAACAGCCTGCGCCCCCTAGGCCAGTAAGGCATCGATCGCCGCCGCCATCCGCGCATCGCGTGCCGAAAGGCCGCCGCTTGTCCCCGCGTCATGGGTCGTCAGCGTCACCTCGACACGGTTGTAGACGTTGAACCATTCGGGGTGGTGATCCTGCGCCTCGGCCAGCAGGGCGACGCGGTTCATGAAGCCCCAGGCCTCGGAGAAGTCCCGGAAGCGGAAGCTCCGCGCGATCGCCTTGCCCTCGCGCGCGCTCGCCCATTCGGGGTGGGCCGCCAGCAGCGCGGCGGCTTCGTCGGGGGTGAGTTCGGGGACGGACATGAGGCACTCCGGCATGAGGGATCGCTTGTTTGGCCCGTGCCTTTTCCCTAACGCTGCCGCGCAATGCAAGCGCTCTCCCCCTTCCTCGCGGCCGAAAACCTCGCCTGTAGGCGGGGCGAGCGGCTGCTGTTCCGCAAGCTGTCGTTCCGGCTCGAGGCGGGGGCGGCGTGCCATGTGACGGGGGCCAACGGGGCGGGCAAGACGACGCTGATCCGCGCGCTCGCCGGGCTGACGACGCCCTATGCCGGGAGCGTGACGCGCGAGGGCGCGCTGGGCTTGCTCGACGAGCGCACGGGCCTCGATCCCGACCTGCCGCTGGGCCGCGCGCTGGCGTTCTGGGAAAGCGTCGACGGCTGCACCAGCCCCGACGGCGCCATCACGATCCTCGGGCTCGCGCCGCTGCTCGAGGTGCCGGTGCGGTTCCTTTCGACCGGGCAGAAGAAGCGCGCGGCGCTGGCGGCCTTGCTCAATCGCGCCGTGCCGATCTGGCTGCTCGACGAGCCGTTGTCCGGGCTCGACGCCGACACGATTGCCAAGGTGGTCGCGCTGATCCAGCTGCATGTCGGCGGCGGCGGGATCGCGCTGATCGCCTCGCACCAGCCGCTCAATGTGCCGGGGATGACGAGCTTCGCGATCGAGGATTACGCCCCGGCCGAGACGGAGGATTACGCATGATCCTCAATCTGCTCCGCCGCGATCTGGCGCAGTTCTTTCCGTTCGCCGGCAGCGGGGCGGCGCTTCCCGTGGTGTTCTTCGTCGCGGTCGCCATGCTGTTTCCGTTCGCGGTCGGGCCGGACGTGAACCTGCTCGCGCGGACCGGTGGCGGGGTGGTGTGGATCGCGGCGCTGCTGGCGGCGATCCTGCCATTGGAGAAGCTGGTGGCGCGGGACATTACGCTCGGCGTCTTCGACCAGCTGAAGCTGCGCGGGCTGGCGGAGGAGGCGATGATGGCGGTGCGCCTGCTCGCCCACTGGCTGAGCTTCGGCCCGCCGCTGCTGCTGGCGACCTTTCCCGCGGCGGCGCTGCTCAAGATCGAGGGCGAGAGCTTTTCGATCCTGCTGCTAGGCCTGCTGGCGGGCACGCCGGGGCTCGCGGCCATCGGGTTGATGATCGCCGCGCTGACCGCCTCGTTGAGGGCAGGCGCGGCGCTTTCGGGGCTGCTGCTGATCCCGCTCGCGCTGCCGATCCTGATTTTCGGCGCGGGTGCGCTCGCGCGGCTGGATCCCGTCAGCCTCGGCTTCGTTGGAGCGATAAGCCTCGGGCTGGTCGCGATCGCGCCCTTCGCCGCCGGGGCCGCGATCCGCGCCGCGAGGGAGCAGTAGTGAGAGCACCCGAGAGCCACACCCGCGCCAACCTGCTGATGGGACGGATCGCGCTCGGGCTGCTGGCCTTCACGCTGTTCGCCTTCGCTTTGAAAGCCGTGGCGCATCCGCAGGTGCAGGCGCGCTATACCCCGATCGTGGTGTTCCACGCCGGGAGCATGATCGCCTGGCTGATCCTGCTCGCGAGCCAGAGCTTCCTTGCGGCCAAATACCGCCTCTCGGCCCACCGCGCGACCGGGCGCGCCTCGTTGGCGCTCGTCGCGGCGATGCTGGTGAGCGGCGGGGTGATCTCGTGGCGGATCGGGCTGGAGCTCGGCCGCCCCGAGGTGACGGTGGTCAACCTCGCCGCCTTCGCGACCTTCGTGCCGCTCTACTTCCTCGCGCTGCGGTATGCGCAGGCCCGCGACATCGCCGCGCACCGGCAAGCGATGCTGAACGCAACGCTGGCGCTGATGACCCCCGCCTATGCCCGCGTGGTGCAGGTCATCGGACTGCCCGATCCGGTCGCGATCGCGGTGCAGGTGCCGATCACGGTGCTGGTCTCGGCGGGCTACGACTGGGTGCTGCACGGGCGGGTGACACGGCCAGTGCTGGCGATGCTGGGGTTTTCAGTCGGGCTGGTGGTGGTGATGAGTGCGGTGCTGGCGGTGCTGTTCCTTTGACCTTACCGTCTCCCCGGCCTTGAGCCGGGGGCTCGCTTCTTCATGCCAAGATTTCGTTGAAGAGATCACGCCAATCCGGATTGGCCTTCTCGATCAGCGCAAACTTCCATTCCCGCCGCCAGCGCTTGATTCGCTTTTCCTGATCCATGGCCTCCTGCATGGTCGGGAAAAGCTCAGTCCAGACCAATCGTGTGAGG
Source organism: Erythrobacter sp. CCH5-A1 (assembly GCF_001557115.1). GTDB lineage: Bacteria > Pseudomonadota > Alphaproteobacteria > Sphingomonadales > Sphingomonadaceae > Erythrobacter. The sequence continues at coordinate 39,553 of NZ_LSKQ01000231.1, forward strand.
CCATATTCAGCGCAGAACGTCGAGCCTTGTCCTTCGCGGTGCTGGAAGACGCGGGCCGCAATATCGGCGGTTGATCCAACATACATGGTGCCACGGTAACGGTCGGCCATGATGTAGACCCAGCCGCCCTTTTGTTCGCGATCCATGCCCTGAGGAAAGAAGAAGCGGGGCCCCGGGTCAAGCCCGGGGAGGCGTAACAGCTTTTCGCAGGAACTCAACGAGCGGGCGGACCGTTTCAAGACCCGGTGTCTCGAAGACATCTTCGCCAAACCGCTCCTGCCAGCCACGTTCGTCGTTCGGAAGTGTCGCGATCAATGACTGGAGCCCGCCAAGGAAGCGGCCATCGATTGGCTTGTCCGAGAGTCGGCCAAACGGAACCAGCCAAGGGAAATTGGCGATGTCACAAGCGGCACAATGCTCGGGCCAATCAAATTTCTTCGAAGGCGCTCGCAGCGGGACCAGCTTGCGGCGGGGAATGAACATCAAGGTACCGATGATGATCCTGTCCTGCGGCTGCCCCATCATCACACGCTTGGAGCGGGGGATGAGCAGCTTGAGGATCTCGCCTTCGCCAAGGCGCACGCAATCTGCATGAGGGAACCGGATCAGATCGAGGCCGAACTGTTCGGCCATCCGACTTGCCAGATGCGACTGCGAAGCAGCCATCACACGTAAGGCGGGCAATCCCGCCCGGTCGGGCTCTTCGTGAAGATCTCGTTGCCCGTCTCGGTGATCGCGATCGAATGTTCGAACTGTGCCGAGAGCGATTTGTCGCGCGTCACCGCGGTCCAGCCGTCGCCGAGCACCTTGGCCCATGGCTTGCCGAGGTTGATCATCGGCTCGATGGTGAAGAACATCCCCGGCTTCAATTCCGGCCCCGTCCCCGCACGGGCGGCGTGGACCACCTCGGGGGCGTCGTGGAACAGGCGCCCCAAGCCATGGCCGCAGAACTCGCGCACCACGCCGTAGCGGAACTGGTTGGCGTGAGCCTCGATCGCCGCGCCGATATCGCCGAGCCGCGCGCCGGGCTTGGCCGCCGCGATGCCGAGCATCATGCATTCATAGGTCACCTCGACCAGCTTCCTCGCCTTCAGAGACGGCTCACCGGCGTAGAACATGCGGCTGGTATCGCCGTGCCAGCAGTCGACCAGGGGTGTGACATCGATGTTGAGGATATCGCCATCCTTCAGCAGCTTGTCGCCCGGAATCCCGTGGCAGATCACGTGGTTGATCGAGATGCAGCTCGAATGCGCATAGCCGCGGTAGCCCAAGGTCGCAGGCACCGCGCCCGCATCGAGCATCATGCCGCGGATCGCATCGTCGATGCTGCCGGTGGTGACGCCCGGCTTCACCAGCTCCACGCAGGCGTCGAGGATCTCGGCGGCGAGGCGCCCGGCCTTGCGCATCCCCTCGAACCCTGCGGCCGTGTGGAGCTTGATGGAGCCATCGCGGTAGACGGTCGTATCGCCGTCAACGAGTTGATAATCGTGCATGGCCCCTACATAGCGCGCCCTGCCCCGAAATACTACTTCCCGAGCGCGAATGCCGCCCGGTATGCGGGTTTGACCGCAGCCAGCACCTTGGGCGTCACCGGCAGCGTCACCTCGTATTCCCCCTCGGCATAGGAGCCCGCCACGTAAGGCGCGGCGATCAGCCCGATGCGGTTGAAGGATTTGCGGTCGGAGGATCCTACAAGCACGGTGAGATCGGCGATCGGCGGGCAGGGGAAAATGCCGTCGTCGTCCTCGGGCGCCATGCCCTTCTTGACCCGCTCGACCTTGAGCGCCTTGCACCATGCGTCCCCGAGCGCGCCCTGCAAGGCGGCGGGCGAGGTGAACATCGTCTTGGGATCGAAGGCCTTGTTCGTCTCGCGGTCCCACACCAGCGCCTCCCACGCATAACTCCCGTGCGCCCCGCCGCTGTAGACGTTCCACGCGCCCGAGAGCGAAAGGAAGCGCGGCAGATTGGCAACCACGTCCCATTGCATCGCGTAGTCGCGGTTGACGCAGCCGGCGCAGTCGCTGTCGGCGAATTCGCGCAGGGATTCCTCCCAGTCGGCCTTCTGCTCGGCGAGCAACCTGTCGCGCTCGGCGGTGAGGCGCGCGGCGAGTTCGGGGATCGCGCTGACCTCGGCGGGCCAGCTATAGGCGAAGTCGCGGGTGGCCTCGCCCTTCTTGGCGTTGTCCTCGAAGGCGACCTTGCCGGGCGCGGGGGCAGGCGGTGTCGGGAGCGTGGGGGGTGCCTCGGCGGTGGCGGTCCCGGTCTTGGCGACGATCTCGTCGGGCGAGGAGCATGCCGCCAGCGCAGCCAGCGAAAACGCCGCCACGGCCGTGCCGCCTGACCAGTGTTTCACGTGAAACATATCGGGAACATTCATTCAGCCTATCCCTCCCCCGCTGCGCGAATCCGCTGGTGACATTGCTAGCCTTGCGATTATGGACGCTCCATGAGCGAAGCCAAAGCCCTGATCCGTCCCGACCGCGCCGAGCCCGCAATTGCCATTCACCTCGTGAACAAGGACGGCTTCGAGGCCTTCGCCAAGGCGCTTTCCCCCGTCCAGCGCGCCAGCCTTGCCGCGCAGAAGTTCGAGGGCGGCGGCTATCAGACCGCGATTTTGCCCGATGGCGACGGTTGGCTCGCGGTGGGCGGCGTCGCCAATCCCGAGAGCCTGAGCGCATGGTGCCTCGCCAAACTCGCCGAGGAACTGCCCGAGGGCACCTATCGCCTCGCCAATGCCGAAGCCGGGGCGGCGATGTTCGGCTGGATCACCGGGCAATATCGCTTCGGTCGCTACAAGAGCGAGGACAAGAGCCAGGGCCCACGCGTGCTGCTGACCGGGCAGGTTGGGCAGATTGACGGCTATGTATCTGAAGCAGAGACGGAAATCTTGCTGCGCGACCTAGTCAACGCGCCCCCTGAGGACATGGGACCAGCCGCACTCGAGGCCGAGTGCGAAAGGCTCGCCAAGGCGCACAAGGCCGAGTTGACGGTGGTGCGCGGCGAGAGCCTCGAGCAGGACTATCCGATGGTCCACGCCGTCGGGCGCGCGGCGGCGCGGCATCATGCGCCGCGGCTGATGCACCTCGTCTGGGGCGACCCGGCGCATCCGGTGCTCGCGGTGGTCGGCAAGGGGGTGTGCTTCGACAGCGGCGGGCTCGACATCAAGCCGCCTGCGGGCATGCGGCTAATGAAAAAGGACATGGGCGGCGCGGCGCATGCGCTGGCGCTGGCGGGGCTCGTCATGGGCGCGCGGCTGAAGGTGCGGCTGCACCTGCTGATCCCCGCGGTCGAGAACGCCATTTCGGGCAATGCCTTCCGCCCGGGCGACATCCTCAAAACGCGCAAGGGCCTGACGGTGGAAATCGACAACACCGATGCCGAGGGGCGCCTGATCCTCGGCGATGCGCTGACCCGCGCTTCGGAGGAGAACCCCGACCTGATCGTCGATTTCGCCACGCTGACCGGCGCGGCGCGGGTGGCGCTGGGACCGGACCTGCCTGCGCTCTTCGCCCGCCGCGACGAGACGGCCGAGGCCTTCCTCGCCGCCGGCAAGGCGCATGACGATCCGGCCTGGCGCCTGCCCTTGCATGATGCCTACCGCGAATACCTCGCCTCGGACGTGGCCGACATGGCGAACTCGGCACCCAATCCCTTTGCCGGGGCGAGCGTGGCGGGGCTGTTCCTCGACCGCTTCGTGGGCGAGGGGCTGGACTGGGTGCACTTCGACACCTTCGCCTGGACCCCCGCCCCCAAGCCCGGCCGCGCGCGCGGCGGGCGGGGGCTCGGGCTGCGCGCCGCGTGGCACGCCATCCGCAACCGTTACGCCGCCTAAGCTTGCCCCGGGGGCCGCTTGCCGCTAACGGCCCTGCCACGCTGCTCAGGCTTGGGGAGAGGCCGCAGCATAACGATAATCGGGCAACGGAACGCAGATGAGCGGCGCGACGCGCAAGGACAGTGATTATGCAGTGCCGGCCGGCGTGCTGGGTCTGAACGGCCCGGTCGAGAAGCCCGCGCCCGGCAGCCTGCCGCTGCGCGGCGATCTGGCGCACATGGCGCTGGCGGGCACGCACCTTGCCGCGCACTATGTCATCCCCCACGTCCATGCGGTGGGCAGCGCGGGCGCCGGCCTCAGGCTCACCCCGCGCGCCGATGCCGAGGTCTTCGCGACGCTCGCTCCCGGCAGCCGCTTCGAGCTGCTCGACGTCGCGGGCGAATGGGCCTGGGGCTGCCCCGGACCGCAGGGCCCATCCGGCTGGTGCCGGACGAGCGAACTCGCTCCGGCGGAAGGCTGAGCCGGTGGCGATCCGCCTGTTCATCGACGGCGCAGCCGGAACGACGGGCCTCGAAATCCGCGAGCGTTTGCAGGGGCGCGGCGAGTTCGACCTGCTGGTGCTGGACGATGCCCAGCGCAAGGACGAGGCCGCCCGCCGCGACGCGCTCCACGCCGCCGACATCGCGATCCTGTGCCTGCCGGACGAGGCGGCGAAAGAGGCGGTGAAGCTGGCGGAAGGATCGGGCACCCGCATCATCGACGCCTCGAGCGCGCACCGCGTGGCGGAAGGGTGGACCTATGGTTTCCCCGAGCTGATCGGGCAGGAGACCATCGCCAATGCGCGGCTGGTGAGCAATCCGGGGTGCTACCCCACCGGCTTCCTCGCGCTTGTCGCCCCGCTGGTGCGCGCCGGGCTGCTGCCCGTCGACTGGCCCTACACGGTCAACGCGGTGAGCGGCTATTCGGGCGGGGGCAATGCGCTGATCGATCGGTTCGAGCAGGATACTGACATCGCCTTCCGCGCCTACGGCCTGCAAATGGGTCACAAGCACCTGCCCGAAATGCAGAAATATGCGGGCCTCGCGCACGCACCGGTGTTCTCGCCCGCGGTCGTTCCCGCGTTTCGGGGCATGATCGTGGATGTGCCGATCCCTTTCAAGGCGATGGGTGTCGCCGGGGCTGCCGACTTCGAGGAGGAGCTCGCGAAGGTCACCGGGCAATCGCAACTCATGACATGGCGCCGGGGCTTTGAGAGCGAGTTTCTGATCCGCAAGGATGCGCCCGCATGGGACGGGATCGAGCTTTCGATCTATTGTGACGAGGATTACACCCAGGCCCGTCTCATCGCCCGTCTCGACAACCTCGGCAAGGGCGCTTCGGGGGCCGCGATCCAGAACCTCAACATCATGTGCGGCCTGCCCGAGACTACGGGACTTCGTCTGTAACCCCGCCAGGTTTTGCTTAAAATTTAGGCACGGCGCGATCAGATGCTGTGCACCATTGCGCGTTGCACCATTATGTTGCTAACCGCCCGTCAACGGTGAAAGACATCCGCTTCCTTGAGTCTTCAAGCGGCAAGGAATGTTCGCAGCCACCACCTTACAGCTTGGCACGGTTCTTGTTAAGAATCGGTCAGCAATCGGCCAGGCGCTGATGGGCCCAACCGGACGGGGACTACGTGAAAAAGATCGAAGCGATCATCAAACCCTTCAAGCTCGACGAGGTGAAGGAGGCGCTGCACGAAATCGGCGTGTCCGGCATCACCGTCACCGAAGCCAAGGGTTTCGGCCGCCAGAAGGGCCATACCGAACTCTACCGCGGCGCCGAATATGTCGTCGACTTCCTGCCCAAGGTGAAGCTCGAAGTGGTCGTCGCGGACGATCAGGCCGAACGCGTGGTCGAGGCCATCGCCAGCGCTGCCCAGACCGGCCGCATCGGCGACGGCAAGATCTTCGTCACCGCGATCGAAAGCGCGCTGCGCATCCGCACCGGCGAGACCAACGACGACGCGATCTGATCCCTTTCCTCTCCAGCCTGCCACGGGGGCGGGCCGGCACCAAATACTTGGAGGCAATACCAAAATGTCAAAGGCAAAAGACGTCCTGAAGAAGATCAAGGACGAGGAAATCGAGTGGGTCGATCTGCGCTTCACCGATCCCAAGGGCAAGTGGCAGCACCTCACTATGGTCGCGGGCGTGATGGGCGAGGACGAGCTTGAGGACGGGCTGATGTTCGACGGCTCGTCGATCGCGGGCTGGAAGGCGATCAACGAATCCGACATGATCCTGAAGCCCGATCTCACCGAGACCTGGGTCGATCCCTTCAGCGCCACCCCGATGCTGATCATCAACTGCGACATCGTCGAGCCTTCGACCGGTGACTGGTACAGCCGTGACCCGCGCACCACCGCCAAGCGCGCCGAAGCCTACCTGAAGTCGACCGGCCTCGGCGACACGGTCTATGTCGGCCCCGAAGCCGAGTTCTTCATGTTCGACGACGTGCGCTTTGAGGACGGCTATGCCGGCTCGGGCTTCTCGATCGACGATATCGAACTGCCGACCAACACCGCCAAGGAATACGAGGCGGGCAACCTCGCCCACCGTCCGCGCGCGAAGGGCGGCTACTTCCCGGTCGCGCCGGTCGACAGCGCCGTGGACATCCGCGCCGAGATGGTATCGACCATGCTCGAAATGGGCCTGCCCTGCGACAAGCACCACCACGAAGTCGCCGCCGCGCAGCATGAGCTCGGCCTGACCTTCGGCACGCTGGTGCAGACCGCCGACCGCATGCAGATCTACAAGTATGTCGTGCATCAGGTCGCCCACGCCTACGGCAAGACCGCGACCTTCATGCCCAAGCCGATCAAGCAGGATAACGGCTCGGGGATGCACACCCACATGTCGATCTGGAAGGACGGCAAGCCGCTGTTCGCCGGCAACGAATATGCGGGCCTTTCGGAAATGTGCCTCTACTACATCGGCGGCGTCATCAAGCACGCCAAGGCGCTCAATGCCTTCACCAACCCGACCACCAACAGCTACAAGCGTCTGGTGCCGGGCTTCGAGGCGCCGGTGCTGCTCGCCTATTCGGCGCGCAACCGCTCGGCTTCGTGCCGCATCCCCTATGGTGCGGGCGAGAAGGCCAAGCGCGTCGAGTTCCGCTTCCCCGATGCGCTCGCCAACCCCTACCTTGCCTATTCGGCGCTGCTGATGGCGGGTCTCGACGGGATCGAGAACAAGATCCACCCGGGCGAGGCGATGGACAAGAACCTCTACGATCTGCCCCCGGCCGAGCTCGCCGAAGTGCCGACCGTATGCGGTTCGCTCCGCGAGGCGCTCGACAGCCTGGCCGCCGACCACGAGTTCCTGCTCAAGGGCGACGTGTTCACCAAGGACCAGATCGAGGCCTACATGGAATTGAAGTGGGAAGAGGTGATCCGCACCGAAACCACCCCGTGCCCGGTCGAATTCGACATGTACTACTCGATGTAACAGCACGGCAGTTTTGTCGGTAATTGCGGGGGCGGGAGGAGCGATCCTTCCGCCCCTTTCGCATGGGCTTGCCGCGCGCGAAGAATCGTGTAGCAATTGCTACGCATTTTGGCTTTGTCCGGGTCGGCGGCGCGAGGGGAGAGGGTGTCATGGAAGGGATTGCGGGCGGTGTTCGCTGGTCGGCGCAGGGGCAGCCGAAAGACGGCGAGGCGAGCCTGCTGTTCATCCATGGCGCGGGCGCCAACCGGGCGGCCTGGTGGCAGCAATTCGCTGCCTTTGGCACCGCTCATCACGTGATTGCCTATGACCTGCCCGGCTTCGGCGAATCCGATGCTTCGGACCCGGAGCGGCTGATCGCGCAGGCGGTGGACGCCGCAGTCGGTGTGCTGGCCGCGGCCGGTGCAACCCGCGCGAAAGTGGTGTGCCAGTCGCTCGGCGGGTGGACGGGGGTACGGCTCGCGCTCGTGCGGCCCGATCTGGTCGAACGGCTGGTGCTGTGTTGCACGCTCGGCGGGATCGCCCACCTCCCGGGCCTTTCCTCTTTCGCCGAAGCCCGCAAGCAGATGGGGACGCGCGGCCCGGCGGCGCTGGGGCTCACCAGCGATTTCATCAGGGCAAACCCGCTGAAGGCATCGATCTATCGGCAACTGGGCGCCTTCAATCCGCCCGCCGACCCGGCGGTGGCCGCACGGCTGTTCACGCCCGAAATCCTGGTCCCACCCGCCGCGCTCGGCAGGATTACCGCTCCGGTGCTGATGATTGCCGGGGAGCGCGATCCGATCTGGCCGCCAGCCGCAATCGCCGGGATCCTGCCGCATTTCGCCGACGGGCGCATGGAGATCATCCCCGATGCCGGGCATTCGCCCTATTTCGAGCAGCCCGAAGACTTCAACCGGCTGGTCGCCGAATTCCTGGACCTCGCGCCGGCGGATCACATCAAAGTATTCGCGAAGATTTGAACATACGCGGCACAAACAATTGCGCTCGCGGCTGGGCGGCACCCTGCCGTGATGTAAGAAAGCCACGCCTCAACGAAATGTTAAGTCGCGATTGTGTCGCAAAAATCTCGCGTTAGAGTGTCGCACATCGCGGATTCTCGCGTCAGAAATTTTCCATTTTTGAACAGGGTAGAGAAATCATGAGCAAGCATGATCGCCGGGGTCGCCCGGCGCTGTTGACGGGTGTGGCCATGCTGGGTCTGGTCGCGGGTGCGAGCGGCGCACAGGCTGAAGAGCTCGCCGTTGCCGAAACCGCGGTCCTCACCCCTGTCGCGCCGGAAGCGCACTCGGGCGACAGCGATCAGACCGCTCGCCTGCTTGCCGACGCCGCCGAGGCCGCGGCGCTGCGCCAGAACGCGTTCACCTATCAACAGCAGACGATCCTTCGCCCCGACGAGGCCGAGATCGATCCCAACATCCTGATCGCCCTTCCCGGCTCGCCGACCACCGCGCGCGATCCGGTCAACATCACCGGCGTTGGCCAGATGATCGTCGAAAACGGCGTTCCCGGCACCGGCTCGCTGGGCCTGTGCACCGGCTCCCTGATCAATCCGCGCACCGTGCTGTTCGCCGCGCACTGCATCAACAGCCGCGCCGCGACCGCCTATGGCTCGAACTCGGGCGGCGTTCCGATCGGCTTCGGGTTCGAGACCAACCTTCGCGCCAACGGCCCCGGTCAGGTCGACGAACTGGTGCGCTGGATCTTCGGGTCCGGTCCGGATGCGACCGGTCGCTACCAGACCAACACGGCGCAGGCGTTCTACACCGTCGACTCGGTCGCCTATAATCCGCTCTCGCTCGAACCGGACGCGCGCCGGTTCCTGTATGGCGATGTCGCGATCGCTGCGCTCGACACGCCTGCAGTGGGCATCCCGACCTGGTCGATCCTGCTTTCGCCGCTCCCGGCCCCCGGGACGATCACCGCTGCGACCGGCACCGGCTACCGTGTCGCGCTCGCGGGCTACGGCGGCAACGGCACCGGCACCAGCGGCACCTTCGCCATCGACTTCCGCCGCCGCGTCGCTGAAAACTGGCTGGGCGCGCTCGCCTCGCTCGCCGATTTCGAAGGTGCCGTGTTCGGCGCCGGATCGAGCGCCAACCTCATCCAGAACCTCTATTTCATCGACTTCGACGATCCCGCTCGCGGGACGCCGGCTGCCGCACGGCGTGATTTCAACGCCTTCCGCGACAATGCGCTGCCCAACGAGGGCACCACGGCCGGCGGCGATTCGGGCGGTCCGCTGATCCTCAGCCAGGCCTTCACCCGCCAGCTGGTCATCGGCGTGCTTTCGGGCGGCTACACCCGCTTCTTTGCCGACCAGCCTGCCAACGGCTATGGAACCGTCAGTTTCTACCAGCCGCTCTATCTCTACTGGGACTGGATCGCGGCCAACAATCCCTACCGCTATGTCGGCGCCAATGCCGGCAACGGCAATTGGGAAGACCCTACCCGCTGGGTCTCGCTGACCGATCCCAACTACTTCATCCTCGGACCCAACGGCCAGCCGATCAACGGCGTGCCGACCATGACGGGTGAGCAGAACACGGGCACCGCCGGCAAGTTCGGCCAGGTCTGCATTCAGGGCAACACCATCGGCGCAATCGGCAACAACGTGTGCCGTGACGTTGCGACCGGCAATCTGATCAACACCCCCGGCGGCATCGGCACCGAGGGCAGCGAAGTCGTGGGCGGCTCCAACAACAACATGGGCAGCGCCAACATCTCGCCCGACGGCACGGCGACCAACCAGCCGGCGACGATGCAGATCGACCGCGAGCTGGCCCAGCCCGAGGCGCAGGCTGCCGCGCAGCCGCTGCCGGCGCCGACTATCGCCAACGGCCTGCCCGGTGCGACGAACTTCGTGCCGAACAACACGCCCGGCAACCGCCTCAACGGCGTGCTGCCGCGCTACTTCGACGTGACGCTCAGCAATGCGGGCACCACCACGCTCGGCAGCACCGTGACGATCGACCGCCTGACGGTGCGCAACACCGCTGGCCTGACGATCAACACCGGCGCGCGCCTCAACTCGCTGATCGACGTCACCCAGGCGGGCGGCACGGTCAACGTCAACGGCACGCTCTCCTCGGTCGGCGATTTCGCGCTGCTCGCAGGGATGCTGCAGGGCACCGGGACGATCATCGCGCCCTTCACCACCAGCGTCGCCGGCACGATCTCGCCCGGCACCATGGGCACGGTGGGCACGCTGAACTTCACCGGCAACCTCGTGCTCGCTTCGGGCACGGTGACGGTGATCGACGTGGCCGGCGCCAATTCCGACCGGATCGCGGTCACCGGTGCGGCCAACCTGGGCGGCACCGTCATGCTCAACGGCCTCACCGGGCAGGTCAACGGGCTCGGCCGCCAGTTCACCATCGTCTCGGCCACGGGCGGCGTGACGGGCGCCTTCTCGGCGCTCACGCTCTCGCCGATCCTGCGCCAGTCGTTCACCTACCAGCAGAACGCCGTGCAGGTGCAGGTGACCGCAGCAAGCTACAACACGGTGATCAATTCGGCTGATCCGGTGCAAGTGGCCTATGCCCGCCTGTTCGACCAGAACCGTGCCAACGGCGCACTGAGCTCGATCTACGCGCTCGACTTCGCCTCGACCGACACGATCCGCGACACCTTCACGCGGCTCGCGCCGGTCAACGAGCAGGCGGTCCGCTCGCTCTCGGCGCAAACGATCAACCTGCTGCAGAACTTCAACGATGCGCGCCTGCGCGAAGCGGACAAGGATCGCGCCGGGGGCAAGGTAGCGATCACCGGGCGCCCGCTCGATCTTGCGCAGATGAGCCTCTCGCCGGCCATGCAGCCGCTCGGCGGCGCGGTGATGGGCGCGCAGGAAGGCGCAGGCGAGACCGAAATGCGCGAGGCGAACCTGCCGGACAACGTCGGCATCTTCCTCGCGGGCGGCTTCGTCGTCGGCGAAGGCGCTTCGCTTCCCGGCTACGAGCCCGGCACGCAGCCCTTCTTCCAGTACCAGCTCGATCCGATGGATTACGCGGGCTGGTATCTGGCCGGCGGGATCGAGTTCTACCCGGGTGACAACACGATGATCGGGCTTTCGGGCCACTACAGCGACATCGATGCAGATGTGCCGCTGGCGCAGGAAGTCCGTAACACGACCTACGCCGCCTCGCTCTACATGCGTCAGCGCTTCGACAGCGGCGTGGTGGTCGATGGCCAGGTCACTCTGGGCAGCACCGGCTTCGATACGACCCGGCGGGTGACCTTCCTGAACGCCTTCCAGACGCTCGAATCGAGCACGGACAACCTGCTGTTCTCGGGTGCGCTCGGGGTCTCCTACGACCTCAAGACTTCGGTCGGCACGATCTCGCCGGGGATCGAGGCGCGCTATGCCAGCATCGACTTCGGCCGCGTGCAGGAAACCGGCGGTGCGCTGGCGCTGAGCATCGATCGCGACACCTACAAGAGCACGCAGCTGCGCGGCGGGTTCGACTGGCAGAAGCAGGGCAAGAACGTCCAGCTCAACGCCACCGCCCAGGTCGTGCGCGAGCTCGAGCAGGGCTCGCGTCTGCTGGGTGCGAACTTCGTCAACGGCACCGGTCCGAATGCGGCGTTCGCGATCGGCACGGCTGACCGGACCTGGGGTGAGGCCGGGGTCAGCGCGACCTTCGGCAGCGGTCCGGTGCAGGCCGGCATCGCCTTCGACACGACCATCGCGCGCAGCGATGCCGACACCCAGGTCGTCCGGGGCAACCTGACCTGGCGGTTCTGACACCCGGTCACGGGCATTGAAAAAGGGGCGCTCGCCAGCCGGCGGGCGCCCCTTTTGCTTGTGCGCCCCAAAGGACGCGCCGCGATCAGCGCGGCGTCAGCATCCCGCGGCGGCCGATCGCAATGAAGCTCGCCAGCAGCACAACCACATAGAACATCGTCAGCAGATCGAGCGGCGCCGGGGCGGCGGCATAGCCGAGATGCGCAAGCATCGCCCAGCCGCCTGCGAACAGAAGCATGAGCCCGTAGCTGATCGCACCGGCTTCGAGGTTGACCGCGACCATCAACTCGTCGCTCAGGCGATAGGCGGGGATGGAGATCAGTGTGCCGATCACCAGCCCGCCCGCACCCAGCGCTAGTGCGGCGGCCTGCGGCAGCGGACCATCGGGGGCGGCCAGGGCAAGCGCGATCAGCGCCCCGCCCCACAGCACCATCGCCGCGCCCGACAAGGTCAGGACCTTCTTCTGTTCGCGCAGCTCGTCCGCGTCCTCGACATTGAGGAAACGCGCGCCGACCTGCGGGCTCGCCGTGCCCAGCCCAACGCCGAGGCCGATGACAAGGTAGAGCACGCCCACGAGCGCAGCGGCCGTCGCGGATTCTCCGAGGCCACCCAGCGGTCCCTGGATCAAGTGCAACATCCCGAAGGCGGCGCAGTACCCAACCACGCCCCCGATGGCCATGCGAAACAGAATGCTGCGCAGCCCCCTCGTGGCGCCGGGCGACTTGTCTTCAATCATCATTTTCGGGCTCCCAGTGATCGATGAACAGATCCGGCACCGCCACCCCGAACAGGCGCGCCATGCGCAGCGCCAGCGGGAGCGAGGGATCATACTTGTCGGTCTCGACGGCGTTGATCGTCTGCCGCGAAACGCCGAGCCTGCGGGCGAGTTCGCCCTGGCTCCAGCCATTGACGTCGCGGTAGTGCTTCAAACGGTTTTCCACGTTAGCTTCCGACAGCATTTGGTTGATGGACTGCCCGGCTCCGGAGTTTCGCTTATCGCGAATCACCCCGCTGCCTGACAAGAGCTCTTTACAGACAAGAGCTCTTGTCAGTCAAGAGCTCTTGTCACCCCATGCGGCGGGTCGCACGAAACCGTTTTCCTACTCGCGCAAAACGTGCTGAATCGCGGGGCCTCACGCCTGACAGGAGGCCCCCATGCCCTACCAGCTCTCGACCCCGCTGCTCGCCTTGATGCGGCGGCTTGCCAGCCTTCCTCCGGTAGCGCGCGAGCCCGTTTCGCTTGCCGCGCTGCGCCCCGGGGGCAGCGCCGCTCCCCGCCAGATCAGCGCGGCCGGTATCGCCCTCGTGAAACGCTTCGAGGGCTGCGCGCGCCAGCGGCGCGACGGGTTGATCGAGGCCTATCCCGACCCCGGCACCGGCGCCGAGCCCTGGACGATCGGCTGGGGCGCCACCGGCGAAGACCGCTTCGGCGGCGGCAGTATCGGGAAAGGCACCTGCTGGACCCAGGCCCAGTGTGATGCCCGCCTTGCCGAGGATCTCGCCCGCTACGCCGCCGAAGTCGCCGCCGCGATCGGCAGCGCGCTCACCACCCAGAGCCAGTTCGATGCGCTGGTCAGCTTCCACTACAACACCGGCGCAATCCGCACGGCGACGCTGACCAAGCGGCATATCGCGGGCGACTATGCCGGGGCGACGCACGAATTCTCGCGCTGGACCCGCGCGGGCGGGCGCGTGTTGCAGGGGCTGGTCAGGCGCCGCGCGGCGGAAGCGGAATTGTATATGAGCGAAGGTTGATCGCACTCACGCCGCCCGGCGCACAACTTCCTCAATAATCGCGGGAAACCTGCACCAGCACCGAATCGCGCCCGATGGTCGACACCGTGCCGAGCAGCGCCAGCCAGCTGGTGATGCGGTATTCGACCTGGGTGGCGCTGTAGCCGCGCCCGTCGGTGATCAGCTCGACATAGATCTGCCGGGTGATGTTCTTGCCGATCGCGATGCCGGTCTGCCGCCCGGTCAGCGGGTCGGCGCTGACGATGCGCAGCTGGTCGAGCCCGATGGTGCGGCGCAATGACCCGATCGGATCGAGCCCCCCGCCCCCGCCCTGCAAGGCCGCCAGCGCCGCGGCGAGCTGCACCGCGTCGGTCGCCGACAAGGACGTCACCGACCCGCCGAACAGCAGCCGCGCGAGGATCTCCTCCTCGGGCAGCGAGGGATCGGACGAGAAGGCAATCGAGGGCGCCTGCGCATTGCCGGTGATGGCGATGTCGACATTGGTGCCGTTCTTGGCGGTCTCGGCAAGGATATCGAGCCGCGGGTTGATCGCCTCGTTCACGTCGAACAGGATCCGCCCCCGGGTGAGATCGAAGCGGGTGCCGGCGAAGGTGTAATCGCCGCGCACCAGCCGCGCGGTGCCACCGATGCGCGGGTCGGCGACCGTGCCGCGCAGCGCGATGTCGATGCCCCATTCGCTTTCCAGCCCCAGCCCCTCGACCGTCACGCGGCCGGGCGCGGAGGCATTGACGAGGTAGCGCCAGACGGCGTCGCGGCCCGAGGCCTGCGCCCGCGCGCGCCCGTCCTCGCCGTTGATCTCGCGCGTGGCGATGCGTGGCAGCGCGCGGTCCTCTGCGGCGTTGCCGAGCGCCCAGCGCGCACGGTCGACGCTCACGCGGCCCGCGATGGTGCCGCCGACGCCGTTCGAGACGATGCGCAGCGGCCCGGTGATGGTCGCCTCGAGCCCGTTGGCATCGAGCAGCCGGGCGTTCTTCACCGCCGCGCGCAGATCAAGCACGGGCCCGCGCACCCGGCTCATTTGCGCAAGATCGACCGTGCCGCTGCCGGTGACCGTGCCGCCGCCGGCCGTCTGCCCGGCAAAGCTCGCCAGTTCGAGCCGCGATCCGGCGAACCGCCCGCGCGCCTTGACGGCGGTGATGCGGGTGCCGGTGAGCGCGCTCTGCACGGTCATGTCGTCGCTCGCGACGGTGCCGATAATGCGCGGGTCGGCGAGCGTGCCGGTGGCGCGGGCATCGATCCGCACGGGCCCCGCAAGATCGAAGGCCTCGATCGCGGCGAGGCGCCACAGCGTCTCGGCCGCGCCGTCGAAGGCGAGCCGTGCGCCCAATCGCCCGCGCATCACGCGGTCGGCCAGCGCGCCGTCCGGGGCAAGGCCGAGCACCGCGAGCGAGACGTCGCCGCGCCGCTCCTCGCCCTCGAACATGCGTGCGGCGGCGGTCAAGCGGTCGGCGCGAAGGTCGACCACGGCGAGCACATTGACGGGCTTTGACGAGAGCACCAGCCCCGCCCGGCTGAAGCGCTCGATCCGCCCGCGCGCGCGCGCCGTAGGCGCTTCGCGGCCCGTCTGGCTATAGTCGATGATGCCGGTGAGCCGTCCGCCGAGGCCGAGGTCCGCGCCCGCCAGGTCGAGCAGGCGCAGCGGCATCTTCGATAGCTGGAGGTTTAGCCCGGTCGTGCCGCCGCCGAAGCGCCCTTCAGCAATCGCAAAGCCGCCGCCGAAGCCGATCTGGGTCGGCGCGAGGCTCCACCCGCCCTCTTCCTGCGCGCTCAGCACCGCGCGGCGCGGCATGGTGATCTGCGCATTGCCATATTGCCCGCGCGCCGCCGCGGCGATCTGGTTCGGGGCGACATTGGCGTCGAAATTGAGCGCGAAGCGGTCCGCGCGCCGGCCCGAAATCTGCCCCGTGACCTTACCCCGCCCATTGGCGACGGCGGCCTTGGCGGTGAGATTGGCGAGGTAGAGCCCGCCATATTCGAAACCGCTCGCGGTGATGTCGGCATCCACGGTGGCGCTGCCGTCGGCGTAGCGGCCGGCGGCATTGATATCGGCGCGGGCGATGGTGATCGGGGTCGTCCCGCCGAAGCTCGCATTGCGCGCGGCCAGATCGACCGCGAAGCCGATCGCGCCGCCACCTTGCGGGCGGAAGCTCGCCGTGCCGTTCACCCCGCCGCCCGCCAGCCGGAGATCGCCCGAGACGCCCTCGTTGAGCAGCACGACCTCGCCCGTCACATTGGTGCGGTAGACATTGAGGCGATTGATCGCGATGCGCGTGGGCGCGTTCTCGGGCAGGAACAGTTCGAGCGCGCCATCAAATGCGCCGAGCGTCGACTGGCCCTCGACATCGAGCCCGAAGCCCTCCTCGCTGGGCGCGAGCGCGATGCGCACGTCCTTGAGCCCTGCCGCCGGATAGGGATCGGCCAGCACCAGCACCGCGCGCGGGCCGTCGGCGGCGATCTCGGCATCGAAGCGGAAGGGGCCATATTGCGCCTGCCGCCCGTTTCCGGCGAGGACGGTGCGGGTGACGCCGCCGCCGGTCACCACCTTGCTGTCGAGCTTGGCCGTCAGGCGCGGGGCGGTGACGGTGGTGTTGCGGAAGATGATCGGCTGGCCCGCGCCCATCCCGAGCTCGCCCTTGAAGCGCACCTGCGGCCCCGCGAGGTTGACGATCGTGGCATTGCCGATCCGGCTCAGCACCCCGGCGAGATTGGCGCGCAGGCTCCACGGCACGGCGGGGCCGAACTTGGCGAGGATCTTGGCATTGGCCGTGACCTCGCCTGCGCCCTCGACCCGCAGGCGGCTGGCGGTCACCGGCCCGGCGATGGCATAGGCGCCGCCGGGGATGTCGCCTGCCAGCGAGAGCTGGGCGCCGAGGCCCGGGAAGGCGATCTCGGTCCGCTCGGCCGCGAGCGCGCCCTTGGCGAAATCATAGGTCAGGAGGCCGCTCGCCCGGCCCTTGACCAGCCGCGGATCGGCCTGGGCGATGCCGGTCGTCACCCGCTCGGCGGTGAGCGCGAGGGGGAGGCGCAGCACCGATCCATCGAGCCGCGCGCTGCCCGATTGCGCGAGGCCGGTCGCGGTGACGCCCGAGGCAGCCAGCCGCCTGACCGCGATCTCGTGCTTGATGCCGAGATCGTCGAACTCGCCGGTGAGGTCGGCCACCACAGCGCCGCCCTCGATCCTGAGGTTCTGCCCGAAGAGGTCGGGATCGCGCAGCGCCAATCGCGCCCGCGCGCCCTCGACCACCTTGTCGGCGAGGTTGGCGACGCCGCTCACCCGCGCATCGAGCCCGGAGGAGACCGCCGCCGCGCGCCCGTCGATCACGCTGTCGGCCAGCGTGAAGCTGGCCGCGAGCGCCGTGGTCTCGCCCAGCGCGCGGCCGAGGATGGTCGCGTCGGCAAGCCCGGCGCGCAGCTCGCCGAGCACGCCGTAGCGGCCCGCGTCATTGGTGATGCGGAAGGCGGCGACGGGGGCATCGTCCTCGCCGTCCGCAGCCCGCGCCACCGCCGCGCCGCGCCAACGCTTCCACGTACCGTCGCCCACAATCCGCGCCGAATAACCCCGGTCGAGCTTCGCCAGCCCGACCAGCACGCCGCCTGCCGGGGCGAGCGCATCGCCCGAAAGCTCGAACCTGTCGCCATCGGGCTCGGCATCGAGCAGCAGCGCGAAACGGTCGCGCGCGCCCAGCCGCGCATCCGCGTCGATCAGCGCGCGGCCCTGGCGGATGTCGACCTTGGCGGTGAGATTGGCCCGCTCGTCGCGCGGCGTGGCAAGGCCCTTGGCGATGGTCAGGTCCTCGACCACCAGCTTGTCCACCCGGATATCGAAATCGGGCAATAAAGGCGCGTCCGGGTCGCCGGGGAGCAGTTCGGGCAGCCGCGTCAGCCTGCCCCGCCGGGCGGTGACCTCGCGGATATCGAGCCCGCTCCACAGCCAGTTCAGCGGCCGCCAGTCGAGCCGCACTTCGGGGATGGTGAGGAAGGCGCCCTTGGGGTCGCTCACGGTCACCTGCCGCAGTACCGCCTGCCCGTAGATATCGCCCTCGATCCGCCCGACGGTGAAGCGAAGGCCCGAGGCGGGGGCAACGGCGGCAATCTGGTCGGCGATGAAGCGCTTGCCGATCGGGGTGGCGAAGAACAGCGCGGTCAGCAGGAACGGCGCAAGCAGCAGCCCGAGCGCCCAGCCCGTCCGCTTGCCCCAGCGCCGCCGCGCCGATGGCGCAGGCGCCGTCACCGCTCCGGGGTCCCCCGCGCCCGCCATCAGAACGCCTGCCCCAGGCTGACATAGACCACCACCGGGCTGTCGAATTCGGTCTTGTTGAGCGGGGCTGCGACATCGACGCGGATCGGGCCGAAGGTCGTCTTGTAGCGGATGCCCAGCCCTGCGCCGAAGCGGATCTCGTCGAAATCCGGGGTCGATCCGCGCGCCACCGAGCCGCCGTCGACGAAGGGCACGACTTCGATCGCGCCCCCGAACAGCGGGGTCGGAATGCGCGCCTCGAGCGAGAATTCGACCAGCGAGGCGCCGCCCGTGGGATTGCCGAGCGCATCGCGCGGGCCAACGCCCTGAAAGCCGTAGCCACGCACCGAGGCCCCGCCGCCGCCGTAAAGCCTGCGTGAAGGCGCGATGTCGTCGATCCCCGCCCCCTGGATCGTCGCCGCCCGCACACGCCCGGCCAGCACCAGATCGCCCAGCGACTGATAATAGCTCGCATCGGCCTGCGCGCGCAGGTAGAAACTCTGCGCCCCGCTGCTGCGCGAAACCTCGGGCGCGAGGAACAGGGTCGTGCGCCAGCCCTCGCTCGGATCGAGAAGGTCGTCGCTCTCGTCGAGCGTCACGCTGCCGAACAGCCCGCCGATCAGATAGGCCTGGCGCGGCACCACCACGCCGGGCGCGCTGCGGACATTGCGGTTGCGCTCGTCGGTATAGACAAGCTCGCCGCCGATCTGCCAGCTGACCGGCTTCTGGAACAGGATGTTCGAGATCTTCTCGAAGGTCGCGCGCACCCCGCCGCCGCGCGAGTCCACAGCCTGTGTCGTTATGTCGCTGGCGAAGGCATCCACCGTCAGCACCTGGTCGCGGCCAAGGAAGTTGTTGCGCCTGACCCCGACACTGCCGAGCATCTCGCGCGTGCCGAGGATACCGCGCAGCCGCAGGGTGCCTTCGGGCGGGAAGAGGTTGCGGTGTTCCCAGCGACCTTCGACCTTGAAGCCATCCTCGGTGCCGTAACCGATTGCGCCCGCGATGGTGCGCAAGGGCGCGCGCTCCATTTCCACGTCGAGCACGACCTCGCCCGGCTGACCCTCCTGCGGCGCACGGGTCTCGCGCGGGGTGACGGTGACGCTCGAGACGAGCCCGGTGGCGATGATCGCGCGCCTGAGATCGGTCTCGAGGCTCTGCTGGAAGGTGTCGCCCGGATCGAAACGGGCGATGCGCGCCAGGTGCTCGCCCGAAAGGAAGCGCGGGTCGTTGCTGACCACAGCGCCGAACACATATTTGCCCTTGGGATCGACCGCGAGGGTGAGGTCGCCCTCCTGCCGGGCGTGGTCGATCAGCAGCTGCGGCTCGTCCACCGCGGCAAAGGGATAGCCGCTTTCGCCCAAGGCGACGCGCAATTCCAGCTCGCGCTCGACGATGCGGTCGGCATAGAGCGGATCGCCGGTCTTGATCCCGAAGGCCTCGATCAACCGGCTGGCATCGGGTTCGGGCAGCGCAGGAAGCCGGCCGAGATCGATCGCACCGAAGCGGTAGCGCGGCCCGGGGAGGATATCGAAGCGCACGCTCGGCTCGCGCGATGCGGCCTCGGCCTCTTCCTCGCCGGCAGCCTCACCCGCGCGCCGCCCGCCAGAAAGCTGGCGCACCACCTCGCCATCGTAATAGCCGTAGGTGCGCAGGATATCGCCGAGCAGCTCGGCATCGGCGCGCGCGCGGGCAGCGACCTGCGGGGCGGCTTCGACACCGTCATCAAGCTCGCGCAGGGTCGAGAGGTCCCTGAAGCGGTCGACGAATTCGTCCTTCTCGGGGAAGGCTTCCTCGGCAGCCGGGAGCGCGAGGACCAGCGTGCTGCTGACCCGCGTCTCGGCAAGCTCGGGCGCGGCAGCGAGCACGGGGGCCTCGATGCTGGCCAGCGCTTCGATCTCGGGATCGGGCGGCAGTGGCTGGGGATCGGGAACCGCGAGCTCGGCAAAGGCGGCCTCGCTATCGGACGGGGCCGCGCTGTCGGGGACGGTGTCCAGCCCGGCAAAGGCGGCATCGAAGGCGGGATCGGGGGCGCCTGCGAGCGGATCGGGCAGTTCGTCCACGGGCACCGGATTGGCAACGCCGCCAGCGGCCCACGCCTCGGGATCGGCGAGCGCGGATTCGGGGATCAGATCGTCGAGTGAATCCGGCACCGGCTGCGGCTCGGGCGCGGCGGGAGGGGGAACGGGGGGCGCTTCGCCAACCGGCTCCTCCGGCCGGCTGGCCTGCGCCGGTCCCTCCTGCTGCACGGCAAGCGACGCCGCCGCGACCGGCGCGCCGTTCAGCGCCAGTACGGTGTGACCCAATCCTGCGGCAATGGCGAGACCGAGCGAGAGACGCTTGTCCGTCTCAGGTCGCGGGGAACTTGACAGGCTGGCCATCCTTGCCGCGCGCGCCGGCGAGGCTTTCATCCTGCGGCCGGCGCGGCGCTGTCGCTGCGGCGATCAGGCGATGCTGTTCGCCCTCCTCCATCAGCTGCCAGCCCTCGCGCGTCAGGCGCTCGAGCGGGCGATAGCGGACCTTGTATTGCATGCGCGGCGAGCCCTCGACCCAATATCCGAGATAGACGTACGGCAATGCCTCAGCTGCGGCGCGGCGGATATGATCGAGGATAATAAAGTTGCCGAGGCCAGCGCGTTCGGGGTGATCGGGCTCGTAAAAGGAGTAGATCATCGACAACCCGTCACCCTGCCGGTCGGTCAGGCAGGCACCGACCAGACGGCCGGGTTTGCCGTTGGGGCCCGGCTCGCGATATTCGGTGACGACGCTGGTGACCGGCGTGTGCTCGATCATGTCGGCGTAGTCGAGCTCGTCCATCGCCGACATCCCGCCATCTGGGTGACGCTGGCCGAGATAGCGGGCGAGAAGTTCGAACTGCTCGTCGGTCGCCCAGGGGCGGCATTCGGTGACGATAAGGTCGCTGTTGCGCTTCAGATCACGCTTCTGCGTGGCCGAGGGCTTGAACTTGCCCGCCACCACCCGCACCGAGACGCAGGCCTGGCAATCGAGGCAGGAGGGGCGATAGGCGACTGTCTGGCTGCGGCGGAAGCCGATCCGGCCCAGCGCCTCGTTGAGCTGGTCCGCATGCGGCCCCTTCAATTCGGTGAACACCTTGCGCTCGCTGCGGCCCGGCAGATAGGGGCACGGCGCGGGGCTCGTCACGAAGAAGCGGGGGAAGCGGATCGGTGCCGTCACGGGTGGGGCCTGTCCCTTGTGTCCATGGCCACGCGCGTGAATCGCGGGTGGGCGAAAGTGTTAAGAAAATCTTATGCCCACACCTTCGCTCCGGTAAAAGTCCCTTAACTATGAAAATGTCGCGAAAACGACATGGGTGTGCCGAGCGCCGCGGCAAACCCCGCCCGCAATGGTGCAAACCGGAACAAATGCCCGGCAAGCGTTCAGCGATTGTCGCGGAAACTCAGCCGAGTTCGACCAGCTGCACCGAATAGCCGTTGGCACGCAGGCCCTCGACCAGCCGCTCGACCTGCTCGGCGTCGCGCGCTTCGCATTCGATGTCGGTGATCAGGCCCTTGGCCGGCAGCGTGGTAAAGATGCGCTGGTGGTAGATCTCGATGATGTTGACGTTGTGCTCGTCGAACAGGCGCATGACCCGGAACAGCGCGCCGGGGCGGTCCTGCAAGGTGATGCGCAGCCGCGCGAGCCGGCCCTGCCGCGCAAGGTCGCGCAGCAGCACGTTGGCAAGCAGGCGGGTGTCGATATTCCCGCCGCACAGCGCAAGGCCGATGGTCTTGCCCGCAAAGCGCGCCGGATTGCGCAGCACCGCAGCGAGCCCCGCCGCGCCCGCACCCTCGACCACGGTCTTCTCGATCTGGAGCAAAAGCGCCACGGCCTTCTCGAGCGCCGGTTCATCGACCAGCACGATGTCGTCGACCCGCTCGGCGATGACCTTGGAGGTGAAATCGCCCGGCACCTTCACCGCGATGCCTTCCGCGAGCGTATCCCCGCCGCACGGCAGGCTCGCGCCCTTGATGCGGTCGAACATGCTCGGGAACAGCCCGGCCTGCACGCCGACTACCTCGATCTTCGGATTGATCGCCTTGGCAACCGTCGCCATCCCCGAAATCAGCCCGCCCCCGCCGATCGGCGTGACGATGCAATCGAGATCGGGGTTCACCTCGAGCATTTCGAGCGCCACCGTGCCCGCGCCGGCCGCGACATGCGGATCGTCGAAGGGGTGGACGAAAGTGAGGCCAAGCTCGCCTTCGAGCTTGCGGGCATGGGCATAGGCCTCGTCGAAGGTCTCGCCCTCCAGCACCACCTTGCCGCCGACGCTTTCGGTCTGCATCACCTTCACCGTGGGCGTGGTGCGCGGCATGACGATGGTGACCGGCACGCCCAGCCGGGTGCCGTGATAGCTCAGCCCCTGCGAATGGTTGCCCGCCGAAGCCGCGATCACCCCGCGCGCGCGCTGTTCCTCGTTGAGCAGAAGCAGCGCGTTCAGGGCGCCGCGCTCCTTGTAGGCCGCGGTGAACTGGAGGTTCTCGAACTTCAGCCAGATATTCGCGCCGGTGATCTGCGACAGCGTGATCGAGTGCATCATCGGCGTGTTGACCACCGCGCCCGCAATCCGCGCAGCGGCGGCGCGGACGTCGTCGAGGGTGAGGTCGGCCGGAGTGGCGGCGGCGCCCTTGGGGTTCGATGCGGTGGCTTGCGTCAACATGATCCCGAGGCGATTAGAGCCTCGGGCGCGCAAGGGCAATGTGGCTTGGCCCGTGGGCGCGAAAGGATTTCTGCGCGGGGGTGAAAGTTGGCAAGCGCGCGCGAAGGCGATAGGCACCGGCCTGACCCGCATTTCTGCCCAAGGATCGCCATGCTCCGCTTCGCTTCTGCCGCGCTTGCCGCCGTCTCCGCCCTCGCGCTCGCCGCCCCGGCGCTCGCCGATACGCTGGTCGACAATGTCGACGGGGTGACGATCGACGAGACCGGCAAGGTCAAGCGCTTCAGCGCGCTGGTGTTTGACGAGAACGGCACGATCACCGCGGTGCTGGATCGCGCCGACAAGCGCCCGCAGACCGATTACCGCGTCGATGGCGAGGGGCGGGTGATGCTGCCGGGCATGATCGATGCCCATGTCCACGTCATGGGGATCGGCTTCGGCGCGCTGACGCTGGATCTGTCGGACACCACCTCGCTCGAAGGCGCGCTCGCCAAGATCAAGGCCTTTGCCGAGGAGAACCCCGGCCGCCCGTGGATCATCGGGCGCGGCTGGAACCAGGAGAAGTGGGGCCTCGGCCGTTTCCCGACCGCCGCCGAGCTTGACGCGGTGGTGGCCGACCGTCCCGTCTGGCTGGAGCGGGTCGATGGCCACGCCGCCTGGGGCAACACCCTCGCGATCCAGACCGCAGGCGTCACCGCCAAGACCGCGGACCCCTCGGGCGGCAAGATCATCCGCGATGCCAAAGGCAATCCGGCCGGCGTCTTCGTCGACAAGGCCGCGCTGCTGGTGGAGAAGGACGTCCCCGCCCCGCGCCCCGAAGACCGCGACCTCGCGCTCGCCAAGGCGCAGGAGGTGCTGCTCGGCTATGGTGTCACCGCGGTCGCCGACATGGGCACCAGCCTTGCCGACTGGAACGCCTATCGCCGCGCGGGCGACAGCGGGCGGCTGGCGATCCGCATCATGTCCTATGCCGATAGCCACGCGACGCTTTCCACCGTCGCCGGGCCGGAGCCGACGGTGTGGCTTTATGACGACCGCCTCAGGATGGGCGGGATCAAGCTCTATCTCGACGGTGCGCTGGGATCGCGCGGGGCGAGCCTCAAGGCGCCCTATCACGACGATCCGGGCGCCAAGGGGCTGCCGTTCCTTACGCCCTCGCAGCTCAGGAACCTGATGAGCCTTGCCGCGATGGACAATTTCCAGACAGCGATCCACGCTATCGGCGATGCTGCCAATGCCGAGGTGCTGGGCGCGATCGAGGAGCTTTCGGAAAGCTACAAGGGTGACCGGCGCTGGCGGATCGAGCATGCGCAGATCATCGATTCCGCCGATCTTGCGCGGATGGGACGGCACGGGGTGATCGCTTCGATGCAGCCGCTTCACCAGACCTCCGACCGGCTGATGGCCGAGGCGCGGCTGGGGCCGGAGCGGCTGGCAGGGGCCTATCCGTGGCGCTCCGTGCTGACGGTGGGCGGCAGGCTCGCCTTCGGATCGGACGCGCCGGTCGAGCCCGCCGATCCCTGGGCCGGCATGGCCGCCGCGATCAGCCGCACCGATGCCAAGGGTGAGCCCTTCGGCGGGTGGTTCCCGCAGGAGACCGTGACGCGCGAACAGGCGCTTGCGGGCTTTACCGCGGACGCCGCCTTTGCCGGGTTCGCCGAAGGCCGCTTCGGCCGCCTGATCCCGGGCGAGCGCGCCGACTTCCTGTTCGTCGACCGTGACCCGCTGTTCGCCTCGCCGGAGGCGCTGCGCGCAACCAAGGTGCTGCAGGTGTGGATCGGCGGGGTGAAGGTCAAAGAGGCGGAGTAATTACTCCGCCGCAGCCGCTTCTGCCGCCTGCTCCGCCTCGCGCGCAGCCTTGTCTTCGGCGACCGCCTTTTCCTGCAAGCGCATAAGCACCAGCGAAGCCTCGAACAGCAGCAGCAGCGGCACCGCGAGAATGATCTGCGAGCCCGGATCGGGCGGGGTCACGATCGCGGCGATGATGAAGATGCCGACGATCACATAGCGCCGCGCCGCCACCATCTGGTCGCGGGTGACGATCCCGGCGCGGTGGAGCAGCAGCAGCAGCACCGGCAGCAGGAACGTCACACCGAAGCCGAGGATGAACTGCATGACGAGGTTGAGATACTCGCCCGCGCTCGGCAGGGCCTGCACCTCGAGCCCCCCCGCCTCGCCCCCGAACCCGAGGAAGAACTTGAAGGCGGTCGGCATGACGATGAAATAGGCGAGCGATGCGCCCGCGCCGAACAGCACGGGGGTGGCGAAGAGGAAGGGCAGGAAGGCCTTTTTCTCGCGCGCGTAGAGCCCCGGCGCGACAAAGGCCCACAGCTGGTTGGCGATCACCGGGAAGCTCACCATGAAGCCCGCAAACAGCGCGACCTTCAGCTCGACAAAGAACACTTCGGGCAGTTTGGTGAAGATCAGCTGGCCCTTGCCGTCGGGAAAGGCCTGCTTGAGCGGCCAGACCAGAATGCCGAGGATCTCGTCGGCGAAATAGAGGCACACCGCAAACCCCACCGCCAGCGCCAGCAGCGCGCGCACCACGCGGGTGCGCAGTTCGATCAGGTGGTCGAGCAGCGGGGCGCGGGTCTCGTCGAGATCCTGAATGCTAAACATTCTCGTCCCCCGTGTGCGGCTTTGCGGGCAGCATCGGCGGAGGCGGCGTTTCGGGCGCGGCATCGGGGGCAGGGCCGCCGACCGTCACGGTCGCGATCGGTGCCGGGGCCTTGTCGAACAGCGAAGGCTGCGGCGCAGGAGCGGCCGGGGGGTCCTCGACGATCCGATGCTCCGGCGGGTTATCGACCGGCGGCGGGCCGGTCATCACCGGGGCGCCGGCTTCCGCCTCGGTCAGCGCGGCGGAACGGCGCATGATCTCCTCGTTCTGCGCCTTCCACTTCTTTTCCATTTCCTCCAGCTCGGCCTCGCGTACCATGGCGTCGATGCCGGAGCGGAAATGGGCGGAGATGCGGCGCATCTTGCCGATCCAGCGACCGGCAGTGCGCATCGCCAGCGGCATGTCCTTGGGACCGATCACGATCACCGCGACGATCAGGATGACCAGCAGCTCTCCGGCGCCGACATCGAACATGAAAGGGGCGCCTCGGCTGTCGTCAGGAGATCAGGGGCGAAACGCTCAGGCGCCGGTGCTGTCGGTCTTTTCGGCCGGGGCAGCAGCGGGGGCTTCGACCGGTGCGGCGGGCGGCTCGATCCGCACGGACTTGGCGGTTTCCTCGGTCTCGTTGAGGCCCTTCTTGAAGCTCGAGATGCCCCTGCCGAAATCGCCCATCATTTCCGAAATGCGGCCGCGCCCGAACAGGACCAGCACGATCAAGAGAACGATGATCCAGTGCCAAAGCGAACCAAAACCCATTGTCTCAACTCCTGAACCGCGGCCTGGCCAAAACGGGTGCCGCAAGGCCGGGACGCGGCCCGGCGTTCGATAGTGGTGCATTTAGTCCGCTTCGCAGCGAATTGCGAGTCAGTCCGCCAGATTCTCGTCGTCATCCTCGGCTTGCGGCGCGTCGGGCTCCTCGTCGGGCTCGAAGTTCATCGCGTTCTCCAGCGCCTCGTCGACCGGATCGAGCAGGCCGGCGGCGCGCAATTCGTCGATGCCAGGGAGATCACGGCGGCTGGCGAGGCCGAAGTGGTCGAGGAAATCGGGGGTGGTGGCGTAGATCACCGGTCGGCCCGGAACCTCGCGGCGGCCGGCGGGCTTCACCCAGCCCGCCTCCATCAGCACGTCCAATGTCCCCGCGCTGGTCTGCACGCCGCGGATCGATTCGATCTCGGCGCGGCTGACCGGTTCGTGATAGGCGATGATCGCGAGCACCTCGGTCGCCGCGCGGCTGAGGCGGCGGACCTGCTCCTTCTCGCGGCGCAGCAGGTGCGCGAGGTCCGGCGCGGTCTCGAAATGCCAGCGCCCCCCGCGCTCGACAAGGTGGACACCGCGGGTGCGGTAACGGGCTTCGAGCAGGCCCAGCGCCTCGCGCACCTCGCGCGGTTCCAGCCCGCCAAGGTGCCCGGCGAGCGCCTCGACCCCCATCGGCGTCTCGGCGGCGAAGAGCGTGGCTTCCACCGCGCGCTCGAGGGTGCCGGGCTCGTCCTGGCGCTCCTCGCTCATGCCGCAGCCTCGCGCAGGCGGCGGATGCGCAAGGGGGCGAAGGCGCCGTCCTGTTCGATCTCCGCCCGACCGCGCTTGGTCAGCTCGAGCGCGGCAACGAAGCTCGAAGCCAGCGCCGAGCGCCGAAGCGCGGGCGAGGCGTGGGGCGGGAGGAAGTCGCGGATCTCCATCCATTCCAGCGTCACGCCGAGCATCGAGGACACCCGTTCGAGCGCGGAATCGAGCGTCATCACCGGACGGTTCGCCACATGATAGATCCGCGGCGCGGTGCGCGCCTTGACCTGCCCGTAGGCCTGGATGACGCTGAACAGGTCGGAGCGCCACACCGTCTTGCGATCGGTGCGCAGGCCCTCCGGGCTGCCTCTCAGGAACACGTCGCGCCCGATCCGGTCGCGGCCCATGAGGCGCCCCGCCGCCTCACGCATCGCGCCGAGACGTTGCAGGCGGATCTGGAGGCGCAGCGCCAGTTCTTCGGGGCTCGGGTCCTCCTGCTCAACCTTGGGCAGCAGCATCGCCGACTTGAGGTAGGCGAGCCAGGCCGCCATCACGAGGTAATCGGCCGCCAGCTCCAGCTTCAGCGCTCCGGCGCGCTCGATGTAGCCCAGATACTGATCGACCAGCGCGAGGATCGAAATCTGCCTGAGGTCGACCTTCTGCCGCCGCGCGAGATCGAGCAGCAGGTCGAGCGGGCCCTCCCAACCGTCGAGCTCGAGATAGAGCGCGTCGGCGTCCTGCCGTCCGGCCTCGGGCGCAAGCATGAAGGGCTGGTCGGGCGCGTTCATGCGGTGAGCGCCAGCAGGGCGTCGCGCTTGGCGAGGAGTTCGGCGGTCTCGGGGGCGATAGCATCGGCCACCCGCGTGCCCGCCAGCGCCCGGTCGAGCCGCGCGGCGGTGGCCTCGGACATGGCGGGGAGCACGTCGCAGATGCCCTCCATGTCGGCCCTCTTCGCCCAGCAATTCAGCACGAGATCGCACCCCGCCGCTTGGGCGCGGGCGGCGCGTTCGGGGATCGTGCCGCCCAATGCCTCCATATCGATATCGTCGGTGAGCAGCAGCCCGTCGAAGCCGATGGCGCCGCGGATCACGTCGCGGATCACGGTTTCGGACAGGGTTGCGGGGTTCTCGGGGTCCCAGGCAGTGAAGACGAGATGCCCGGTCATGCCGATGAGCGCGTGGCTCAAGGCGCGGAACGGGGCGAGGTCGTCCTCCAGTTCCTCGGCGCTCGCGGTGACCGTGGGAAGCGCCTTGTGGGTGTCGACATCGGTGCGCCCGTGGCCCGGCATGTGCTTGATGCAGCCCGCAACGCCACCCGCTGCCAACCCTTCGAGCACCGCACGGCCAAGTGCCGCGACCTGCATCGGATCGCTGCCGAAGGCGCGGTCGCCGATAACGTCGTGCGCGCCGGGGACTCGCAGATCGAGCGGGGGGTGGTAATCGACGGTGATGCCCATGGCCGACAATTCGAGCCCCATCGCGGTCGCGTTGGCCCGCGCCGCCTCGATCGCGCTCGCGGGGGCGATGTCATACAGCTTTTCGAATGCCGCGCCTGCCGGATAGCCCGCCCAATGCGGCGGGCGCAGCCGGGCGACGCGGCCCCCTTCCTGATCGATCGAGACCAGCAGCCGCTCGCGCCCGTGGATGCTCCTGAGGTCATCGGTCAGCGCGCGCAGCTGCTCCGGGTCAACGATATTGCGGCCGAACAGGATGTAGCCCGCCGGATCGCAATCGCGGAAGAAGGCGCGCTCGTCTTCGGTGAGGACGGGGCCCGAGAGGCCGAAAATCGCCGGAATCATCCGTGTAACGTCGCACCGTGCGCGGGGGCTATCAAGGGTGGCACCGGCGCATGGCGGGGGATAGCCCCCGCCAATCCCCAACTACTTGAAGCCGGTTTACTTGACCTGGCAATCGACCCCGTCGGCCTTGAGCGCACCGCACAGGCGGTCGGCCTCGGCACGGGTGCCGACCACGGCCTGGAGGCGGTAGACCGTGCCGATATCGACCTTGCCTTCGACCACGCGGTACTTGATGCCCTTCAAGGCGTCGGTGCGGCGCTGGGCGTCGCTCCAGCCCTGTTCGGCGCGGGCGCGGGTGCCGTAGGCGGCGAGCTGAACCCCGACGCCGCCCGTTTGCGGGGCCTGCCCGGCAGCGGGAGTGGCAGCAGGCACGGGCTTTGTCGGCGCAGGCGAGGGTTGCCCGGCAGGCTGGCCCGCCATCGGCCCGCCCGCCTGCGGCGGCATTGGCGTTCCGGCGACCACGCCGGGGCGCGATCCGCCCTCGCCCACCACGGGTGCGACATTGCCGGTGCCGTCAAAGGTCTTGCCGCCCGGATCGTCGGGGCGCTGCTTTATCGGGCCTTCGGGCGCCGGAATCACGCTGCCATCGGCGACCACCTCGCCGCTGGCTGCGCGGTTGGTGACGTACCACACGCCCGCCACCACCACGCCGAGCAGCGCCAGCAGGCCCAAGGCAAACAGCACGATCTGGCTGGTGTCGATCCCGCCTGCGCCTTCTTCCTCCTCATCGGATTCGAGCCACGGCAGGCTGTCGGTGTCGGAAAGCCCGAGCTCGCCGTCGACCTCGTTCAGATCTTCATATTCGGCATCGATCATCACGGCAGCGTCTCGCCCCCACAAGGCCTGATTACATACTCTCGACCGCCTCGACGCCGAGGACGCCGAGACCGTTGCGGATCACTTGCCCGATTGCCCCGGCAAGGAAAAGCCTTGCCGCGGTCAGCTGAGCGTCGTGTTCCACGATGAAGCGCTTTTCGGGGCGGTCGTTACCCAGATTCCAGTAGGAATGGAGATCGGCGGCGAGATCGTAGAGATAGAAGGCGATCCGGTGCGGCTCGCGCGCCCGGGCAGCGGCCTCGATCTCGCGCGGGAATTGTGCCGCGCGCGCCACCAGCGCCAGTTCCTCGGCCCCGAGCTTGTCGAGCGCAGCATCCGAGGGCGTGATCCCCAAGTCTGCGGCCTTCCTCAGCGTCGAGCGGATGCGCGCGTGGGCGTACTGGACGTAGAAGACCGGGTTGTCCTTGGATGCCTCGACCACCTTGTCGAAGTCGAAATCCATTTGCGCGTCGGGCTTGCGGGTGAGCATGGTGAAGCGCACCACGTCCTTGCCGACCATGTCGACCACGTCGGCAAGAGTGACGAAATTGCCCGCGCGCTTCGACATCTTGAACGGCTGGCCGCCCTTCATCAGCTGCACCATCTGGACGAGCTTGACCTCGAACGGCTTGGGCGCTGCGCCATCGGCGCTGGTCAGCGCTGCCACCGCCGCCTTGATCCGCTTGACGGTGCCCGCATGGTCCGCGCCCCAGATATCGACCAGCGCGTCGGCGCTCTGCGCCTTCTGGAAGTGGTAGGCGAGGTCCGCGCCAAAGTAAGTCCACGCGCCGTTCGACTTCTTGATCGGGCGATCCTGATCGTCCCCGAACCTGGTCGAGCGGAACAGCGGCAGCTGGACCGGCTCCCAGTCCTCGGGCGGGGCCTTGCCCTTGGGGGCTTCGAGCACGCCGTCATAGACGAGATCGTGGTCGCGCAGCCATTGCTCGGCCGCATCGACCTTGCCCGAGGCCTGCAATTCGGCCTCGGAGGAAAACAGGTCGTGCTTGATGCCGAGCGTGGCGAGGTCCGCGCGGATCATGTCCATCATCGCCGCGACTGCGCGGGTGCGGAACAGGATGAGCCACTCGGCCTCGGGCGCGGCGGCGTAGCTGTCGCCGAACTCGGCGGCGAGCGCCTCGCCGACCGGCTTCAGGTATTCACCGGGATAGAGCCCCTCGGGGATAGTGATTTCTTCCCCCAACACCTCGCGATACCGCATGTGCACCGAGCGGGCGAGGACATCGACCTGCGCGCCCGCATCGTTGACGTAATACTCTTTGGTCACCCGGTGCCCGGCGAATTCGAGCAGGCCCGCAAGCGCGTCGCCCACCACCGCGCCGCGGCAGTGGCCCATGTGCATCGGGCCGGTGGGGTTGGCCGAGACATATTCGACATTGACCACCCGGCCCTCGCCCATGCCCGAGCGGCCGTAATCGGCGCCGAGCTTGGCGATGGCAGCGAGTTCGCTCAGCCATGCGGCCGGGGCAAGGCGCAGGTTGATGAAGCCGGGGCCGGCGATCTCCGCGCTGGTGATGCCGGGGTGCGCCGCGAGCCTCGCCGTGATGGCCTCGGCCAGCGCGCGCGGGTTGAGGCCCGCGGGCTTGGCCAGCACCATCGCGGCATTGGTCGCAAGATCGCCATGCGAGGCATCGCGCGGCGGCTCCAATGTGACGTTGGCGAAGGAGGTGCCCGCGGGCAGCAGGCCTTCGCCGACCAGTTCGGTCAGCACTTGTTCGATCAGGGCCGCATGGGCGGCGTAGAGGGTTTTCGGTTCGGTCATCGGTTTCTCGTAGCGATGGCGCGGAGGTTCGCGCGTGCAAAGAAGGAAGCGGGGTCCCGGGTCAAGCCCGGTAAGACGATATAGGGCGAGCGCAGCAGCAGGTGGCTATGATCGACGCCGAAGGCGTCGTGAGCGCACGCGCGCGAGCCGCAGGTGCCCCGAAGCGAAGCGAAGGGAACAGCACCGAGGACGCGGGCGCGGAGGCGCCGCGCAAACCTACCTCGTCACGTTATACTTCAGCTGCGCCTCGGTCAGCTGGAAGCCCACCAGCATCTCGAAGCGGGTGCGCGCGATCGCCGCCTTGACCTCGGGGTCGGCGAGCGGATCGAGCGCCGCTTCCTGGTCGCCCGCGCGTCGTCGCTTGGTGATTTTCTCGCGGATGTCCTCGGGCAGGGCGGCGTCGGCGCGGTTGACGAAGCCGCCCGCCTTGGCGGTCGCGCTCGCGCGCTCCTGCCCGTCGGCGAAGGCGAGCGTGACGGTGCCGATGCGCTTGGAGACCACAGCGCTGCCGCCGCGCACCACGGTGACGAAATAGGGCAGTTCCACGGTGCGCGCGCCGCGGGTGTCGCTGCGGCGGGCGTTTACGGTGAAGGTCGCCTCGGAATAGATCTTGTCCGCGGTGTCGTTGCAGGTGGCGCGCAGATTGGTCATCGCCGCGCTCACATCGAGGCTGGCGACGGTGGTGTCGGCGGGGTCGCGGAAGGTGGTGACGTCGCCGGTGTAGTCCGGGATCCCGACCGAGGGGCACAGCGTCAGCACGCTGGCGATGCCGACGCCCTGGTCGATCACCAGCTCGCCCTCGTTCGAGCAGGCGGACAGCGCCGCCACGGCAGACAGGGCAAGCCCGAAACGGACATGGGGGGCGTGCGCGCGAAGCTTCATCAAAGCCGTCCTCGAATTAAACGATCCCGAGCGCCCTAGCGATGACGCGGCGCTTGCGCTAGAGGGGGCGACATGAACGCGCCCTTTCCCGCTTCCGCCTCCGAAACTCCGGCCGACACGGCGGAGCGCCCGCTGCTCAACCTGTTGATCGCTGCCCCGCGCGGGTTCTGCGCCGGGGTCGACCGGGCGATCGAGATCGTCGAGAAGGCGCTCGAACGCTATGGCGCGCCGGTCTATGTGCGCCACGAGATCGTTCACAACAAATACGTTGTTGAAGGGCTGAAGGCCAAGGGCGCGATCTTCGTCAAGGAACTGGACGAGGTGCCCGACGATGCGCCCGTGGTGTTCAGCGCCCACGGCGTGCCCAAGGCGATCCCGGCCGAGGCCAAGCGCCGCCAGCTGCTCTATGTCGATGCCACCTGCCCGCTGGTCAGCAAGATCCACCGCCAGGCCGAACGCCAGATCGAAAAGGGCCGCCACATCATCTTCATCGGCCACGAAGGCCACCCCGAGGTGATCGGCACCATGGGCCAGGTCGAGCCCGGGCAGATGACGCTGGTCGAGACCATCGAGGACGTGGACAAGCTGCCCTTCGATTCCGACGAGGAGCTCGCCTACCTCACCCAGACGACGTTGTCGGTCGACGACACGCGCGAGGTGATCCAGGCTCTGGAGTGGCGCTATCCCAACATCTCGGGGCCGCGGGCGGAGGACATCTGCTACGCCACCTCCAACCGCCAGGCGGCGGTCAAGGAGCTGGCGCATGACTGCGATCTGGTGCTGGTGATCGGCGCGCCCAATTCCTCGAACTCGCTGCGGCTGGTCGAGGTGTCGGAACGGCTTGGCACCCCCGCCAAGCTGATCCAGCGCGCCTCGGAAATCGACTTTGCCTGGCTCGAGGGCGTAGAAACGCTCGGCCTGACCGCCGGGGCCTCCGCGCCCGAGGTGCTGGTGCGCGAAGTGGTCGCCGCGCTGGCCGAGCACCGCACGATCCGCGAGCAGGAAATCACCGCCACGGTCGAGAAAATGGTCTTCAAGCTGCCCCGCCAGCTGACCGAATAGGCCTGGCGCGGAAGAGGCGCATGGCGGTCTACACGCATTTGGGCGCGGAGGAACTCGCCCAGCTGATCGGCGAGTACGACGTGGGCGAGCTGGTCTCGGCCAAGGGCATCGCCGAGGGCGTCTCCAACTCCAACTGGCTGGTCGAGACGACAGGCTCCGGGGACTCGGGTACGCGCTTCATCCTGACGCTTTACGAGCGGCGGATCGACTATGCGGACCTCCCCTATTTCCTCGGCCTGCTCGATCATCTGGCGAGCAAGGGCTGTCCGGTGCCGCGCACCATGCACGACCGCGCCGGCGCCTCGTGGCGCATGGTCGAGGGCAAGGCGGCGGCGCTGATCGAGTTCCTGCCCGGGGTCTCCCCCACCCGCCCCACGCCCGCGCAGGCGCGCGCCATCGGGGCGGTGCTGGCGAACCTCCATCTGGCTGCGCAGGACTTTCCCGGCATCCGCGCCAATGCGATGGATTTCCCCGCGAGCGCGGCGATCCTCGAGGCATGCGGCGCGGAGGCGCTGGCGACAATCGACGCAGGCCTGCCCGCGATGCTCGACCACGCCCGTGCCGCCGCAGCGCTCGATCTTGCCGCGCTCCCGCAATCGCAGACCCATGTCGACCTGTTCCCCGACAATGTGCTGATGCTGGGCGACCGGGTGACCGGCCTCATCGATTTCTACTTCGCCTGCACGGGGCCCATGGTGCTCGATCTTGCGGTGACCCACGCGGCCTGGTGCTTCGACGGGGCGAACGCTTATCGCGCGGATTGCGGGGCGGCGCTGGTGGAGGGTTACCAATCGGTCCGGCGCCTCGATCCGGCAGAGCGGGCGCTGTTCGCCGAGGTTGCGAAGGGCGCGTGCCTCAGGTTCGTCGCCAGCCGCGCGGAGGACTGGCTCGATACGCCCGACGACGCGCTCGTCACCCGCAAGGACCCGATGCAGTTCGCGCGCCGCTGGCAGTTTTACCACGAGCACGGCGCGGGCCTGCTTGCAGGCTGAGGCCGCGCGCGCCAAAGCGCAGCCGATGAAACAGGTCGACATCTTCACCGACGGCGCGTGCAAGGGCAATCCGGGCCCCGGCGGCTGGGCCGCGATCCTGCGCAGCGGCGGCCACGAGAAGGAACTGGTCGGCGGCGAGCCCGACACGACCAACAACCGCATGGAGATGACCGCGGTGCTGCGCGGCCTCACAGCCTTGAAGGAGCCCTGCGCGGTCACGGTCCACACTGACAGCCGCTATGTCATCGACGGGATGACGCAATGGATCTTCGGCTGGCAGAAGCGCGGCTGGGTCAATGCGGCCAAGAAGCCCGTCGCCAACGAGGACCTATGGCGCGAGCTAATCGCGGCGGCGCGGCCTCACAAGGTCTCATGGCAATGGGTGAAGGGCCA
This sequence comes from Erythrobacter sp. CCH5-A1, assembly GCF_001557115.1. Classification (GTDB taxonomy): domain Bacteria; phylum Pseudomonadota; class Alphaproteobacteria; order Sphingomonadales; family Sphingomonadaceae; genus Erythrobacter. The sequence goes on from NZ_LSKQ01000231.1 coordinate 74,067, forward strand.
CGCGGGCCACCCCGGAAACGAACGCGCCGACGCGCTGGCGAGCGAGGAAGCGGTGCGGCAGGCGGAGCCGGGGTCGGCGTCCGGGCACTAAGCCCTGTTTTCGTCATTGCGAGCGAAGCGAAGCAATCCATGGATCAAGCTCGCGCCAAGGCAGATCGCTCAGGCCCTGGATTGCTTCGTCGCCTTCGGCTCCTCGCAATGACGAGGGAAAATCTCAGCTGTTGTCTTCGACTTCGGCGTCGGGGCCGTTCTTCTTGATCGAATCGATCGCGTTCTGCGCGCTCGCCTTGCTCGAATAGCCCTGGGTCGAGAACATCACTTCCGAATTGTACTTGAAGCGCACCCGGAATTCGCCGGCGTTATCCTTGTAGATCTCGAACTTGTGAGCCATCGTTTTCCCTCCTGAGGTGGTTAATCCACATTAGGGAAATGCCAGATGGGCCGCCGCTTGCCTAGGCCGATTGTAGCGCGGCGGCAAAGCGCGCCGGGCTGTAGGCGGTCGCATCGATCCCTGCCGTCATGGCATCGGCGGCCAGGTCCAGAAGCAGCTGTGCGCCCAATCGCGCGGCGGCGGGCGCGGTCTGGATGCCGAAGCCGCCCTGCCCTGCGAACCAGAAGAAGCCCTCGGCCTGCGGATCGAAGCCGTAGACCGGCATCCGGTCGGGCGCGAAGCTCCTGAGGCCCGCCCAGCGGCGCTCGACCGCGGCGATCCGCCAGTCGGTCACGCTCTGGAAGCGGTCGATGGCGATGGCGACGTCGAGCTCCTCGGGCGCGGCGTCGCAGGGCTCGGAGGGGATCTCGTCATGGGGCGAGAGCCAGAGTCGGCCCGCGTCGGGCTTGAAATAAAAGCCGCCATTGATGTCGAGCACCAGCGGCAGGTCGGCCGGTGCGGGGGGATCGACGCGCAGCACGGCGACCGTGCGGCGGAAGGGGGCGATACCGATTGGCGCGGCCCCTGCGACGACCGCGATCTCGTCCGCCCAGGCGCCGGCGGCGTTGACGATCGTCCTCGCGCGCCATGTCTCGCCGCGCGCACTGGTGATCGTCCAGGCCCCGCCCTCGCGCGCCAGCCCCGCCACCCGTGCGCGGGTGACGACCTCGGCGCAGTTCCGCCGCGCAATGGCGAGGTAATGCTGGTGTAGCCCCGCCACATCGATATCGGCGCAGGCCGGCTGGTGCAGCGCCTCGCTCCATTCGGGCCGGATCTGCGGGATCATTGCGCCCAGCGATGCAGGCGCGAGGCGCTCGATCCGCACTCCCGTGCCTTCATAGCTTGCGCGGAACTCCGCCATCGCCGCCGCATCCTCGGCGCGCCCGATGTAGAGCGCGCCGCGCGGCGTCAGGAAGCCGTGATCGCCAAGATAGGCGCCCGAGGCGCGGGTCAGCGGCACCACGCCGGGGCCGCCGTAGCATTCCTCCCAGAATGCCGCCGAGCGCCCGGTGGCATGGTAGCCCGGCGCGTCTTCGGCCTCGAGCAGCAGCACGCGGGCGTGAGGGGCCAGCTCGGCAGCGATGCTCGCGCCCGCCATGCCGGCGCCGATCACGGCGATATCGTGGATCATTGTTGCGGAGCCACCCGGTCCAGGAAGTCGGCGATCTTCGCCATGATCGCCGCGCGCACGGGTGCGGTCTCGCGCAGCACCTCGTGATGCGCCTCCTCGCCGAGCGCGAGCAGTTCGCCCTTCGGCAGGCGCGCGGCGGCGCGCAGGTTGGCGGGGTGGCTCACCAGCTTGTCGGACGAGGTCGAAACGATCAGCACCGGCACATCGATTCGCTCCAGCGCGCCCGACGCTTCCAGCATCATCCACGAGGCATAGGCCCGCTCGACCCAGCGCCAGCTGGCCGGGCCCATCACCAGCTCGGGCCGCGCCGTGCGCCACCACATCTCGTCGGAATAGCGATCGGGATCGTGGGTGAGGAGGTTGGCGCGCTTGGAAGGTTTCTCGCCCGGCTTTTCGCTCCATTTCCAAGCCTGCCGCGTCGGATCGCCGACCGCGCACATCGCCTGCGCGACGCGGTGGAGGATGGCGAGCGGCAGCGGCGGGCCGTTGACGCCCGTCATCGGCGCGCTAAGCACCACCGCATCCGGCGCGACGCGCCGCGCGATCAGCGCGCGCAGCACGAGATGCCCGCCCATCGAATGCGCCGCGAGCACGTGCGGCCCGGGCGTCTCGGCGGTCCAGCGTTCCCACAGCAGGGCAAGATCGTCGATCCACACCGAGAAATCCTCGACATGCCCCGTGACATCGTCCTTGCCGAGCCGGCCCGATCCGGCCTGCCCGCGCCAGTCCGAGGCGGTCACCCGCCACCCGGCGCGGTGCCATTCCTCGAGCGTTTCGAGATATTTCTCGTAGAAATCCCCCCGCCCGGGGAGGAACAGGATCGAACCGCGCCGGCGTTCGCCCGCGCCCGGCCAGTCGATCCGGCGGATGGCATGGCCATCGGCGGCGGTCCAGGTGCTCTCGCACGCGGCGGCGGGAATCGCCCGGCGATCGATCGGGGAATCGAGAACGGCCGCGCTCACGCTCCGCCGGCTCCCCTGCGGGCCCGCAAACCGGAAATCGTGGTTACTATTTGGTAAGTCATAACCTGTAGCAAGTGTCCCATTGAAGGACGGTCTGCGCACGGCGCACGGCCATGCTCCGGGGGACGACGCAAGATGAATACCATTTCCTACGGTCTGCTGATCGGCTTGGCAATCGCGCTGCTGGTGGCCTCGTTCACCGACATCCGCCGCCGCCAGATCGACAATTGGCTGAACCTTGCCATCGCGCTGGGTGCGCCGGTGTTCTGGTGGTCGACCGGCATGTCCCTGTGGCCCGATCTGGGCTGGCAGCTGCTGTCCTTCGTCATCATCACCGCGATCCTGATCGGCATCGCCTATATCGGATATGCCACGGGGGTGAGGATCCTGGGGGGCGGCGACATCAAGCTGCTTTCCGCGCTCGCGCTGTGGCTGACCCCGTTCCACTACGTCCAGATGCTGATGATCATGTCGCTGTTCGGCGGCGCGCTGGCGGTCGGCTTCGTGGTCCGCCGGGTCGTGTTCAAGCCCAAGACACCGGGCGAGCTGCCCTATGGCGTGGCGATCGCTTTCGGAGCGCTCTGGGTGCTCGTGCTCAACTATCTTCCCGCCGATGCGACGGCTGCGTTCAGCGCATAACCCGATTTTAACCAGTCAAGCCTTACGCACTGCAACCATACCTGCCCGCCAACCAACCCACGGGCCATTACGAGGGGGCTATTTGAGCCATGGATAGGAAGAAACTGGTTCTGCTGCTCGGTGCGCTGATCATCGCGATCGGAACGGCATTTGCCGCGCGCAGCATGTTCGCCGGAAGCGCCGCTCCCGAAGCCGAGGCCGCTGCGGTTCCGACGGGCCCACGCGTCCTCGTCGCCAAGCGGGCCCTGACCGCGGGCACCATCATCACCGCCGATGCACTCGGCTTTCAACCCTGGCCCAAGGAACTGGTGCAGGACGCCTATTTCATCGACGGCGAGGCCGACATGAACAAGCTCCTCGGCACCGTGGTCCGCTTCCCGATCACTGCGGGCGAGCCGGTCACCCAGGGCGCGCTGGTTTCGCCGGGCGACCGCGGCTTCCTCGCCGCAGCGCTTGGCCCGGGCATGCGCGCCGTCACCGTGCCGGTGTCGGCCACCACCGGTGTTGCTGGCTTCGTCTTCGCCGGTGACCGCGTCGATCTCGTGCTGACCCAGCAGGTCGATGGCGACAACGGCACCGCGCCGCTCAAGGCGGCCGAAACCGTGCTGCGCAACCTGCGCGTGCTGGCGACCGACCAGACGGTCGAGAAGACCGTCGACGAGAACGGCAAGACCCAGGTCACCGAATTCCGCACCGTCACGCTCGAAGTGACGCCCAAGATCGCCGAGAAGATTGCGGTCGCCCAGACCATCGGCACGCTCAGCCTTGCGCTGCGCTCGATCTCCGACAGCCAGTCGGAACTCGAAAAGGCCGTGGCCGCAGGCGACGTCAAGATCCCGGCGGGCGCCACGCCCGAGCAGGAAGAGCGCATCCTCAAGGCCGCGATGAAGAGCCCGATCGACAAGGGCACGACCTTCGTGACCGGCGGCGATGTGTCGCGCTTCCAGCGCTCGACGATGCCGCCCAAGGGCGGGTCGGGGGGGCAGCAGGCCGCGCCGTCCTATGCGCCGCAGCCCGCACCGCGCCGCTCCACCCCTGCGAGCAGCGACGCCAGCGCCCCGGCCCCCGTCTATCGCGGTCCCAGCGTGCGCGTCACCCGCGGCAAGGAAACCACCGAGGAAAGCGTCGGCTCCGGCACGGGCGCGGTCATCTCCAGCCAATCCAGCGGCGTGAAGCGTGCCGGGCAGGTTCTGCCCAGCGCCGGCGCGACCATCGCATTCTGAGGACCGGGCACATGTCGATCAAACCCGAGGGGGGTCAACCCATGACACGCAAGTTCAAGCTCAAGCTGCTGGTGGCCGCGATGGCCGCGGCGCCGATGACGGCGATGCCCGCCGCCACCGCGGTCGCCCAGCAGGTCGTCCGGCCCTCGCAGGAAATCGTCCTGTCGATCGGCAAGGGCGAACTGGTCACGGTTCCCGGTGCGATGGCCGACGTGTTCGTCGCCAATGACGAAGTCGCCGATGTCCAGATCAAGTCCCAGCGCCAGCTCTATGTCTTCGGCAAGTCGGGCGGCGAGACCACGATCTACGCCAGCAACGAACGCGGCGACGTGATCTTCTCGGCCAACATCCGGGTCGGCTCGAACATCGGCAGCATCGACCAGATGCTCGCGATGGCGATGCCCGATGCCAAGGTGAGCGTGTCGACGATGGGCGTCGGCACGGTGCTGCTGACCGGCACCGTAGGCGCGCCCGAGGATGCTGCCGAGGCCGAGCGCCTGGTGCAGGCCTTCCTGGGCGAAAAGACCAACGTCATCAGCCGCCTGCGCACCGCGACCCCGCTGCAGGTCAACCTTCAGGTCAAGATCGCCGAGGTCAACCGCTCGCTGCTGCGCAGCATCGGCGGCAACCTCCAGACCTTCGACACCACCGGCGGCTTCCGCTTCGGCGTGGGCACCGGCGGGCGTTCGATCGTCACCGGCGAATACGGCCTTGGCGGTCCCTTCGCGGCGGGCAACAACATCCTCAACCCGACCATCACCGTGCCGGTCTTCGGGGCCAACGGCCTGCCGCTGTTCAACGATGACGGCACGCCGATCACCCAGGAAATCCTCGGCACTGCGGTCAACAGCAACAACGGCACGACCCTGACGGGCCTTGGCCGCCTGTTCGGGATGGACATGCTCGGCGCGCTCGACCTGTCTGAGCGTCTCGGCCTCGTCTCGACCATCACCGAACCCAACCTCACCGCGCTCTCGGGCGAAACCGCGACTTTCCTTGCGGGCGGCGAGTTCCCGGTGCCGATCTCGCAGGGCCTCGGCCAGGTGTCGATCGAGTTCCGCCAGTTCGGCGTCAGCCTCGCCTATACCCCGACCGTGCTGTCGAACGGCCGCATCTCGATGCGCGTGCGTCCGGAAGTCTCGGAACTCTCGGCGCAGGGCTCGGTCACGCTGAACGGCTTCCAGGTCCCTGCCCTGACCACCCGCCGCACCGAAACGACGGTCGAGCTGGGCTCTGGCCAGAGCTTCATGATTGCCGGCCTGATGAGCGCCAACGCGCAGAACACGCTCGACAAGGCGCCGGGCGTGGGTGACGTGCCGATCCTCGGCAACCTGTTCCGCAGCCGCCAGTTCCGCAAGGGCGAGAGCGAGCTGGTGATCATCGTCACCCCATATCTGGTGAAGCCGGTCGACGCCAAGGACATCAAGCTGCCGACCGACGGCTTCCATACCGCCAACGAGTTCCAGCAGCTGCTTGGCTACAAGGAAAACGCGGGAGTCTCGGGCGAGACGCGGCCCCTGCCGAGCGCGGCGCAGCCTGACGCGCCTGCTCCCAAGGTGAGCGCTGCCGATCCGGCCGCGATCGTTCCCACCGGCGAGGAAAAGCCCCGCCGCGCGGACAAGAAGAGCCGCCGTCCGGAGCGTGCCGCCAAGGCCGATACTCCTGCCGCCACCCCCGGTTTCAGCCTCTAACGCGAGAAAGGTGCCACACATGCCGAATGCACGATCGAACCGGCCGGCCCGCGTGCCCGCCCCGAAGCTCAAGCTCGCACTCGCGCTCGCGCTGGGGCTTGGCCTTGCCGGCTGCGGCGGGATGCCCGAGAACACCTCGCTCTACAGCGTCAAGCAACCGGTGGTCGAACGCACCAACATGGTGCTCGATGTCAACACCACGGCCTCGGGCCTGCCGATCTCCGAACAGCAGCGCCTCAACGGCTGGTTCGAGACCATGGACCTGCGCTACGGCGACCGCATCGCGATCGAGAACCCGAGCCAGAACCCGGCCGTGACCGCCGCGGTGCGCGACCTTGCCGCGCGCTATGGCCTGATGATCAGCGACACTGCCCCGGTGACCCCGGGCTATGTGCAGCCGGGTCAGGCGCGCGTGGTGATCACGCGTTCGAGCGCCAGCGTTCCGGGCTGCCCCGACTGGTCGGCCAAGTCGGACATGAACTACTCCAACGGTACCAGCCCCAATTTCGGTTGCGCAATCAACAGCAACCTCGCCGCGATGGTCGCCGATCCGCAAGACCTGCTCGAAGGCAAGAAGGGCGACGGCGAGACCGTGATCGCGACCTCGAACAAGGCAATCTCGACCTATCGTGAAATGGATCCGACCGGCAAGGGCGGCCTGCAGCAGGCCGGCGGCTCGGGCTCGGGCGGAGGAGGTAACTAAGCCATGAATGCTCCCTGGAAATCGGGCCTGCCCGGCAACCGCGATCCCTTTTCGGCCTATATCTGCGACGACAACGCGCTGGACGTGCTGCGTCCGGTGGTGATCGAGCTCGGCTGGCAGCCGGAGAAGTGCAACAAGGGCGGCCTGCGCAACGCGGTGCAGTCCCTTTCGGTCAGCGCCTCGCCGGCGATCCTCGTGGTCGACCTGTCGGAAAGCGGCGATCCGCTCAACGACATCAACGCGCTGGCCGAAGTGTGCGAGCCGGGCACGGTGGTGATCGCCATCGGCCAGGTCAACGACGTGCGCCTCTACCGCGATCTGCTCGCGAGCGGGATCCACGACTACCTCCTGAAGCCGCTCTCGCCCCAGCAGGTGCATGATGCCCTGAACCAGGCGCTGGCGGTATTCATGAGCCCCAAGGCGGGCGATGCCGATGCGGCCAAGCGCCACATCTCGACCGCCATCGTCGGCACCCGCGGGGGTGTGGGCGCCTCGACGCTGGCGACCTCGCTCGCGTGGCTGTTCTCCGAAGCCCACAAGGCCCCGACCGCGCTGCTCGATCTCGACGTCCACTTCGGCACCGGCGCGCTCGCGCTCGATCTCGAGCCCGGCCGCGGCCTCACCGACGCGATCGAGAACCCGAGCCGCATCGACCCCCTGTTCATCGAACGCGCCATGGTGCGCGCCGGCGACAACCTGTCGATCCTGTCGGCCGAAGCGCCCATCAACCAGCCGCTGATGACCGATGGTTCGGCCTTCGTGCAGCTGGAGAACGAGTTCCGCCAGGCGTTCGAGATGACGGTCATCGACCTGCCGCGCAACATGCTGATCAACTTCCCGCAGCTCCTCGCTGACGTGAATTTGGTGGTGCTGACCTGCGAGCTCACCCTCGCCTCGGCGCGCGACACGATCCGCATTCTCTCGTGGCTCAAGTCGAACGCCAGCCACGCGCATCCGATGATCGTGGCCAACAAGGTCCAGCCGAGCCTGTCGGAGATCAGCAAGGCCGATTTCGAGGCCTCGATCGAGCGCAAGGTCGATTTCGTGATCCCCTACGACATCAAGGCGGCCTCGAACGCGGCCAAGCTCGGCCAGGTGTTCGTCGATGCCAACCGCTCGAGCAAGGCGACCGCGGCAATCCGCCAGATCGCCGAGCGCGTGATGGGCGTGAGCGCGGAAGACATGGCGCCGCCGGCGACAGACAAGAAGTCGCTGCTCGGCAATTTCGATCTGAAGGCGATGCTCGCCAAGAAGCCCAAGGTCGATCTGACCAAGGCGGACTGATCGCCGACCGCCCCCGCGCGGGGGCGGTCGGTGCGCCCCCCGCCACCGGGCGGGCGGCACAGTGACATGAGGACAAGAACCCGCCGCCTTGCGGCGGAGCGAGGCAGGAAACGACAGCATGGACTTCTTCCAAACCCTGCTCATCACGCTGGTGATCTTCGCCGTGCTCGTTGCCGGCTATGCGGTGATCGCAGGGTCGGGTGCGTCCAAGGCGCAGAAGCGCCGGATGCAGGCCGTGCGCTATCGTCACTCCGAAAGCCTCGATGCCAAGGTCGACGCGCAGTTCAAGCGCGCCGTCGCCGCGCGCAAGCCCAAGACATACAAGGTCGCAGGCTCCGGCTCGCGGCTGGAAGCGCTGCAGGTGCGCCTCAACCGCACCGGCAAGAGCTGGACCGTCAACAGTTACATCTACGTCTCGGCGGGTCTGGCGCTGGGCATCGCGGCCCTGGTCTTCGCGCTGAGCAGGGCGCCGGTGATGTCGCTCGGCGCGGGGCTGTTCGTCGGGGCGGGCCTGCCCCACCTGGTGGTCGGCTTCCTCATCGGCCGCCGCACCAACCAGTTCATCAACAAGTTTCCCGACGGCATCGAGCTGCTCGTGCGCGGCCTGCGCTCCGGCCTCCCGGTGACCGAGACGCTGGGCATCGTGTCGAGCGAAGTGCCCGGCCCTGTCGGCTACGAGTTCAAGTCGGTGATCGACCGCATCAAGGTCGGCAAGACCATGGAGGACGCGCTCCAGGACACTGCCGACAAGCTCGGGATTGCGGAATTCAACTTCTTCACCATCACCCTGGCAATCCAGCGCGAGACCGGGGGCAACCTTGCCGAGACGCTCTCGAACCTTGCCGACGTGCTGCGCAAGCGCGCGCAGATGAAGCTCAAGATCAGGGCGATGAGCTCCGAATCCAAGGCCTCGGCCTATATCGTCGGCTCGCTGCCCTTCCTCGTCTTCGGCGCCATCTTCTACATCAACCCGAACTACATGTACCCCTTCTTCACCGACGATCGTCTGATCGTCGCCGGGCTCGGCGCGGGCGTGTGGATGGGTCTTGGCGTGTTCATCATGGCCAAGATGGTCAACTTCGAGATCTGAGCGCGAAGGGCACCTGAACCATGATCGACCAACCCACCGGACCCACGCTGCTCGGTTTCGACGTCATCCTCGTCGGGACGATGCTCGTCGCCATGGCCGCCTTTGCGACCCTGCTGGCGATCTATGCCGCCGTCACCATCCGCGACCCGATGGCCAAGCGCGTCAAGGCGCTCGAGGGGCGGCGCGAGCAATTGAAGGCCGGGATCGTCACCTCCGCCACCAAGAAGCGCACCAGCCTGGTGCGCCGCACCGACACGACCGACAAGGTCAAGTCGAGCCTCGACCGCCTGAACGTCCTTCAGGACAGCCAGATCAAGACCATCCAGCAGAAGCTGGCGCACGCAGGCTACCGCAACAAGGAACTTGCGGTGCTGATCATCGGCATGCGCGCGATCGCGCCGATCGTGGTGGGCGCGGTGATGGGCCTGCTCATCTACGTCGTCGAATTCTGGCCCGACTGGGGACCGATGACCCGGCTGGGCGCCTTCGCGATGTCGGTGTTCCTGTCCTACAAGGGCCCCGAACTCTATCTCAGCAACAAGGCCGCCAAGCGCACCAAGGAAATCCAGAAGGGCCTGCCCGATGCGCTCGACCTCTTGGTGATCTGCGCCGAAGCCGGTTTGACGGTCGACGCCGCCTTCAACCGCGTCGCCAAGGAACTGGGCCGCGCCTATCCCGAACTGGGTGACGAATTCGCGCTGACCGCGATCGAGCTGTCGTTCCTCAACGAACGGCGCATGGCGTTCAACAACCTCGCCTACCGCGTCAACCTCGAGGCGGTGAAGGGCGTGGTGACGACCATGATCCAGACCGAACGCTACGGCACCCCGCTCGCGAGCGCGCTGCGCGTGCTCTCGGCCGAATTCCGCAACGAGCGCATGATGCGCGCCGAGGAAAAGGCCGCGCGTCTGCCCGCGATCATGACCGTGCCGCTGATCGTGTTCATTCTGCCCACGCTGTTCGTGGTCATTCTCGGCCCGGCGGCCTGTTCGATCAGCGACAACCTCGTCAACTCGAACGTCGGCAAGTAACAACCCCGGGACGGCCGGAGCGGGATCATTCCTGCTCTGGCCCTTCGGGTGCCGGGCTGGCGAGCGCCATAGCCCGCGCCCGCAGCCGGGCCAGCAGATCGCGCAAGGCCGCCTCCTCGCCGCCGCCGAAGCCTTCGAGCAATTCGCGCTCGGTCGCGCGCGCGAGCGGCATCACCTCGGCATGGATCGCCCGGCCCTCCGCCGTCAGCGCCAGCAGGTGCGAGCGGCCGTCGCCCGGATTGGGCACCCGCGCGATCAACCCGCGTTCTTCCAGCACCTTGACCGCACGGTTGACCGCGACCTTGTCCATCACCGTCGCCGCCGTCAGCGCGCGCTGGGTCATGGTGCCCGCATCGCCCAGCACCGCCATCACCCGCCATTCGGGTATCTTGAGCCCGAACCGCTTGCGATAGCGCTCGGCAATCAGGCTGCTCACCGCATTGGAGGTGACCGAAAGCTGGTAGGGCAGGAAGCCGGCGAGCTCGCCTTCCTCACTCATAGGGCCGCTCGTCCCACCACGGGTAGAAATCGGGCATGTCGGCGCTGACCTTGCCGGGATACATGGCGCGGCGCTTTTCGAGGAAGCTGGCGATCCCCTCCTTCGCGTCGGCGCCGCGGCTGAGGCGGTAGATCGCGCGGCTGTCGATCTTGTGGGCCTCCATCGGGTGATCGGCGCTCATCAGCCGCCACATCATCGCCCGCGTCATCGCCACCGAAATGGCGGAGGTGTTGTCGGCAATCTCGCGCGCGAGGGATTGGGCGGCGAAGAGCAGATCCTCGGGCGCATGGACCGAGCGCACCAGCCCGCCGGCCTTGGCCTCCTCGGCATCGAAGATGCGGCCCGTGTAGCACCACTCCAGAGCCTGCTGGATGCCGACGATACGCGGCAGGAACCAGCTCGAGGCGGCCTCGGGCACGATCCCGCGCCGGGCGAAGACGAAGCCGTAACGCGCATGGGTGGCGGCAAGGCGGATGTCCATGGCGAGCTGCATCGTCGCCCCCACGCCCACCGCGACGCCGTTGCAGGCGGAGATCAGCGGCTTCTTCGATTCGAACAAGCGCAGCGTCAGCAGCCCGCCGCCGTCGCGCACCCGCGGGTCGGACAGGGTCTCGACCGTATCCCCGCTCGAGAACACCTGCCCGCCCCCTTCGGGCGTCAGGTCCGCGCCCGCGCAGAAGGCGCGCTCGCCGCTGCCGGTGAAGATCACCGCGCGCACCGCATCATCGGCGTCGATGTCGTCCATCGCCGCCATGATCTCCTCGCCCATGGTGCGGGTGTAGGCGTTCATCTTGTCGGGGCGGTTCAAGGTGATGGTGGCGATCCCATCGGCCTTGGCGAGGGTGATCTGCGTGTAGTCGGTCATCGCGGCGCTCTCCGGTGCCGGGCGTCATCGCCCGTGTTGGAGACACATGAGACACTGTCCAGAACGGGAAAACAAGCCCGCCGCCCGTGCACGTTTTTATGAGGCAAACGGGGCGAAGCAGTCAGCATCGCAGGCAACATAAGTGGTTCGCCCCCTGTAGGAAAGCGCCTCGCGGTTCCGGGATTATCCCATCCGCACAGGGACTAAACCGAAGCCGGTCGCTCCTGTCTGCGGCCACCTATCGCATGGGTTAACTTTAGTTAGATTTTAACATTGCGCAGGCACCAGATGGTATGACACAGCGTGCGCGCATCCACTCCTCTCCCGACTTCGGGAGACGAGCGGGGCCGCAAGGCTCCGGTCGGAGGGGTCGGCCGGCTGGGCACGACCTCTCCGACAACCTCGCACACAAAAGCAAAGGGCCTCCCCCGCGTCGGTCGCGGCGGAGGCCCTTCGTGTTTCGCCGGGGCGCGCGGGCTTAGCGCGGGGCCATCCTGATCGCGCCGTCGAGGCGCACGTCCTCGCCGTTGAAATAGCCGGTCTCGATCATGCACATGGCAAGCTTGGCATATTCGGTGGGGATCCCGAGGCGCTTGGGGAACGGCACGCTGGCGGCCAGCGCATCGCGCACGTTCTGCGGGGCGGCGGCGAGCAGCGGGGTGTCGAAGATGCCGGGCAGGATGGTGTTGACGCGGATGCCCTCGTTCATGAGGTCGCGCGCGATGGGGAGCGTCATGCCGATCACGCCCGCCTTCGAGGCCGAGTAGGCCGCCTGGCCGATCTGGCCGTCTTCACCGGCGACCGACGCGGTGTTGACGATCGCCCCGCGCTCGCCGAATTCGTCGAGCGGGTCGAGCGTCAGCATGCCCGCGGCCGACTTGGCGATGCAGCGGAAGGTGCCGATCAGGTTGACCTGAATGACGAAATCGAAGGCCGAAATCGGGAAGTGCTTGATCGAACCGTCTTCCTTCGAGCGGCTGGCGGTCTTGATCGCGTTGCCGATCCCGGCACAGTTGACGAGGATGCGCTCCTGCCCGTGGGCCGCGCGCGCCTTGGCGAAGCCGGCGTCGACGTCCTCGTCCTTGGTCACGTTGACGAGGCAGAACACGCCGCCGATCTCCGCGGCGAGCGCTTCGCCCTTTTCGGCGTTCATGTCGAAGATCGCGACCTTCGCGCCCTTCGCGGCAAGCGCCCGCGCGGTCGCCGCGCCGAGGCCCGAGGCACCGCCGGTGACGACCGTGGGGGTATTGGCTGAAACTTCCATGTAATTTTCCCTCTCAGATTGGAATGACTTAGAGCGCCTCGATGATGGTGACGTTGGCGACGCCGCCGCCTTCGCACATCGTCTGCAGCCCGTATTTCTTGCCGCGCGCCCGCAACGCATGAACCAGCGTCGCCATCAGCTTGGTGCCGCTCGCGCCGAGCGGGTGGCCGAGCGCGATCGCGCCGCCGTTGACGTTGAGCCGCTCGGGGTCAGCACCGGTGTGCTTGAGCCAGGCAAGCGGCACGCTTGCGAAGGCCTCGTTGACTTCGAACAGGTCGATATCGTCGATGGTGAGCCCGGCGCGCTGAAGCGCGCGGTCGGTGGCGAACAGCGGCTCTTCGAGCATGATCACCGGATCGCCCGCGGTCACGGTGAGGTTGTGGATGCGCGCCAGCGGGGTGAGGCCGTGGGCCTTCAGTGCCGCCTCGCTGACCACCAGCACCGCCGAGGACCCGTCGCAGATCTGGCTCGAGGAGGCCGCGGTGATCGCCCCGTCGGGCGAGAGCAGCTTGACCCCGGCGATGCCTTCAAGGCTGGCGTCGAAGCGGATGCCTTCATCGACCGTGTGCACCGCCGCGCCTTCGGGCGTCTCGATCTCTACGCCCACGATCTCGCGCTCGAACGCGCCGCCTTGCGTCGCCGCAATCGCCTTGCGGTGGCTGTCATAGGCGAACTGGTCGAGCTGGTGCTTGGTGAAGCCGTGCTTCTTGACGATCATCTCGGCGCCCATGAACTGGCTGAAGTTGATGCCGGGCCACTTCGCCTCGATCCCGTCGGCCTTGGCGTAGAGGCCTTCCTTCATGTGCAGCGTGACGTTGGAGCCCATCGGCACGCGGGTCATGCTCTCGACGCCGCTGGCGATCACCACATCCTGCGTGCCGCTCATCACGGCCTGCGCGGCGAACTGGATCGCCTGCTGGCTGGAGCCGCACTGGCGGTCGATGGTGACGGCCGGGGTCGACTGCGGGAGCAGCTTCGATGCGAGCACACCCATGCGGCCGACCTGAAGCGCCTGTTCGCCCGCCTGGCTGACGCAGCCGGTCACGACATCGTCGATCGCCTTGGGATCGATGCCCGAGCGCTCGACGATGGCGTCGAGCGACTTGGCCAGAAGGTCGACAGGGTGCACCCCGGCAAGGCGGCCACCGCGGCGGCCCCCGGCGGTGCGGACGGCTTCGACAATATAGGCTGTGCTCATGATCTCTCCTCCACTCCGGTCCCTCGAGGGGGCCGCGCCGGGCGAAATCGGTTGCGCTTCGCCACTTGCTTGGGAGCACCGCCTATTGAAGGCGCGGGGGCAAATCAAGCGGGCAAAAATGCCGATCGCTGGCCGCGCCGCGCGGGTCGGAGCGTCGGAGAGGCACCGGATTTGCCGGCCAACCGGCTCAGGCCATCTTCGTGACCGGCGCGCGCACAGCGCGGATCGTGGTCGTGCACGTCACCGGCGGCACCCTCTTGGGTGCCGACAAACTCGGTGACGACGGGGAATGAGGTCCAGGCGACTTACGACACGCCCAGCGTGGGGGAGCCGGTTGTGACTTCGTAGATATGCGTCTGTTGTTTGCCTTGCGGACTGGCGTGGGCCGGATCGGGCCGGTTCAATACGGGCGGCTGATAGGGGCGACGGGGACGGACCGGCTGGTTCATGACGAGACCCTGACTTTTCATGAAGTTGCGACAACAGACGTCGAATAAACGGGCTGTTCGTCCGGTTCAAGCCGGAATTGCTCCCGGGGGCGCGCAAGTCCGGCCAGCCCCGCCCCCCCGAACAGCGCAAAGGGCACCGGATCGCGACCTTTCTAACCTGTTATATTTTGATATATTAAAGATGTTGCAGATATATCACCGTCCGGAACATTTCTTCATCCAATCAACAGCATGTTCTTCACACCCGCCGCCCCTTCGGCGAGTCACGGGCCATGGAGCGCGCGTCATTCCGCCGCTCCAACCCATGTCCGGGACGACAAGCCGGAAGGTGCCGCACCGGCACCGCCCGGCCCCCTCGCCCCGACCCGTGACCAAGCAGAGGAAGAGAACATGAGAAAGCTTGCCGCCTACAAATTCGGTGCCGCCAGCCTTGCGCTGGGCATCGCGTTGGCAGCATCGCCCGCAGTGGCGCAGGACGAAGACGTCACCACCGACGCGGCCGCCGAACAACCCGCGCAGGCCATCGTCGTCACCGGCTCGCGCATCGCGCGGCCCGAGGTCGATTCGGCGGTTCCGGTCGTCTCGATCGGCGCAGACACCATCCAGACCGACGGTGCGCAGAACATCTCGGACATCCTGAACGAGCTTCCGCAGGTCGGCATCGGCTCGACCCGCACCAACACCAACTTCCTGACCTCGGGCACCGGCATCGCCACCGTCAACCTGCGCGGCCTCGGCAATTCGCGCACCCTGACGCTGGTCAACGGCCGCCGCTTCATCAGCGGCTTTGCCGGCGATTCGGCGGTCGACCTCAACAACATCCCGACCGACCTGATCGAGCGGGTCGAGGTCGTGACGGGCGGTTCCTCGGCCGTTTACGGGTCCGACGCGGTCGCGGGCGTGGTCAACTTCATCCTGAAGGACAAGTTCGAAGGCCTGTCCGTTCGCGCCCAGGCCTCGATCACCGGCGAAGGCGACAACCCGCGCGAGTTCGTGAGCGTCACCGGCGGCACCACCTTCGGTGCCGATGACCGCGGCAACATCATCGCCAACTTCTCTTACGACCGTGACGGCGGCCTGCGTTCGCGCGACCGGGCGATTTCGGCCGAGGATTGCAACGGCCTCATCTGCGGCCCCGCCGCCTATTCGTCCTTCGCGCCGCAGGGCCAGTACCAGCTGCGCGGCGCCACTGGCGAAGTCCAGTCGGTTCTCCCCGGCGGGACGGCGACCTTCTCGTTCAACCCCGACAACTCGCTGGCGCTGATCCCCGGCCTCGGCGCGGTGGGCTTCGGCTACAACCGCAACGGCGATCGCTTCATCTCCACGCCCGTCGAGCGCTACCTCGGCACCGTGATCGCCAACTACGACATCACCGACAATGTCGAGGCCTTCGTCGAGGGGACCTGGGCCCGCGTGACCTCGAACTCGCGGCTCGAGGCTTTCGCGCTCGACATCACCAACGACATCTACTTCCGCGATATCGATCCCTTCGGCATCCCGATCACCAACCCGTTCATCCCGACCGAGGTTGCCCAGGCGATTGCCGCAGCCAACTCCGATGCCGACCCGACCAACGACGTCGACTCGATCTCGGGCCGTCGCCGCCAGAACGATGTGTTCGACCGCAGCAACACGGTCGAGCGTCAGACCTGGCGTGTCGCCGCGGGTCTGCGCGGCGATATCGACCGGTTCAAATGGGAAGCCAGCTTCGTCTATGGCCACCTCAATGATTTCAACGCCTCGCAGGACATCGACAATAACCGCTATCGCAACGCGCTGAACGCGGTCCGTGTCGGTCCGGGCAACGTCCTTGGCGTCGATATCGTGTGCTCCGATGCGGCGGCCCGTGCCGAGGGGTGCATTCCGTTGAACCTGTTCGGCTTCGACACCGCCGATCCGCGCGCGGCTGCCTATGTGCAGGCCGTGGTCCCCAAGTCGGAAGAGATCACCAATGAGCAATATGTCGTCAACGCCTCGATCTCCGGCTCGCTCTTCACCCTGCCGGCCGGCGATGTCGGCGTTGCGCTGGGCGCGGAATACCGGCGCGAGACGACCTTCGACGACCTCGACATCCTGACCAACACCGGCGGGAACTCGGGCAACCTCATTCCCGACCTTCAGGGGGAATACGACGTCTGGGAAGTGTTCGGCGAACTCAACGTTCCGCTGCTGTCCGAACGGCCGTTCTTCGATTACCTCGGCCTGATCGGCGCGGCGCGCTATTCCGACTACTCGACCATCGGCACCACCTTCAGCTGGAACGCCGGTCTGGAATGGGCGCCCATCCCCGACCTTCGTTTCCGCGGTGTCTACGCTGTGGCCAACCGCGCGCCGAACCTCTCGGAACTGTTCAGCGCCCCGAGCGAAACCTTCGCGGCGGTGACCGATCCGTGCGACGGCACCACTGCGACCAATGACCTCGGCGGGCTCGGCGGCGAATGTCGCGCCATCCCGGGCGTGGCAGCGGCCATCGCGGCCGACGGGACCTTCGATTACACCCTCGCGGATCTGCAGGGCATCAATGGCTTCGTCGGCGGCAACCAGAACCTGCAGGAAGAAACCGCCAAGACCTACACGATCGGCGCGGTGTTCACGCCGACCTTCGTGCGCGGCCTCACGCTGACGGTGGATTACTACAACATCGAGATCGACGATGCGATCGCGACGCTGGGGCGGAACAACTCGATCCAGCGCTGCCTCGAAACCGGTCTCGCGGTGTTCTGCGACAACGTGATCCGCAACGCACAGACGGGCTTCATCGAAACCGTCAACGGCCAGCTCATCAACGTCGCGTCCTTTGCCAGCAGCGGGATCGACGTCGGGGTGCGGTACAGCACCGAGGTCGGCCTTGTGGCGGACGACCGGTTCCAGCTTGCGGGCAACTACACCTACCTGATCGAGACCTCGACGCAGACCGACCCCACCGAAGACCCCGTCGATTCGGCGGGCACCTTCGGCCGGACCTTCTCGACCCACTCGTTCAGCCTGCGGGGAACCTATGCCTTCAGCAGCGTCCGCTTCAGCTGGCAGACCAACTTCCTGAGCGGGGGTCCCTACGTCCGGGATTTCGTCAACGCCAACCCGGATGTCGTGGCGCTCAACGACATCCCCGACTACGCTACGCATGACGCCCAGCTGAGCTTCGACCTCGCTGACGAATTCACGTTCTACTTCAACGTGGACAACGTCTTCGACAAGAAGCCCTACTACCTGCCGGGAGCCCAGTTCGGCACGCCGACCGGTCTCGAAACGGCTGCCGACTTTGACGTGATCGGCCGCCGCTTCACCGCCGGCGCGCGGGTCCGGTTCTGACGGTCACGCGGCTGCGAAGCAACCAGGGGAGGGGGCAGAGCTTGGCTCTGCCCCCCTTTTTGTGCCCGGGCCGCAGCGGCCCTCGAAGATGGCTATCGGAGCGCTGGCGGGCGCGGATTTCCGTCCCTTTTGCAAGCCCGGCGGACACCCTCCAGAGCACTTCGCTGCGCCCGAAATGGCCCCCGCGCAATGAATGGAAAGGTCACCTACCCCCGTAGGTTCGCCTGTTGCAAAGTTGCAACGACACGCAACGGAATTGTAGCATGATTGCAATCTATGTGCGGTGTCTGTTGCGACTCCGCGTCAAAGCGGATTAGCAGGCGATCAGGAACAGGCTCGGCGTCGTCTGCCGGTGCGTCTGACCACTTACCAAGGGGCTCAATGATGAGAAAGATTACCAAGAACGGGCGCCGGTTCGGCATGCTCTCCAGCGTGGGGATTGCCGCACTGATCGTCGCAGCACCCGCCGTGGCGCAGGACTCCACGGACGAGAGGGACGAAGAGGCCACTGTCACCACCACCGAGCAGGACAAGCTCGAAGAACAGGGCATCACGGTGACCGGCTCGCGTATTCGCCTGCCGAACCTGACCGCCAACGAGCCGACCAACACGATCGACACGGCCTACATCGAGAACCGCAACTTCATCAACGTTGCCGACGCTCTGAACGACCTTCCGCAGATTCGCGGCTCGGTGACGCCCGACGGCGGCCAGAGCTCGTTTGGCCAGGGCGTGAACTTCATCAACAACTTCGGCCTCGGCACCAACCGCACCCTGACCCTCGTCAACGGTCGCCGTATCGTGTCGTCGAACACCCCGTCGCTGTTCGGCCCGGCCGCGCCCGGCCTGCAGGTCGACCTCAACATCATCCCGACCGCCCTCGTGAAGCGCATCGACATCGCTTCGACCGCGGGCGCGCCGGTCTATGGTTCGGACGCGATTGCCGGTACCGTCAACATCATCCTCGATGACGAGTACGAAGGCCTCAACCTGATCTCGACCGGCAGCATCACCGAAGAAGGCGATGGCTTCAGCTACCGCTTCGAAGGCGTCTACGGCACCAGCTTCGCCGACAACCGCGGCCACCTGCAGGTTTCCTCGTTCTACACCCAGACCGACGGCATTCTGCAGAGCGCGCGCTCGGTGTACCTCGACGAAATCGAGACCCAGCAGAACACCATCACCACCGGCCGCATCAACCCGAACCTCGCGATCAACACCGGCCCGACTGACGGCATTCCGGATACGGCGCTGTTCTCGCCCTCGCGCATCTTCGCGCTGACCCCTCTCGGCCTCATCATCAACGTTCCCGGCGGCGTGACGACTGCCGGCACGGACCTCGACGGCATCTTCAACAATTTTGCTGGCGCATTCCAGTTCGATGCCGGTGGCAATCTGATTCCGTTCAACCCCGGCACGCGTCCGCTCAACACCCCTGCCCCGGGCACCGGTGCAATCACCGCCAACGGTATTCGCGGCATCAACGGCGACCGCGCGTTCCAGTTCTCTGACTTCGGTCAGCTGACGTCGGATCTGCGCCGCTTCGGGGCGAACGTTTTCCTGAACTACGACGTCACCGACAACATCAACGTCTTCGTCGAAGCGCAGTATTATGATGCGCGCGCCGACGAACTGGTCCAGCAGCCGACCTTCAACTCGACCCTGTTCGGGGGCCTGAGCGGCGCACTGACCTTCGACATCAACAACCCGTTCCTGAGCGCTCAGGCGCGCACGACCCTTCAGAACGCCTTCATCCGCGGCGGCGAGCCCAACCGCACGACCTTCACCGTCGCGCGCGCCAACATCGGCCTGGCCGACCTCACCGGCTTTGCCGAAACCGAACTGCTGCGCGGCGTGATCGGCGCCCGCGGTGATTTCGAGCTCGGTGGCCGTGCGTTCAACTGGGAAGCCTCGTTCAACTACGGCAACTCGGACATCACCGACTTCCGTCAGGACATCAACGCCCAGAACTTCATCAACGCGGTCAACGTTACGCGGAATGCTTCGGGTCAAATCGTCTGCACGACCACGCCGACGACCTTCGCCCAGACACCTAACGCTGCTCAGGGCATCCCGGCACCGATCGCCGACAGCCGCTGCGTGCCGCTGAACTTCTTCGGCAATCAGGCGAGCCCCGAAGCGATCGCCTACATCCTCGAGAACTCGGTCTCGACCTCGACGCTCGAACAGATCGTTTTCAACGCCAACGTCGGCGGTTCGCCCTTCGCGATCTTCGGCAATGATGTCGGTGTGAACGTCGGTTACGAATATCGTCAGGAACAGGGCCAGTTCACGCCTTCGGAATTCGACCTGCGCGGTCGTGGCCGCGGCGCGCCGATCACTCCGGTTGGTGGTGAATTCACCCTCAACGAAGTGTTCGGCGAAGTGAACGTGCCGCTGATCACCCCGGAGAACGATTTCATCATTGAATCCGCGATCGTCTATGGCCGTGGTCGCTATGTCGACAACACCATCAACGGCGGGTTCTTCTCCTGGGCCGCTGGCGGCAGCATCGCTCCGGTGCGCGACATCGAACTGCGCGGGAACTTCACCCGCTCGTTCCGTGCGCCCGCTCTGACCGAGCTGTTCGCCCCGCGTTCGAACCAGTTCGGCTTCATCCCCGACCTGTGCTTGCCGCAGGCCATCAGCGCGGCGAATGCGACAGTGCGTCCGAATCGCGAGCGCAACTGTGCCGCGTTCCTGGCAGCCTTCCCGAACATCTCGCGTCCGCAGATCGCGGCGCAGGCTTCGATACCGCAGATCACTGGCGGTAACCCGAACCTCGAGAACGAGCAGGCTGACAGCTGGAGCGTCGGCGGGATCCTGCGTCCGTGGTTCCTGCCCAACTTCTCGCTGACCGTCGACTACATCAACATCGACATCAGCAACCCGATTGCCCAGCTGACCTCGGCGCAGATCAACTCGGCATGCTTCGACAACCCGGTGTTCAACACCGCCGACCCGGCGAACGGCAACCAGTTCTGCTCGCTGATCCGTCGTGAAGCCAACGGCGAAGTCGTCAGCAACCCGACCAACCCGGGCGTGACCACCGGCTTCGTCAACGGCCAGTCGATCAAGTACGAAGGCATCGTCGCTTCGGCGCTCTATGCCACCAAGCTTGACGCCATCGGTGTGCCCGGCACGCTGCAGCTGCGCGGTGACCTCAACGTCACGCTGTTCCGCGTGGTCGACATCACCGGCGTCGGCCCGCAGCCCACGCACGGCACGATCGGTGACGAGCAGTTCGTCGGCCAGCTGGCTGCCAACTACCTCGACAAGAACTGGGGCTTCGGCTCGGTGATCAACTACACCGGCGAAGGCCTGTTCTCGCGCGTTGGCCGTACTCCGGACACGCGTGAATTCGACCAGCTCGAAGATTACGTGACGGTCGACTTCAACCTGTACTTCGAGACCAACAACAACTTCCGCATCAACTTCGTGGTCAACAACGCGTTCGATCGCCGCTGCCAGGCCTACTTCGGCTTCTGCATCCCGGCCTCGATCAACGATGCCTTCGGCCGCACCTTCTCGGCGAGCGTGTCGAAGAAGTTCTGATCCGATCGGAAACGACAACGAAAAGGCCCCGGGAAACCGGGGCCTTTTTTTGTTCGGGCGCGATGCCCGCGAAGCAGGGTCGACGGGGAGGCGGCGACGGTCAGGCGACCGCCATGGTCAGCGCCCCGTCGCCCTCGTCGATCTTCAAGGTGCTGCCATCGGGCAGCCGCCCTGCGAGCAGCATCTCGGCGAGCGGGTCCTGCAGATAGCGCTGCACGGCTCGCTTCAGCGGCCGCGCGCCGTAGACCGGATCATAACCGACCCGCCCGAGCCAGCGCAGCGCGGCATCGGTGAGGTCGATGGTGATCTTGCGATCGGCCAGCAGCTTCTGGACGCGCTTGACCTGGATATCGACGATCGGCGCCATGTGTTCCTGCCCCAGCCGGTGGAACAGGATGATCTCGTCGAGACGGTTCAGGAACTCCGGCCGGAAATGCCCGCGCACCACGTCCATGACGTCCTTCTCCACGCTGGCGGTCTCGGCGCCGTCGGGCAGGTTGGCGAGATACTGGCTGCCGAGGTTGCTGGTGAGGATGATGAGCGTGTTGGCAAAGTCCACCACCCGGCCCTGCCCGTCGGTCAGGCGCCCGTCATCGAGCACCTGGAGCAGCACATTGAAGACGTCGGAATGCGCCTTCTCGACCTCGTCGAACAGCACCACTTGATAGGGGCGGCGACGCACGGCCTCGGTCAGCACCCCGCCCTCCTCGTAGCCGACATAGCCCGGAGGCGCGCCGATCAGGCGGGCGACGGCGTGCTTCTCCATGAATTCGCTCATGTCGATGCGCACCATCGCGCTGTCGTCGTCGAACAGGAAACCCGCGAGCGCCTTGGTAAGCTCGGTCTTGCCGACGCCCGTGGGGCCGAGGAACAGGAAACTGCCGAGCGGCCGCCCCGGGTCCTGCAAACCGGCACGCGCGCGGCGCACCGCCTTGGACACGGCCTCGATCGCCTGCGATTGCCCGATCACGCGCTTGCCGAGGATGCTCTCCATCGCCAGCAGCTTCTCGCGCTCGCCCGCCATCATCTTGTCGACCGGAACCCCGGTCCAGCGGCTGACGACCCCGGCGATATCCTCCTCGGTCACCTCCTCGCGCAGCATCGCGTTGGCGGCCTGGCCTTGCGCTTCGGCAAGCTGCTTTTCGAGCGCGGGAATGGTGCCGTAGGACAGCTCCCCCGCCTTGGCGAGATCGCCCTCGCGCTGCGCCTGTTCGAGCTGCGCCCGCGCGGCATCGAGCTGTTCCTTGATCTTGCCTTCCGCCTCGATCTTGTCGCGCTCGTTCTGCCAGCGGGTGGTGAGTTCGGCCGACTGCTGCTCGAGGTTCGCGAGCTCCTCGCGCAAGGCAACGAGGCGGTCCTTCGAATTGGCGTCGGTCTCCTTGCTGAGCGCGCTTTCCTCGATCTTCAGCTGGATGATCCGCCGGTCGAGCGCCTCGATCTCCTCGGGCTTGCTCTCCACCTCCATGCGGATGCGGCTCGCCGCCTCGTCCATCAGGTCGATCGCCTTGTCGGGGAGGAAGCGGTTCTGGATGTAGCGGTCGGACAGCTTCGCCGCGGCGACAATCGCGCCGTCGGTGATGCGCACGCCGTGGTGCAGCTCGTACTTGTCCTTGATGCCGCGCAGGATTGAGATCGTGTCCTCGACGCTCGGTTCGGCGATGAACACCGGTTGGAAACGCCGCTGGAGCGCGGGGTCCTTCTCGACGTATTTTTGATATTCGTCGAGCGTGGTCGCGCCGATGCAGTGCAATTCGCCGCGCGACAGGGCGGGCTTCAAGAGGTTCGATGCATCCATCGACCCCTCGCTCGCGCCCGCACCGATCAGCGTGTGCATCTCGTCGATGAACAGGATGATCTGGCCCTCAGCGTGCTTGACCTCGTCGAGCACGGACTTGAGCCGTTCCTCGAATTCGCCGCGATACTTCGCGCCCGCGATGAGCGCGCCCATGTCGAGGCTCATGAGGGTGCGGCCCTTGAGGCTGTCGGGCACGTCGCCATTGGCGATGCGCAGCGCGAGGCCCTCGGCAATCGCGGTCTTGCCGGTGCCGGGCTCGCCGATCAGCGCGGGGTTGTTCTTGGTGCGCCGCGCGAGGATCTGGATGGTGCGGCGGATTTCCTCGTCGCGGCCGATGACGGGGTCGAGCTTGCCGTCACGCGCGGCCTTGGTGAGGTCGCGGGCGAATTTCTGCATCGCGTCATAGGTGTTCTCCGCCCCGGCGCTGTCGGCCTTCTTCCCGCCGCGCAGCTGTTCGATGGCGGTGTTGAGTGCCTGCGGGGTGACGCCCGCCGCCTTCAGCGCCTCGCCCGCCGCGCCCGGCGCGAGCGCCAGCGCGGTCAGCATCCGCTCGACCGTGACGTAGCTGTCCCCGGCCTTGTCGGCGAGCTGTTCGGCGCTGTCGAGCAGGCGCACCGCGTCATTGTCGAGCCCCGGCGTCGCCTGCGCGCCGCCGCCCGTCACCGCCGGGATCTTGGAAAGCCCCGCATCCACCGCAGTCGCCGCCAGCGGCGCCTGCCCGCCCGCGCGCTGGATCAGCCCGGCGGCCATGCCCTCGCTGTCTTCGAGCAAGGCCTTGGCGATGTGCAGCGGGGTGATGCGCTGGTGGTTGAGGCGGATCGCGACGGTCTGCGCGGCTTGCAGAAAGCCCTTCGCGCGGTCGGTGAATTTCTCGAGATTCATGGTGGTCCAAACCCTCCAAATGTACCGCCAGCAGATAGTGTTGCACAATGGCAACACAAGCCCCCGCCCACAAAAAGCCGCGCGGGAGGTGTATTACTCGGATAGGTGGGTTCATTCCGTCCGCAAGGCAAGAGGGCGTGTCGCTGCTTGACCGATGCCCTTGCCCAAGCGATGGAAGACATGCGCGATTTGGGAGAGAAATCCGTCATGACCTGGGTGAAGCGCGGCGGCTTTGCGCTGCTGGTTCTGTTCGTGCTCGCCTTCGCGGTGCTGGCCACGTGGGAGCCGGTGATGATGGCGAGCGCGGCGCCTCCGGCTTCGGGGCGCACCTACTCGGCCGAGATCATCCGCGACGAATGGGGCGTGCCCCACATCACCGGCAAGACCGATGCCGACACCGCATACGGCGTCGCCATCGCCCATGCCGAGGATGATTTCTTCACGCTGCAGGACGTGGTCGCCATGAGCCGCGGTCGCTACGGCGCGATCGCGGGCGAGGAGGGCGCGCAGGTGGATTACGTCTACCACCTGATCGACGCGCGCGGCACGGCGGAGCGGGAGTATCCCAAGCTCCCCGCAGATACCCGCGCGTTGTTCGAGGCCTATGCGGCGGGCCTCAACCAATATGCCGTGGAGCATGCCGAAGAGATCAAGCTCGCCAATCTCTTCCCCATCGCCGGGATCGACGTGGCGGCGGGCTTCGCGCTGCGCCAGCCGTTCTTCTTCGGGCTCGACGGCGTGATCGGCCCGCTGGTGGCGGGCGAGGACCTGCGCCGCGAGCATGGCCCCGACATCCCCGGCTTCCCCCGCCCTCCGCTGGATGCCGCAGCGCCCGCACCCGCGGCCGCGCCCAAGCAGGCGCGCAGCCTGGTCCTGCCGCTCGGCGAAGATGCCGAGCACCTCGGCTCCAACGCCTTCGCGGTCGCGCCCGGGAAGGGCGGCGGCACCACGACACTGATCTCCAACTCGCACCAGCCCCTGCGCGGCGGCGTGGCGTGGTACGAACTCGTCGTCGAAAGCGGCGAGGGCTGGCACTTTGCCGGGGCGAATTTCCCCGGATCGCCCTTCCCCTTCCTCGGGCACAACGAGCATCTGGGGTGGACCAACACGGTCAACACCCCCGACATGATCGACGTCTACCAGCTCGAACTCGACGAGGGCGGCACGCGCTACAAGCTCGATGGCCAGTGGCGCGATCTGGAGAGCGAATGGGTGACCCTGCCGGTCAGGATGGGCCCCGTCGTGCTGCCGATCCGCAAGGAAGTGCTGCGCTCGGTCCACGGCCCGGTGATCCGCAACGCCAAGGGCGCCTTCGCGGTGCGCTATGGCGGGATCGGACAGTTGCAGCAGCTCGATGCCTATTACCGCCTCAACAAGGCCAAGACCTTCGCCGAGTGGGAAGGCCAGCTGTCGCGTCTCGCGATCCCCTCGACCAACTTCATCTATGCCGACGAGACGGGAACGATCGGCTATTTCTACAACGCCGCGATCCCCAACCGGCCCGCAAATGTGAAAGCGGACTGGCGCAGCATTCTGCCCGGCAACCGCTCGGACCTGATCTGGCAGGGCGCGGTGCCGTTCAGCGCCATTCCGAAGGTCGTCAACCCGGCGAGCGGGTGGGTCTACAATTCGAACAACACGCCCTTCACGGCCGCTGGCGACGGGAGCGATCTCGATCCCGAGGCCTTCTCGCCGCTGCTGGGCATCGAGCTGAAGCAGACCAACCGCTCGCGCCGCGCCTACAAGCTGCTGAGCGAGGCGGGCGTGCTCGACCGCGCGACGCTGGAGCGCATCAAGTATGACACCGGCTACGAGCAGGACGGCTATGTCGCCCGCCTGTTCGAAGCGCTCGAGGCGATGCCCGCCGAGGGCGAGCTCGCCAAGGCGCGTGACCTGCTGCTGTCGTGGGATTTGACCTCGGACGGCAAGGGCGCCGCCGATGCCATCGCGATGCTGATCATCCGCGACTTCATGGCGGCCGATTACAACAACAAGCCCTTCCCCGACGTGGCCGAAAAGCTCAAGGCGGCGGCCGATCACCTGACGAAACACTTCGGCCGGCTTGACCCGCCGCTGGGCGATCTGGTGCGGCTGCGGCAAGGCAAGGTCGACCTGCCCGTCGACGGCGGCTCGGACACCCTGCGCGCGGCGACCACCTGGGATGTGGCGGACGACGGGCGGCTCTCCCTCAAGCACGGCGACAGCTTCATCATGTGGGTGGAATGGCAGCCGGGTCAGAAGGTTAGCTCGCGCTCGGTGCAGCCCTTCGGGGCGGCATCGACGCGGCCGCAAAGCCCGCATTACACCGACCAGATGAAGCTGTTCGTCGAACACCGGCTGAAGCCGGTCCACTTCTGGCGCGATGATCTGCTGGCGACAGCCAGCACCCGGCGCCACACCATCAAGACCGTCACCAATGCGCGATGACCTTGCGCCCCTGCCTTATCCCTCGTCACGCCTACCGGAGCCTTCGTCCATGACCCACCGTTTTGCCACCGCCAGCCTCTCGGCGCTCGCGCTTGCGCTTGCCGTGCCGTTTTCGCCCGTGCTCGCCGAAAGCGCGGCCCCTGCTGCGGCGAGTGCAGCGGCACCGGCCGCCGCTCCTGCAGGCCCGCAGCCGGTCGCCGACCTGCCCTCGCTGGTGAAGCAGGTTGCCATCCCCTACGAGCAGTTCCAGCTCGAAAACGGCCTCACCGTGCTGGTGCACGAGGACCGCAAGGCGCCGATCGTCAACGTGACGGTGTGGTACAATGTCGGCTCGAAGGACGAGCCCAAGGGCAAGACCGGCTTTGCCCACCTGTTCGAACACCTGATGTTCAACGGTTCGGAAAACGCGCCCGAGGATTACTTCCAGTACCTCGCCGAAATCGGCGCGACCGACGAGAACGGGACCACCTGGTTCGACCGCACCAACTACTTCCAGACCGTTCCCCGCCCCGCTCTGGAGCGTGCGCTGTGGCTCGAGAGCGACCGCATGGGCTACCTGCTCGGCGCGATCACGCAGGGCAAGCTCGATAACCAGCGCGGCGTGGTGCAGAACGAGAAGCGCGAGGGCGACAACCAGCCCGGCGGCCTCGTTTACTACGAGGTGCTCAAGACCCTCTTCCCCGATGGCCACCCCTACCAGCACGAGGCGATCGGTTCGATGGCGGACCTCGATTCGGCCTCGATGGAGGATGTGAAGAACTGGTTCCGCAGCAAGTACGGCCCCAACAACGCAACGCTGGTGATCGCGGGCGACATCTCGGCTGCCGAGGCGAGGCCGCTGGTCGAGAAGTATTTCGGTGCCATCCCGCGCGGCCCCGTCAACACGCCTGCCGCCGCCGACGTGCCCACCCTTGCCGCGCCCGTGCGCCTCAACATGAAGGACCAGGTCGCCGCCACCAGCGTCACCCGCTACTGGGCGGTCGAGGGGATCACCGGCAAGGACCGCATCGCGCTCGACGTCGGCGCCGCGATCCTCGGCGGGCTGGCCTCGAGCCGGCTCGACAACGTGCTGGTGCGCGATGAGCAGCTGGCGGTGAACGTCTCGGCCAGCAACGGCACCTTCCAGCGCATCGGCATCCTCGAAGTCGAAGCGACCGCCAAGCCCGGCGTGGACGTCGCCGCGCTCGAAGCGCGCATGGAAGCGGTGGTCAGCCGCCTGATCGCCGAAGGCCCGACCGAGGACGAAGTGCGCCGCGCGGTGACCAGCAGCATGGCGCGCACGATCCGCGGGCTCGAACAGGTCGGCGGCTTCTCCGGCAAGGCCCAGAGCCTCGCCGAAGGCCGCGTGCTGGCGGGCGATCCCGCCTTCTACAAGACCGAACTGGCAAGTCTCGCCGCGATCACACCGGCTGACGTCAAGGCGGCGATGGGCCGCTGGATGACCCGCCCGGCGCTGACCGTGGTACTCGAACCTGGCCCGCGCGATGCGGGCCGCCTCGGTCGCGGCAGCGGGCGAGAACGCCTCGGCCCGCGACCGTTCGGCGGAGACCATCACCGTCTCGGTCGAACGGCCCAAGCCGCCGGTCACCTCGGTCGCCGAGCTCGATTTCCCGACCGTCGAGCGCGCGACGCTCAAGAACGGCATGAAGGTCACCTATGCCCGCCGCACCGCGGTGCCGGCGACCTATGTGGCGATGAGCTTCAACGCCGGCGATGCCGCCGATCCGGCCGGCAAGCGCGGCCTTGAAAACCTCACCATGGCGCTGTTCGACGAAGGCACCGCCAAGCTGAGCGCCCAACAGATCGCCGAGGCGGGCGAGCGGCTGGGCGCCAATGTCTCGGTCGGCGGGGGCGATGACCGTTCGACCTTCACGCTCTCCGCGCTGACCGCCAATCTCGCGCCGAGCCTTGAACTGATGCGCCAGATCATGCGGGAGCCTGCCTTCAACCCGGCCGATCTCGAACGTGTGCGCAACCAGAGCCTCACCGGCCTGCGCCAGCAGATGAAGTCGCCCCAGGGCATCGCCCAGCGCACCATCACGCCCGAGCTGTTCGGGGCCGAAAGCCCCTATGGCCGGGTGCCGACCATCGCCAGCATCTCCGGCATAACCCGCGATGATCTTATCGCCTTCAAGGACAGCTGGATCCGCCCCGACAATGGCGAGGTCTTCGTCATTTCGGACAAGCCGCTGGCGGAAGTCGTCACCGCACTCAACGCAGCCTTCGGCGACTGGAAGGCGCCGGCGGCCGTCAAGGGCACCAAGAACTTCGCGGCCAACCGCGTGGGCGAGAGCAGCCGTATCATCCTCGTCAACCGGCCCAATTCGCCGCAGAGCGTGATCCTCGGCGCGCAGATCACCCCGCTAAACCCGGGCGATGCCGCCTTCGTCAACTTCAGCAGCGCCAACAACGCGCTGGGCGGCACCTTCCTCGCGCGGCTCAACATGAACCTGCGCGAGACCAAGGGCTGGAGCTACGGCGTGTTCGGCGGCCCGCAGCCGCGCGAAAAGGCGGTGGTCTACGGCGTCTCGGGCGGGGTGCAGGCCGACCGCACCGGCGATTCGCTGGCCGAAATGATCCGCGAGACCAAGGAGTTCCTGACCGAGAAGGGCGTGACCGACGCCGAGCTCGCGCGCAGCACCTCGGCCGATATCGGCGCGCTTCCCGGCTCGTTCGAAACCTCGCTGGCGGTGCTGGGCGCGCTCCAGACCAACGCGCTCTTCGGCCGCCCCGACGACTATCAGGAAAAGCTCGCAGGGATCTACCGGACGCAGACCACGGCCAGCCTCGATGCCGCCGCGCGCGCGGCGATCAACCCTGAGAAGTTCGTGTGGGTCGTGGTCGGCGATGCGGCCAAGGTCCGCGCGCAGCTCGAACCGCTCGGCCTGCCGATCGAGCAGCGCGAGGCTGAAGGGGAATAAGCGGAAAGACACCGGCGCGCTTCGGCCCGATTGCGGTTGAAGCGCGCTGACACTCGTGTAAATAGCCACGCCAGTTGAGCCGGGTCACCGATGGTCCGGACCTTTAGGAGGAGATGGATCATGTCCGTTGCAGGTACCTACAAGACCACCGTCAAGAGCCCGATGGGCGACCAGTCCGGCACCCTCACCGTCGTGCCCGATGGCGACACCTTCTCGGGCTCGCTCGTCGGCAGCCTCGGCTCGATGGACATCGCCGGCGGCACGATCGAGGGCAACACCATCAAGTGGAAGATGAACATGGTTGTCCCCATGCCGATGACGCTCGATTGCGAAGCGACCATCGACGGCGACACGCTGACCGGCTCGGTCAACGCCGGCGCGTTCGGCGCGATGCCGCTGTCGGGCACCCGCGAGAGCTGATCGCGGGGTTCTTGAAAATTTAAACCTCCTGTGGCATATAGCGGTCACAGGAGGCTCCCCCTCCGCCGGAGTAAAGCCATGACCGCGCTTGAAGACAAAGAAGGCATCATGGGTAAGGCCAGCAAGGCTTAAACCTTGAAGCCTTCGGTTTCGCCGATTGGGGCCATCATATTGATAATTGCGAACGGCGCCTTATCGGGCGCCGTTTTTTTTGGTCTCGGCCTGATCGGTCTGGAGCTGATAACGCCATGGGGATGGGTGAACCTCGGGCTCATCCATCTGCTTTTCAGCTGGTACCTCGCCGATGGCCTCTTTGCGCGGCGCGCCATCTATCGCTTCTTCGGCTTGACCGAGCCATATATGCGCCATGCGGTGCGGTTCTGGCGGGCGATAGGCTTGCTTGCCCTGTTCCTGCTAGGTGTTGCCGCAACCATCGTGAAGCTGCAGCAGTCCGTCGCAGGGCAGCAGGACGAGATACCTCAGGACGCGATTGTGCCGCTGGCTGCGATCGTGACCGCCTTTCTGGCGAGTACGGGCGTACTGCTCACCCGCTATGAACAGGGCAAGGCAGATCGCACCAAAACGTCGCTCGATGCGATCCGCGAACAGCTTTACGGAACGCATCTCACGAAGGTGTACGACGACGTCCGGGAATTGACCTCGCTGTGCCGCAAGCAATTCGGCATCCAGAGCCGCGCACCCATTCCGGTTGCCTGCATGAAGATCCGCAAGCAAAAAAGCGGCTGGCTCGGTTCGCGTCCGACCGGGAACACGCTTGAATACTCTGTCGATCAGTTCTTCAACGCGCTCAACCAACTCGCCCTGGGTGTACGGATGGGCCACCTGGATCATACGACCGTCGAACTCTTGCTACGCCCCCGTTATCTCCTGTTCGGTTTTGTCTTCTTCGAATACATCAGGCAGGAAACAAAGGCCGAAGTGGAAAGCAACGGGCGCTGGCGATCACAGAACCGCACATGGGAGCACATGCTGTGGTTCACCTCCAAGCTGCCGATGCTGAAAGCCGACGGCACCGATTGGCAACGCATCGTGATGCCCCCGGACCATATAATCGGAGGCCAAAGCGACGAATTGCTGCTGCCG
Source organism: Erythrobacter sp. CCH5-A1 (assembly GCF_001557115.1). Classification (GTDB taxonomy): domain Bacteria; phylum Pseudomonadota; class Alphaproteobacteria; order Sphingomonadales; family Sphingomonadaceae; genus Erythrobacter. Next base: position 104,943 of record NZ_LSKQ01000231.1, read on the forward strand.
CCCCAGAGCAGCGCAGTCGGGCCATTCGGCATCGACTGGGATTTGATCGACAGTGCGATGAAGAAGCGCGAAAAGCCGATGTGATGTGCATGAAGACGAAAGAGGCGCCGCAATGACCATCCACCCCACTGCCGTCGCCGCCGTGCTTGCCGCTGGCCTTGCGCTTGCCGGATGCGCGACCATCCCCGATGCCCACCCGCTCGCCGGGACCGAATGGCGGCTTGTCGCGATCGACACCTCGGGCAGCACCACCACGCTCACTCCGGCACTGCAGGCGCGCCACACGGTCGCCTTTGCGGACGGGGGCGAGATGCAGCTGCGGCTCGATTGCAACCGCGGCCGTTCGAGCTGGACGGCCGGCCAGCCGGCCAATGGCGCGGGAAGCATCAGCATCGGCCCGGTGGCAAGTACGAAGATGCTCTGCCCCGAGCCCAGCTTCGGCGACGAGCTTGGCCGCCTGTCCGACGCGCAGCGCTACATCACCACGCTCGACAGCCGCCAGCTGGTGATCGAGACGCCGGACCTGCGCTTCACCTTCGCGTCCGCCAGCGAATAGCCTGCGCCATCCCCAACCCGCTGGGCGCGCTCCCTTGCCTTCACCGGCCGGAACGGCATGGTAGCGCTACAAAGGGAGACGGGGGACCATGACAGAAGCAGCCGCAGGTGCACTGCCCAAGCATCACGAGGCGAGCGCGACCGAAAAGCGCGTCATCCTCGCCTCGTCGCTGGGGACGGTGTTCGAGTGGTACGATTTCTATCTCTACGGCCTGCTGGCCACGATCATCTCGGCCCAGTTCTTTTCAGGGGTGAACGAGACCACCGGCTTCATCTTCGCACTGGCGGCCTTCGCGGCCGGTTTCGCGGTCCGGCCCTTCGGCGCACTGGTGTTCGGGCGGCTGGGCGATCTGGTGGGGCGCAAATACACCTTCCTCGTGACGATGGGCCTGATGGGCGCATCGACCTTTACCGTCGGCGTGCTGCCCTCCTACGCCGGCATCGGCGTCGCGGCGCCGATCATGCTGGTGCTGCTGCGGCTGATGCAGGGCCTGGCGCTGGGCGGCGAATACGGGGGCGCTGCGACCTACGTCGCCGAGCACGCGCCCAACAACAAGCGCGGGCTCTACACCAGCTTCATCCAGACCACCGCCACGCTGGGCCTGTTCGCCGCGCTGCTGGTGGTGATCGGCACCCGCACGGTGATCGGCGAGGATGCCTTCAAGGAGTGGGGCTGGCGCGTGCCCTTCCTCGTTTCGGCGATCCTGCTGGGCGTCTCGATGTGGATCCGCCTGCAGCTTCAGGAAAGCCCGGTCTTCCAGAAGATGAAGGAGGAAGGCACCAATTCCAAGGCACCGATCTCGGAAGCCTTCGGCACCTGGAAGAATGCCCGCTGGGCGCTGATCGCGCTGCTCGGCGCGGTCGCGGGGCAGGCGGTGGTGTGGTACACTGGCCAGTTCTACGCGCTGTTTTTCCTCGAGAAGATGCTGCTGGTCGACGGGGCAACCACCAACATCCTGATCGCGGTGGCGCTGGCCATCGGCACGCCGTTCTTCGTTGTCTTCGGCTGGCTGTCGGACAGGATCGGGCGCAAGAAGATCATCCTTGCCGGCTGCGCGCTGGCGGCGGTGACCTATTTCCCCGCCTTCCACCTGCTCGCCGAGGCCGCCAACCCCGCGCTCGCCCGGGCGCAGGCCGCCGCCCCGGTGAGCGTGATCGTCAACAACGGTGAATGCTCGGTCCAGTTCGACCCCATCGGCAAGAACAAGTTCGACGCCAAAAGCTGTGACATCGCCAAGTCCTTCCTCGCCAAGAGCGCGGTGAGCTACAGCAATGTGAGCGCCAAGGCGGGCGCCATCGCGCAGGTCAAGGTGGGCAGCCAGACCTTCACCGCGCCGGACCCGGCCAAGGTCACAGGCGAGGAGCGCAAGGCCGCGATCGAGGCCTTCCAGAAGGAAGTGAAGGCCGCGCTCGCCGCTGCCGGCTACCCTGCCAAGGCGGACCCCGAGGCGATGAACACGCCGCTGGTGGTCGCAGTGCTGACCTACCTCGTGCTGCTGGTGACGATGGTCTACGGCCCCATCGCCGCGCTGCTGGTGGAGCTGTTCCCGACCCGCATCCGCTACACCGCGATGAGCCTGCCCTACCACATCGGCAATGGCTGGTTCGGCGGCTTCCTGCCGACCACCGCCTTCGCGATGGTCGCGGCGACGGGGGATATCTACTACGGGCTGTGGTACCCCATCGGGGTCTGCGCGCTCACCGTTGTCGTGGGGCTGATGTTCCTCCCGGAAACCTTCCGCCGCAATATCGACGATTAGCGGTTCTGCCTGCCTTCGATCAGCCGCTCGACCAGCGAGGGATCAGCGAGGGTCGAGGTGTCGCCCAATGATCCAAAGTCATTCTCGGCGATCTTGCGCAGAATGCGGCGCATGATCTTGCCCGAGCGGGTCTTGGGCAGGCCATCGGTGAAGTGGATCACATCGGGCGTTGCGATCGGGCCGATTTCCTTGCGGACATGCTGTTTCAGCTCCGCGAGCAGCGCGTCGGTGCCCTCCTCGCCGACGTTCAGGGTGACATAGCAATAGATGCCCTGCCCCTTGATGTCGTGAGGATAGCCGACCACCGCGGCCTCGGCGACCTTGGGGTGGAGCACCAGCGCGCTCTCGACTTCCGCCGTGCCCATGCGGTGACCCGAGACGTTGATGACATCGTCGACCCGGCCAGTGATCCAGTAGTAGCCATCCGCGTCGCGCTTGCAGCCGTCGCCGGTGAAGTATTTGCCGGCATAGGTGCTGAAATAGGTCTGCACGAAGCGATCATGGTCGCCATAGACGGTGCGCGCCTGGCCGGGCCAGCTGTGGGTGATGCACAGGTTGCCCTCATTGGCGCCCTCGAGCACCCCGCCCTCGTTATCGACCAGCTGCGGGCGGATGCCGAAGAAGGGGAGCCCCGCGCTCCCCGGCTTCATGTCGTGCGCGCCGGGCAGCGTGGTGATCATGCAGCCGCCGGTCTCGGTCTGCCACCAGGTGTCGATGACGGGGCAGCGACCCTCGCCCACGACGTCGAAATACCAGCGCCACGCCTCGGGATTGATGGGTTCGCCAACCGAGCCGAGCAGCCGCAGCGAGGCGCGCGAGCGGCTGGTGACGTGGTGGTCGCCCTCGCGCATCAGCGCGCGGATCGCGGTCGGGGCGGTGTAGATGATGTTGACGCCGTGCTTGTCGACCACGTCCCAGAAGCGCCCGTGATCGGGGTAGTTGGGCACGCCCTCGAACACCACCGCGGTCGCAGCGTTCATCAGCGGGCCGTAGACGATGTAGGAGTGCCCCGTCACCCAGCCGATATCGGCGGTGCACCAGACCACCTCGCCCGGCTGGTAGTCGAAAATGTAGTGGAAGGTCGTCGCGGTCCACACTCCGTAGCCGCCGGTGGTGTGGAGCACGCCCTTGGGCTTTCCGGTCGAACCGCTCGTGTAGAGGATGAACAGCGGGTCTTCGGCGTTCATCACTTCGCAGGGGCACTCATCGTCGCTGGCAAGGGCGGCGAACCAGTGGTCGCGGCCCTCCACCATATCGATTGTGCCGCCGGTGTGCGGGATCACCAGCACGCCCGCGACGTGGGTTGCATGAGCGGCGAGGTTCAGGGCCGCGTCGACATTGGCCTTCAGCGGCACGCGCTTGCCACCGCGCAGGCCCTCGTCGGCGGTGATGACGAAGCGGCTGCCGCAGTCCTCGATCCGGCCCGCGAGCGCCTCGGGCGAGAAGCCGCCGAACACCACCGAATGCACCGCGCCCAGCCGCGCGCAGGCGAGCATCGCAACCACCCCCTCGAGGATCATCGGCATGTAGATCGTTACCCGCTCGCCGCGCGTCACTCCCAGCTTTTTCAGCGCATTAGCCATGCGCACCACCTCGGCATGGAGCTCGCCATAGGTGAGGCCGCGCGAGGGGCTTGCCGGATCGTCGGGCTCGAAAATCAGCGCGGTGCGGTCGGCGTGCTGCGGCAGATGCCGGTCGACCGCATTGTGGCACAGGTTCAATGCGCCATCCTCGAACCACTTGATCGCGACCGGATCATAGGCCCAGTCCCCGCCCACCGTCGGCGCCTTGGCCCATTCGAGCCGCCCCGCCTGCTCCAGCCAGAAGGCATCGGGCGTCTCCACCGAAGCGCGGTACATCGCCGCATACTGCTCGGGCGTGCAATGCGTAGGCGCGCCGGCCTCGGGCCGCGCTACGGCGTGGATCATCTCGACTCTCCCTTGTTCTCTTCTTGGCTACCAGCACGGTGCCTTGAGGCAAGAGGGTTCCGGTGATCCGCCGGTTCAGCGAAGATAACCTAATGCGCAATGTTTCACGTGAACCATTGCCAATCTGGTTATCGGTTAGACGCTCGCACATGCCCCGCCGGCCGCATCCGGCCAGCGGGGTCACGTGCCATGCCAATGCGGTCAGAAGCGGTAGCTCACGCCTGCGCTGACCAGCCACGGATCGAGCTTGTGCTCGGTCTCGATCGCCAGCGTGTTGCCCACGAACCAGCGCGCGGTGGTGTCGATGAAGTAGCGCTTGACATCGAGGCTGAGGCCGAACCCCTTGTCGCCCAGCGGCACGTCAATCCCCGCCTGCAGCGCAAGGCCCAGTTCGTTCGAGAGGTTGGTCTCGGTCACGCCCAGCGGCAGGGTCGCAGCGCCCGGATCGTCGCTCACCCACAGGAACAGCGCGGGGCCTGCGCCAACGTAAGGCTTCACGCCGCCGAGGTCGAAGTGGTACTTGGCGGTCAAGGTCGCCGGGATGAGCTTGGCGTCCGAGACCAGTTCGGCCCCGGCCGGAAGCCCCGCGACGGTGTCGACATCGTGCTGGGTGATCCCGGCGATGGTCTCGATCGAGATGTTGTCGGTCACGAACCATTCGATCGCCACGGTCGGCGTGACATTGTCGTTGGCCTCGGTCTGCAGGGTCGCGGGCAGGCCCGGCACGTTGACATTGATGTCGGTGATCGCCCCGTCGGGCGCCACGTAAGTGCCGAGCACCTTGAACTGGATGTCGCCGGCACGATCGCTTTCGCCGTCCTGCGCCATGGCAGGCGTCGCGGCGAGCGCCAGCACGGCACCGCCAAGCATCAGAAGTCGCTTCATTTTCTTGTCCTCACTGGCAGCAGTGGCCGCCCTCCGCGGCCCAGGATGGTTGCTGCCTGTGGGGGCCGGATAGCCCGAGGATTGCGCGCGCCTCATTGATCGGAATCAAAGACCATTGCGCCCGGGAAGGCCATTGCGGCATCCATCATGGCGACACTCAGCCCTCTGCCCCCAACCTCTCTGGCGCCCGCTATCGGGCTCGACCAGTTCCGCGCCGCGCTGCCGGACGGAACGGGCGAGGGCCGCGTGGCCGATGCGCTCTGCGCGCTCGGTGCGGCGGCGCAGCTGGCGCGCGGGCAGGAGCTGGCGCCCGATCCCGAGACCGACCGGCTGGTGTGGCTCGCGAGCGGCGCGGCCAAGCTGGTCGCGCGCGGGCCTGCGTCAGTCGCGACCGGAGCCCCCGGCGGACAGGTGCTCGCCTTCCACTTCGCGGGCGATCTCGTCTCGGTGCTGCGCCAGAAGGACGGCGATTTCCGGCTGGTGGCGCTGACCCCGTGCGATCTGGTGATCTTCCCCTCGGACGCTTTTCTCGACCACGCGCAGGGCGATCCGGTGGTATTGCGATCGGTGCTAACCCGCTCGCTTCAGGCACTGCACCGCTCGCGCACCCGGATGATGCAGATGGGGCACAAGTCCGCGGCGGCGCGGATCGCCGATTTCCTTGTCTCGATGGCCGAGCGGCTGGCCGATTGCACGGCCGGCACCTGCGCCTTCGCGCTGCCGATGAGCCGCCGCGACATCGGCGATTCATTGGGCCTCACGATCGAGACCGTCAGCCGCCAGCTCACCGAGCTGCGCGAGGCCGGGCTGGTCGAGACCGAGGGCCGGTCGAAGGTCGCGCTCACCGATGTCGCCGCGCTCGCGCGGATCGCCGGGCGCCGGCCCGAACCGGAGGACGGCGGCAAAAACTGAACCATTTTTGATTTCGGTCAAACACACGAGGCACGGGGGTGGGTTAGACGGCCTGCCGACGGAAGGGATAAATCAACATGGAAACAGTCGTTAAGCGGCTGGGCGTGTGGGCGTGCGTCCTCATGGCCAGTATCGCCGCCATCGCGCTCACCCCCGATAGCGGGTTCGCGATCCACATGGGGATCGTCGGCCTCGTGACGGTGATCCTGATCCTTGCCACGGCCACCAGCTACGATCCGCTGGCGCGCGTGCAGGGGATTTTCAAGATGCCTCCGGGGCCATCGCGCTATGACGACGACCCGATCCGCTGGGGCGTGATCGCGACGATGTTCTGGGGCATCGCCGGGCTGCTCGCGGGCGTGTTCATCGCCGCGCAGATGGCTTTCCCCGAGCTCAACATCGAGCCTTACCTCAACTTCGGCCGGCTGCGTCCGCTGCACACCAGCGCGGTGATCTTCGCCTTCGGCGGCAATGCGCTGCTCGCGACAAGCTTCTACGTCGTCCAGCGCACCTGCCGCACCACGCTGGCGCTGCCGGGCCTCGCGCGCTTCGTGTTCTGGGGCTACCAGTTGTTCATCGTGCTCGCTGCGACCGGCTACCTGCTCGGCATCAGCCAGGGCAAGGAATATGCCGAGCCCGAGTGGTATGTCGACCTGTGGCTGACGATCGTGTGGGTCGCCTATCTCGCGGTCTTCGTCGCGACGATCCTGAACCGGCGCGAGCCGCACATCTATGTGGCGAACTGGTTCTACCTCGCCTTCATCATCACCGTGGCGATGCTGCACCTCGTCAACAACCTGTCGCTGCCGGTGAGCCTGCTCGGCGCCAAGAGCTACAGCGCCTTTGCGGGCGTGCAGGATGCGCTGACCCAGTGGTGGTATGGCCACAACGCCGTGGGGTTCTTCCTCACCGCCGGCTTCCTGGCGATGATGTACTACTTCGTGCCCAAGCAGGCCGGGCGGCCGGTTTACTCCTACCGCCTGTCGATCATCCACTTCTGGTCGCTGATCTTCCTCTACATCTGGGCAGGCCCGCACCACCTCCATTACACCGCGCTCCCCGACTGGGCGCAGACGCTGGGCATGGTGTTCTCGGTGATGCTGTGGATGCCCAGCTGGGGCGGGATGATCAACGGTCTGATGACCCTGAACGGCGCGTGGGACAAGGTGCGCACCGATCCGATCATCCGCATGATGGTCCTCGCGCTCGCCTTCTACGGGATGAGCACCTTCGAAGGGCCGATGCTGTCGATCAAGGCGGTGAACTCGCTCTCGCACTACACCGACTGGACGATCGGCCACGTCCACTCCGGCGCGCTGGGGTGGAACGGGATGATCACCTTCGCCTGCATCTACTACCTCACCCCGCGCCTGTGGAACCGCGAGCGGCTCTACAGCCTGCGGATGATAAACTGGCACTTCTGGCTCGCGACGCTCGGCATCGTCTTCTACGCCGCGAGCATGTGGGTGGCCGGGATCACCCAGGGGCTGATGTGGCGCGAATATGGCGCGGACGGTTACCTCGTGAACAGCTTCGTCGACACGGTCGCGGCGCTCCACCCGATGTATGTCCTGCGCATGGCGGGGGGCCTGATGTACCTCACCGGCGCGCTCATCATGGCCTTCAACATCGCCATGACCATCGCGGGCAAGCTGCGCGAGGAAGCACCGATGGGCGAGACGGCACACGATCAGGCCGCCGATCGGCCGCTGCCTGTCCCCGCCCCCGCATTCGCCAACGCCAACGCCGAACCGGCCGAATGACCGCTCGGACAGGGAATCTGACACCATGAGCAACACCGCATCGCAACCGGGCGCCTTCGAGGGCCACAAGAAGCTCGAACGCAACGTCACCCTGCTCGCCGCGCTTACCCTTGGCGTGGTGGCGATCGGCGGGATCGTCGAGATCGCACCCCTCTTCTGGATCGACAACACGATCGAGAAGGTCGAGGGGATGCGCCCCTACACCCCGCTCGAGCAGGCGGGCCGCGACATCTACATCCGCGAGGGCTGCTACGTCTGCCACAGCCAGATGATCCGGCCCTTCAGGGACGAGGTCGAGCGCTACGGCCACTACAGCCTCGCCGCGGAATCGATGTACGACCACCCCTTCCAGTGGGGCTCGAAACGCACCGGGCCCGATCTGGCGCGGGTCGGCGGGCGCTATTCGGATGCCTGGCATGTCCAGCACCTCAAAGCCCCGCGCGAGGTGGTGCCCGAGAGCATCATGCCGAGCTACGCCTTCCTTGCCGAGAACGAGCTCCACGTCGCCGATCCGGCCGCGAACCTCGCCTCGCTCCGGGCGGTGGGCGTGCCCTATTCGGACAAGGACATCGCGCGCGCCGAGGCCGATCTGGAAGCGCAAGCCAACCCCGAGGCCGATGCGGGCGACCTCGCCAAGCGCTACCCCAAGGCGCAGATCCGCGACTTCGACGGCGATCCGAGCCGCGTGACCGAGATGGATGCGCTGGTCGCCTACCTCCAGATGCTCGGCACGCTGGTCGACGTGAACTCAGCCGCCGCGCAAGAAGAACTCACCAAGGCGGAGGCGGGCCGATGAGCCTCTACACCGCCTTGCGCCACTTCGCGGACAGCTACGGCCTGGCGGTGATCTGCGCGCTCTATCTGACCCTGTGCCTGTGGCACTTCCGTCCGGGCGCGCGGCGCTTCGTGGCAGATGCCAAGCACTCGATTTTCAGGGATGACGACCATGACTAAACGCATCGACGAGCCCACCGGCACCGAATTCGTCGGCCACGAATGGGACGGGATCGAGGAGCTCAACACGCCCCTTCCCCGCTGGTGGCTATACACCTTCTACGCGACGATCCTGTTCGCGATTGTCTACGTCGTGCTCTACCCGGCCTGGCCGCTGCTCGACCGGGCGACGGCGGGCACATTGGGCTGGTCGAGCCGGGGCGATCTCGCCGCCGAGATGCGTGCCGCCGATGCCGCGCGCGCCGGGGTGGTGGCGAAGATCGCCGCGACCCCGATCGAGGCTCTGCCCAATGATCCGCAGCTGATGCAGGCGGCCGTGTCCGGCGGGGCGGCGGCGTTCAGGGTCAATTGCGTCCAGTGCCACGGCGCGGGCGCGGCGGGATCGCCGGGCTACCCCAACCTCAATGATGACGACTGGATCTGGGGCGGCACCCTCACCGAGATCGAATACACCCTCAACCACGGCATCCGCTGGGATGCGGCGGCCGAGACGCGGAGCAACTTCATGCCCGCGTTCGAGGGCAGCTTCGATGCCGGGCAGGTGAATGCGCTTGCCGGTCACGTCCTGTCGCTTTCCGGCAAGGGCAAGCCGAACCCGGTCGGCGCGCAGATGTTCGCCGACAACTGCGCGGCCTGCCACGGGGCGGGCGGCGAGGGGCTGCCTGCGGTCGGCGGCCCGGCGCTGAACGATGCGATCTGGCTTTACGGCGGCAGCGCAACGGCGGTCGGCAAGCAGATCCTCGCCCCCCGCCACGGCGTGATGCCGGCGTGGCAAGGGCGGCTCGATCCGATGACGATCAAGATGCTTGCAGCCTACGTGCATTCGCGCGGCGGCGGGCAGGATCCCGCACCCGCTGTCCCCACACCGCATGCGCCGCAAGTCGCCGCCAAGTAGGACACCGGTCATGGCGCAAGCCGACGAGTTGGATCGCCCCGCGCCCCAAGCGCAAAAGCCGAAGCGCGACTGGGCCGGGGCGCTCGGGGCGGAGGGGGCCAAGGCTCCCGCGCCCACGGTCGAGGAGAGCGCGGGCTTCATGGGAACCGCGCTCTACGAGGCGGGGCGCACCGTCCACAACAAGCGGATCGACGGGCCTTTCCGGCGCTTCAAGTGGGCGATCATGGCGATCACCCTCACGATCTACTATGCGACGCCGTGGATCAGGTGGGACCGCGGGCCATACGCCCCCGATCAGGCGGTGCTGGTCGATCTGGCGAACCGCCGCTTCTACATGTTCGATATCGAGATCTGGCCGCACGAGTTCTACTTCGTCGCAGGCCTGCTCATCATGGCGGGCATCGGCCTGTTCCTGGTGACGAGCGCCGTGGGCCGCGCCTGGTGCGGCTATGCCTGTCCCCAGACCGTGTGGACCGACCTCTTCCAGCACGTCGACCGCTTCTTCGACGGCGACCGCAACGCCCGCGCGCGGCTCGACAAGGCGCCCTGGGGCGCGGCCAAGACCACACGGCGCCTCGCCAAGTGGGCGGTCTATCTCGCCATCGCCTTCTGGACCGGCGGCGCGTGGATCATGTATTTCGCCGACGCGCCGACGCTCACCCGCGACTTCTGGACTGGCACGGCCGACCCTATCGCCTACGCCACGGTCGCGGTGCTCACCGGCACCACCTTCTGGCTCGGCGGGTTCATGCGCGAGCAGGTGTGCATCTACATGTGCCCCTGGCCGCGCATCCAGACCGCGATGCTCGACGAGAAGAGCCTGATCGTCACCTACAAGGACTGGCGCGGCGAGCAGCGCGGCAGCCTCAAGAAGGCGGCGAAGAATCCCGGCGCCTACGGCGACTGTATCGATTGCCAGCTGTGCGTCGCGGTGTGCCCGACCGGGGTCGACATCCGCGAGGGCCAGCAGATCGGCTGCATCACCTGCGGGCTGTGCATCGACGCCTGCGACCGGGTGATGAAGGAGACCGGACGGCCCCGCGGGCTGATCGACTACGCGACCCTCGAACAATGCGACGCCGAACGCGCCGGCGCCCCCGCGCGCCCCGCATGGAAGGCGCTGCTGCGGCCGCGCGTGTTCGTCTATTTCGGCGTCTGGGCCGCGATCGGCGCGGGGCTCCTCTTCGCGCTCGGCACCCGCACCCATACCGACCTCACCGTGGCGCCCGATCGCAACCCGCCTTTCATGCTGATGAAGGACGGATCGGTCAGAAACGCTTACACGCTGCGCCTCAGGAACATGGAGGCCCGCCCGCGCGAGATGGTGCTCGCGCTCGAAGGCCTGCCCGCCGGTGCAGTAATGTGGACCGATGCGGTGAGCCTCGAGAACGCCGCGAAGACGCAGACCGTCTCCGTCGATGCCAACGCCACGAAGGTGCTGCGCGCCTATGTGATGCTCCCCCCGGGGACCGCGGGCGACGATGACGGCCTGCCCTTCACCTTCCGCCTCACCAGCCGCGACGAACAACGCGAAAGCGATGCGCAGCAAACCACCTTTGCCCAACCTACCTCAACGTCGCCGGAGGACAATTGATGGCTCGCCCGATTTCCCGCTTCACCGGCAAGCACATGGCCGCGATCTTCGTTGGCGGCTTCGCCATCGTCATCGCGGTGAACCTGCTGATGGCGAGCATCGCGGTCGGGAGCTTCCACGGCACCGTGGTCGACAACTCCTATGTCGCGAGTCAGAACTACAACGGCTGGCTCAAGCAGGCCGCCGCCTCGAAGGCGCTGGGCTGGCAGGCGGTGCCGCATCGCCGCAATGATGGCCGCGTGGTGGTCGAAACCCTCGCCGTCCCCGCAGGCGCGCAGATCACCGGCACGGCGGAACATCCGCTGGGCCTGCGCGCCGATACGCCGCTGACGTTTGCCCCGCTCGGCAAGGGCAGCTGGGTCTCGAACCAGACCATCGCGCCGGGCCGCTGGCGGTTACGCCTCGCGATCCGCGCCGGGGACGAAGCCTGGGCAGGGGAGGCCGAACTCCGGTGAACGCGCCTGCTCTCCCCCTTGCCTTTCGCGAAGGCGCAGCCGAGCGCCCCCTCGCCACAACCCGGCTGACTGTGCCCGGCATGAAATGCGCCGGCTGCATCGGCAAGATCGAGCGCGAGCTCGCCAAGACCCCCGGCATCGCCGCCGCCCGCGCGAACCTCTCGGCGAAGCGGGTCGCGATCAGCCATGATCCAGCGCTGGACGAGGGGGCGCTGGCAGCGGCGCTGCTCTCGCTCGGGTTCGAATCCCAGCCGGTCGCCGACAACCCGCTCGCCAGTGACGATGCCGAACGCAAGCGCCTGACCCGCGCGCTCGGGGTCGCGGGGTTCGGGATGATGAACATCATGCTGCTCTCGGTCAGCGTCTGGTCGGGCGCGGACGGGGCGACGCGGGCGCTGTTCCACTGGCTCTCGGCCGCCATCGCCCTGCCGGTCGTCGCCTATGCCGGGCGGCCCTTCTTTGATAGCGCATGGATGGCGCTGCGGCACCGGCGCACCAACATGGACGTGCCGATTTCGATCGGCGTGATCCTCGCGACGGCGATGTCGCTCTACGAGACGGTCACCGGCGGGGCGCACGCCTTCTTCGACAGCGCCGTGATGCTGCTCTTCTTCCTCCTCGCCGGACGCGCCCTCGATGCCGAGATGCGCACCCGCACGCGGGCCGGGATCGGCGCCTTGCTCGGCCGCATGGGCAAAAGCGCCAGCGTGATCGGCCCCGACGGCACCGCGCGCCGGGTGGCGGCAGAAGACCTCACCCCCGGCATGCTGGTGCTGGTCGCGGCCGGAGAGGCGCTGGCGGCGGACGGCGAAGTCGTGGAGGGCAGCAGCACGCTCGACAATGCCATGCTGACCGGCGAGAGCGCGCCCGAAAGGGTCGGGCCCGGATCGGTCGTCCACGCGGGCGCGATCAACCTCTCGGCCCCTTTCAGGATGCGCCTGACCCATGTAGCCGAAGACACCGCGCTTGCCGAAATCGCCCGCCTGATGGACGAGGCCGGGCAATCGCGCTCGGCCTATGTCCGTATCGCCGACCGCGCTTCTCGGCTCTATGCGCCGGTGGTGCACGCGCTCGCGCTGCTCGCCTTTGCGGGGTGGATGATCGCCGGGGCAGGCTGGCACGCATCGCTGACCATCGCGATTGCCGTGCTCATCATCACCTGCCCCTGCGCAATGGGCCTCGCGGTCCCCGCCGCGCAGGTCGTGGCGAGCGGGGCGCTGATGCGGCGGGGCCTGCTGGTGAAGGACGGGAGCGCCCTCGAGCGCCTCGCCGAATGCGATCTGGCGGTGCTGGACAAGACCGGCACGCTGACCCTCGGCACCCCGCGCGCCGACGTGAGCAAGCTCGATGCCGAGGCCCGCGCCGTCGCCCTCGCCCTCGCCCAGACGAGCCGCCACCCGCTGAGCCGCGGCCTTGCCGCCGCGCTGCTGCGCGAGGGCGTGACCCCGGCCGCGGTGGAGGATGTGAGCGAGGTCAGCGGTGCGGGCCTCCAGGGTCGCTGGCAAGGTCTGGCGGTGGCGCTCGAGAAGCCCGAAGGCGAAGCCGAGGGCTCCCTCGCCACCTCGCTCAGGATCAGCGAGATCCGGCAGGTCATTCCCTTTGCCGATCCCCTGCGCCCCGATGCCGCCGCCGCCCTCGCCGCGCTCGCGGCCGAGGGCCTGCCCGCCCGCATCCTCTCGGGCGACCGCGCCGGGCCCGTCGCCGCCATCGCCGCCGCGCTCGGCATTCCCGCCGATGCGGAGGCCGACCCCCGCGGCAAGCTCGCCGCGCTCGAGGCGCTCAAGACCGCCGGGCACCGCCCGCTGATGGTCGGCGACGGCCTCAACGACGGCCCCGCGCTCACCGCTGCCCACGCCTCGATCGCGCCCGGCACTGCGTCCGACGCCAGCCAGCAGGCCGCCGACGCGGTGTTCATCGGCGAGGCGCTGATGCCGGTCGCGATGGCGGTCAGGGTGGCAAAGGCGACGATGCGGATCGTGCGGCAGAATTTCGGCTTTTCCATCGCCTACAACGCGCTCGCGGTGCCGCTCGCGCTGACCGGGCAGGTGACGCCGCTGGTCGCCGCGATTGCCATGTCGGTGTCCTCGCTGGTGGTGATTGCCAACTCGCTGCGGCTGGCCGGAGCCGCCAAGGAGCCTCTGCCGACATGACCGGGCTTGCCTTCCTGATCCCCATCGCGCTCGGCATGGGCCTGCTCGGCCTTGCCGCCTTCCTGTGGTCGATGCGCGAGGGGCAATATGACGACATGGAAGGGGCGGCCAGCCGCATCCTGATCGACGAGGAGGATGCCCCGTGAACCTCCTCCCCCTCGCGCTCGCGGCGCTGGTGCCGGTGATGGTCGGCCCCCTGCCTGCCGAGCCGGGCAAGACACTCACCATGCACCTGTGCAACGGCGGCACGATCACGATCCCGCTGGACGACGGCGGGCCGGCGCAGAAGGGCGACTGTCACCCCAAGGGCTGCCACGCGGGCACCTGCCGCGAGAGAGACCAAACAAAACTTCCCAAACGGACTATTTGATCTCGCGCAAAGACGGGGTGCGGCGGGAACGCTCTAAGCGCCTCATGTGGACATACATTCCCGAGCTGCTCGCGACCCCCGTGCCGCGCTACACCAGCTACCCGACCGCGGCGGACTTCGGCCCGCTGGAACACGGCGTCATCGAGCGCGCCATCGCGGGGGCGAGCGGGGACATCTCGCTCTATCTCCACATCCCCTTCTGCGAGAAGATCTGCTTCTACTGCGGCTGCAACACCGCGGTCTCGGGCAAGCGCGCGCGGGTCGAGGCCTATCTCGCCGCGCTGCATCAGGAAATCGCGACCATCGGCAGCCTGCTCCCCCAAGGCGCGCGGGTGCGGCGCATCGCCTTGGGCGGGGGCAGCCCCAACGCGATCCTGACCGGCGAGTTTCTTGGCCTGGTCGAGGCGCTCCACGCCCACCTTCCGCTCGCCGCCCCCGAATGGTCGATCGAGCTCGACCCGCGCAGCCTCACCGCCGAATGGAGCGCGGTGCTCGGCACCACCGGCATCACCCGGGCGAGCATGGGCGTGCAGACCTTCGCCGCCCATTGCCAGAAAGCGATCGGGCGCGAGCAATCGCTCACCATGATCTGCCGCAGCACCGACTGGCTGAGGAAGGGCGGGGTCACCTCGCTCAATTTCGACCTCATGTACGGCCTCCCCCACCAGAGCGAGGCCGATCTCGAGGACAGCCTCGAGATGACCCGCAAATTGGGCGCGGACCGGATCGCGGTGTTCGGCTATGCCCATGTCCCCCACCTCGTCCCGCGCCAGACGATGATCCGCGAAGGCGACCTGCCGGGCGCCGCGGCGCGCTTCACCATGGCGAGCGAGGCGCACCGCATCCTCACCGCGGGCGGCTATCAGGCGATCGGTTTCGATCACTTCGCCCTCCCCCACGATCCGATGGCGCGCGCGGCGCAGACCGGCAGGCTGCGGCGCAATTTCCAGGGCTTCACCGATGACCCTTCCGAGGTGCTGATCGGCATGGGCGCGAGCGCGATTCATGGCTTCCCCGGCCTCCTTGCCCAGAACGAGAAGCACACCGCGACCTATCGCCAGATGAGCGAGGCAGGGCGGCTGTCGGCCGGGCACGGCATTGTCCGCTCGACCGAGGACCAGCGCCGCGGTGCGGTGATCGAGGCGCTGCTGTGCCGGGGCGAGGCGGTCCTGCCCGATGACCTGCTTGCCGGGGTCGCCGACCGGCTTGCCCGCTTCACCGACGAGGGCCTGGCCAGCCTGCGCGGCCGCCACCTTGCCATCGCGCCCGCCGGCCTGCCCTACGCCCGCGTAATCGCCGCGCTGTTCGACGCCTACCGCGCCGCCGCCCCGCGCAAGTTCTCCTCGGCGATCTGAGCGCCTCTCCCCCCTGACGGTCTGCCATGGAAGCGCCATGATTTCGGCAGATGGTGATGCCGCAAATCGACAAGCGAGGAGCACACGGGGCGCGTATAGTCACGATCAGGGGGGAATCATCATGGCAGTTACCGATCACGTCGACCTCAATGGCTTCATGGAGGGCGTCAAGAAGCGCAATCCGCACCAGCCCGAATTCGTCCAGGCGGTCCAGGAAGTGGCCGAGGACATCTTTGAATTCATGGAGGACAAGGAGGAATATCACTCCCAGCAGATCCTCCGCCGCATCGCCGAGCCCGACCGCGTGGTGTCCTTCCGGGTGTGCTGGGAAGACGATGCCGGCAACATCCGCGTCCAGCGCGGCTGGCGCGTCCAGAACAACAACGCGATCGGCCCCTACAAGGGCGGGATCCGCTTCCACCCGAGCGTGACCGAGTCGGTCCTGAAGTTCCTCGCCTTCGAGCAGACCTTCAAGAACGCACTGACCGGCCTGCCGATGGGCGGCGGCAAGGGCGGCAGCAACTTCAATCCCAAGGGCAAGAGCGTGCGCGAGATCATGCGCTTCTGCCAGAGCTTCATGACCGAGCTCTACCGCCACATCGGCGCCGACATCGATGTGCCCGCGGGCGATATCGGCGTGGGCGGGCGCGAAATCGGCTTCATGTTCGGCCAGTACAAGCGCATCACCAACAACTTCACCGGCGTTTTGACCGGCAAGGGGCTGGAATGGGGCGGGTCTCTGATCCGCACCGAGGCGACCGGATACGGCGCGGTCTATTTCCTCGCCAACATGCTGGCGACCAAGGACGAGGACCTCGTCGGCAAGACCGCGGTGATCTCGGGCTCGGGCAACGTCGCCACGCACGCGGCGGAGAAGATCGTCCAGCTCGGCGGCAAGGTGCTGACCCTGTCGGACAGCGGCGGCTTCATCCATGACCCTGACGGGATCACCCAAGAGAAGATCAACTGGGTCAAGGAGCACAAGACCCACCGCCGCGGCCGGATCGAAGAATATGTCGAGGCCTTCCCCAGCGCGACCTTCCATGCGGGCAAGACCCCGTGGGGCGTGCCCTGCGACGTTGCGCTGCCCTGCGCGACGCAGAACGAGCTGCTCGGCGAGGACGCGAAGACGCTGGTGGCGAACGGCTGCCGCGCGGTGAGCGAAGGCGCGAACATGCCGACCGATCTCGACGGGGTGCACACCTTCAAGCACGCCAAGATCCTCTACGCCCCGGGCAAGGCCTCGAACGCGGGCGGCGTCGCGGTCTCGGGCCTCGAGATGAGCCAGAATTCCGAACGCCGTTCGTGGAAGGAGGACGAGCTCCAGCAGATGCTCAAGGACATCATGTCGGGCATCCACGATTCCTGCATCAGGTATGGCGATCAGGGCGGCGGCTATATCGACTATGTGAAGGGCGCGAATATCGCCGGCTTCAAGAAGGTCGCCGACGCGATGCTGGCCTTCGGGGTGGTGTAGCCATCAGGCCGCAAGGAAGCGGGCTCCGCGCGGCCTGCGCGCGGAGCCCTTGTCACGTTCTGGGAAGGAACGAGCGCAGCGCGGCCTCGGCCGCAGCGCGCTGGGCTTCGGGAGGATCGGCGGCGTGGGCCGCGCGGTGGCCGATGCCCCTCAGGATCGCCGAGAAGGCCGCGACCAGCGAGGCGGGCGGCACCTCGCCGCCGAGGAGCTGCGTGAGCGCCCAGGTGCCGCTCGGGTCCTCCATCGATCGTACCACGCCGCGCAAAGGCGCATGGTCGGCGCCGTTGTAGATCGCCCGCTCGATCTCGTCATAGGCGGCCAGCACCGGCTGGCTCCCCGCAAGCACCGCGTCGAGCATGATCGTGAGCATCTCTTCGGGCGCGAAGCGCTGGGCCTGGAACTGCTCGGGATCTCCGCCCAGCGCCTCGCGCTCGTACAGCCGGTGGAGCGCGAGCGCGAGCAGCTGGCTCTTGGTTCCGACCAGGTGGACGACCTTGCCGAGCGTCACGCCCGCGCGTGCGGCCACGGCGCGGAAGGTGACCCCGGCGTGGCCCTGTGCGGCCAGCAGATCGGCGGCCGCCTCGGCAAGCCCCGCGCGCTCGCCCGCACCCGGCTTGACCGGCTCGCGGTATTCGGCGCGCGCGACTGCGCGGTGCGCGGTGCGCACGCCCTCATCCCCGAGACGCCGCGCGCCGAGCCAGGCCACGAGCGCGGTGGTGGTCTCCTCGAGCAAGGCGCGGTCGATCACCGGGTTCCAGACGAGAAGGTGCCGCGCGCCCTCGCCATGCGCGTAGCAGGCGACCGCATCGGCATGATCGCCGAGGCCGATCAGCGCGGCGAGCCGGGTCCAGAACTCGCGGTGGCTGCGCTCCCATTCCGGCCCCGGCGCATGACGCGCGGCCATGGCGAGCGGGCGCTGGAGCGCGGCCCAGTCGGCGATGGTGGCGGTGATGACGGCGGCCTGCAAGGCGGGTGTGACCGTCACCTGCGCAAGTGGCGCGAGCACTGCCAGCCGCCCTGCCATCCATCCCTCCGCCTGGGTGAGGGCAGTGGCCGAGGCAGCAGCGTACAAACGTTCCATATCACCAAAGTGATAGTGGATCGCGGCCTGCGCCGAGCGCGCCTCGTGGACCAGCGCGCGGACGGAGATCTGGTCGATCGGCATCGCGGCCCACATTCCGAGCAATGCGTCAATCAGGCGTAATTCTGTCGGTTTCGCGGCAGTTTCACGTCTGCAATCTAACCGTATCGCGACAATTTCCTGTGTCTTCCCCATGGAAACGCAACACCTTCGCTCATCTCGGCATGCATCGGGCCGCTGCCGGGCCTTTGTCACATCGCTTACTTACAAGCGTTCTAACCCCACCCCGAATCCGATCAAGGGGGCGATTGTCGATGTTCACCGATACCATTCGTTTCACGCGCAATTTCTGGCTCGCCGGCGCAGGCCTGACCGCGCTCGCCATCGCCGCGCCCTTGCAGGCCCAGGACAATGCCGCCGAAGAGCTCGCAGCCGAGGACGTCAACGAGATCATCGTCACCGGCTCGATCCGCGGCTCGCTCGAGAACGCGACCGAGACCAAGCGCCAGGCGGTGAACCTCGTCGATGTCGCCACCGCCGACTCGGTCGGCCGCTTCCCGGATGAAAACGTCGCCGCCGCCCTCGCCCGCCTGCCGGGTGTCGCAGTGCAGCTCGACCAGGGCCAGGCGCGCTACATCCAGGTGCGCGGTGCGCCGAACCGCTGGACTTCGGTGAGCATCGACGGCCTGCCCCAGACCGGCACCGACGAAGGCGGCGGCGAGCGCGCCTTCCGCTTCGATGCGGTGCCCGCCGTTCTGCTCCAGCAGCTGGTGGTCAACAAGACCCTCACCCCCGACATCACGGCCGAGGCGATCACCGCGCTGGTCGATCTCCAGACCTTCTCGCCGATCGATGACGGCAAGGCCGGCTTCGGCGTCACCGGCGATGCGGGCTACGGGCTGATGAGCCTCGGCGAAGGCCAGCAGCGCTCGGGCTCGCTGCGCGTGTCGTGGACCAATGACCGCGTCGGCTTCGCGCTGGGCGGCTCGCACTACCTGCGCGATCAGGTCACCGACAACCGCGAGGCGGGCTACGACGCCAACGGCATTCCGATCGATATCGACATCCGCAACTACGAGCTGCGCCGTCAGAACAACGGCCTGTTCGGCGCCTTCGAGTTCCGCCCGTCGAACGATCTCAAGTTCTTCGTGACCGGCATCTTCACCGAATTCCGCGACCGCGAGGAACGCCACGCCTACGAGATCGAGATCGGCGAGGCCGCCGCGCGCGGCACCCGCGGGTTGCTGACCGGCAGCCTCGACAACGTCTCGATCACCACCAACTACAATGACGGTCTCTACATCAACCAGAACTACATCGGTTCGGCCGGGTTCGACTGGCAGACCGACGAGGCGGGCCTCAAGGGCATCATCGGCTACACCCGCACCGAGAACACCACCGATCTGCCGCTGATCCAGTCCTCGATCCGCGGGGTCAGCGTCGACTATGACCGCACCGCCGACGCGCGCTTCCCGGTCGTGCGGCTGTTCCGCACCGTCAACACCGCCGGCGTGTTCTCGCGCGGGGCGGAGCTGACCGCGATCCCGATCACCGAGCAGAACCTGCCGCGCACCGTGCTGATCCCGATCGTCCAGGGCGTGACGTCGGATGCCTATTCGGGCCGGCTCGATGGCTGGAAGCAGCTTGGCGACGTCAAGCTTTCGGGCGGGCTCTATGCGACCAAGCGCGACATCAGCGGCAACAACATCGGCATCGGCGGCGTGGTGTCGCTCGCGGCGACCGGGTTCAACCCCAACGGCTTTGCCACCGACCGGGCATGGGACACCCAGTTCCCGCTCGGCGTGAGCATCAACTACGTCGATACGAAGGCGATGAACCGCTCGCTGCAGGAAGCGCTCGCGCGCAACAATATCAACCCGGCCAATTTCGTGCTGCCGACCTCGTTCTACGATCAGGAAGAGCGCATCTACGCCGGCTACGTGATGGCGCAGTGGAATTCGGGCCCGCTGCAGGTGGTCGCCGGGGTGCGCGCCGAACAGTACGAGATCGACAATGCCGGGACCGTGCTGGTCGGCGCGGTCCGGACGCCGCTCGCAGTCTCGCAGGATTTCTTCGACCTCTTCCCCAGCCTCAACATCCGCTACGAGGCGACCGACAAGCTGGTGCTGCGCCTCGGCGGACAGCGCGGTGTCTCGCGCCCGGCCTATGCCGCGATCCGCGTCGGCGCCTCGATCAGCGACACCGCCGCGACGATCAGCGGCGGCAACCCCTTCCTCACCCCCGAATACACCTGGGGTCTGGACGTGTCGGCCGAATATTACTTCGCCAGCAACGGCATCGCTTCGGTCACGGGCTTCCATCGCTGGGTCGAGGATGTGCTCTACCAGAGCCAGCAGCGGGTCGGTTCGGACCTTTACGACAGCAATGGCATCGACCGGTCCAACTACCTGCTCGGGTCGACGTTCAACGGCGAGAGCGGCAAGCTCTACGGGGTCGAATTCAACATCGAGACCCAGTTCGATTTCCTCCCCGGCGCGCTTGCAGGGTTCGGGGTGCAAGGCAACCTCACGCTGCTCGGCGGCGATTTCGATGCGCGCAATGCGGCCGGCCAGATCGAGACCTTCGCGTTCCAGGGCCTGTCGGACACGGTGCTCAACGCCTCGGTGTTCTACGAATATGCCGGCCTGTCGCTGCGGGTCGCCTACCAGAAGCGTTCGGACTTCCTCGACACCCTGGGCGGGCTTGGCGCGGGCGAGTTCCGGCAGGGCTTCGAGAACCTCGATGTCACCGCGCGCTATGCGATAACGCCGAACATCACCCTGTTCGCCGATCTCGCCAACCTGACCGACGAGACCTATGTCGCCTACGAAGGCTCGCCCGCGACGCCATCGGAAGTCGAACGGATCGGCGAGCGCTATCTGTTCGGCGTGCGCTTCAACTTCTGACCATTCGAGAGGACCAGCCATGGCCATCCGGACCACCCTGCTTGCTGCCGCCGCGTGCCTTGCGCTCGGTGCCGCCACCGCGGCCGAGGCACGCAACATCGTCCTCACCAACGACGATGGGCTCACCAGCAATGTCGTCGCGCTTTACGAGGCGCTGAAGGCGGCGGGGCATGACGTGGTGGTGTCGGTGCCGTGCCAGAACCAGTCCGGACAGGGCGCGGCGCTGGGGATCGCGCGGCCGATCGCGCCGCTCACGGCCCCCTGCCTCAACGATGCCGCCGAGGCCGGGGCACCGGGCGCGGGACCGATGACCCGCAAGGGGTTGCCGGGAGAGGGCCGCGACTTCTACTATGTCGACGGCACGCCGGTCGCCTCGCTGCTCCACGGGGTCGAGGTGGTTGCCATGGCGCGCTGGGGCAAGGCGCCCGATCTGGTGCTCTCGGGCCCCAATGAAGGGCAGAACGTGGGCGCGATCATCCTGTCATCGGGCACGGTCAGCGCGGCGCAGGTGGCCGCGGTGATCGGCATTCCGGCGATCGCGCTGAGTGCCGGGGCGGGCACCGAGGCGGCAAGCCTCGACAATCCGCAGTCCGATGAGGTCGCCCGCCGCTCGGTCGAGCTGGTCGCCCATCTCGAGACGCGCGCCAAGGGCGGGGCGCTGCTGCCCGCCGGCCTTGCGCTCAACGTCAACTTCCCTGACCGGCTGGAGGGCGCGCGCTGGCAGCTGTCCGAGATCGGCACCTACAACGCCTACAAGGTCGGCTTTGTCGCCAACATGGCCACCAGTGCCTCGCCGGTGATGCAGATGATGGCGAAATCGCGCGGGGGAGAGCTTCCGCCGTTTCCCGGCGTGAGCTTCGACATCAACACCGCCGCGCCTTCCCCTGAGCAGATGGACGATGAGAGCGTCGTCTACCGCAAGGCGATCGCCGTGAGCCCGATGCAGGCGGGCTATGCCTATCCGGCCGGGACCGGGGTGCTGACCAGCGAGCAGCTGGCCGCTCTGCTGCCGAAGCCGGGAGAATAGACGATGCGCGCGCCCGCCTTGCTGCTGCCGCTTGCCGCCTTCGCGCTTCTGCCGGGCTGCAAGGAAGCCGGCACGCCTGACACAGCGATCACTGCAAGCCGCGATCCGATTGCCGTCAACGCGGCCGCGATAAAGGACCCGCGCCGGGTGCTGCCGCTCGAGGGCGGGGTCAATTTCCGCGACCTCGGCGGCTACATGACCGCTGATGGCCGGGTGACCAAGTGGGAGGTGCTTTACCGCGCCGGATCCCCTGCGGGCCTGACGGCCAAGGACCAGGCCGAACTCGCCCGCCGCGGCATCCGCACCGTGTGCGACCTGCGCGCCACCGAAGAACGCAAGGCCGAACCCAATCCCTTTGTCGCCGCCAACGGCGACGTCACCTACTGGACGCGCGACTATGCCGCCGATGCGGGCGATCTCATGAAGGTGCTGGGCGGGCCCGATGCGAGCGCGGAAAAATCACGCGCGGCGATGATCGGCCTTTACCGCACGCTGCCCGAACAGCAGGCCCCCGCCTTCCGCCAGATGTTTGCCTACCTCGCCGAGGGCAAGGTGCCGCTCGCTTTCAATTGCTCGGCCGGCAAGGACCGCACCGGCACGGCCGCGGCGCTGGTGCTGACCCTGCTCGGCGTGCCGCGCGAGACGGTGAAGGCCGATTACGCGCTGTCGGACGATCTGGTCGATTACATGGCGAAGCTGTCCGAGGGCCCGAAGGACGGCCCCTACGCGGCGCTCGCCCGTCTGCCGCGCGAGGTGGTCGCCCCGCTTATGGCCTCGGATCCCGCCTATATCGAGGCTGCGCTTGACGCCATGGCGGCCAAGCACGGTTCGGTCGATGCATACATCGTCGAAGAACTGGGTGTCACACCGGCGATGAAGCAGGCGATCATCGCCAACCTCACGGACCCGGCCTGAGGGCCCGCTACCTGACCCCCAGCTGCGCCGCCGCCTCGCGCAGACGTGCCGCATCACCCGGGTTCGCCTTCACCGCGGCATCGAGCGCTGCCTTCGCCTTGGCCGGTTCGCCCAGCGTCATGCGGCTGCGGATCAGCATCACCCAGCCATCGAAGTTCTTCGGCTCCTTCGCCAGACGCGCCTCGAGCTGTTCGACCATGCCTTGGGCCATCTGGCGCTGCTCGCTGGGCTTCATCGCGCCAGCCGCGGCGATGTCCGCTGCCGTGGGCCCGCGCAGGGAGGCCGAGGCCTGATCGCCCGCCGCCGCGCCCGATCCCGGCGCGATCAGCGCGGGCTTGCGCTGCTTCTGCGCCGCGGCGATCCGGCCCGCGACCTCGATCTTGTTGATCTGCCCGACCTGTTCGATGGTCCGCACGAGGTCCGCTTCCCACGGCGCGCCCTGCGGGCTGTCACCCAGCAGATCGAGCCACGCGGCGATCGCGCCCTCGTGGTCCTTGTCCAGGTCCTTCTTGGCGGCGAGGAAATAGCGCGCGCGCGGGTCCTCGGCATCGAGAGCCAGCGCCTTTTCGAAGGCCTGCAAGGCTTCCGGCGGGAGCGGGTCGCGCTTGCTTGCCAGCACCAGCGTTTCGCCGAGCGCTGACCACAGGACCGCCTCGTCCGGCGCGATGGCGAGCGCGCGGCGATAGGCGGCGGCGGCCTCCTCGTACTGGCCCCGGTTGAAATAGGCGAAGGCAAGATCGCCCCATGGGGCGGCATCCCCGCTCGATGCCTCGGCCGCGGCGCGCAGCGCCTCGATCGAGCCATCGCCGCCCGTCGCCGCCGCAGGCTCGCCCGCGCCGCGCGAACCCTGATAGATGTTGAACCCGATCGAGCCCGCCGCCAGCAGCAGGGCTGCCCCGAGCAAGATCCAGCCCGCCTTCGATGATCCGCCCTGAGGCAGCGTTTCGCCCTGTCCCATGTGCGCATGGCTAGCACCCTGCGGCAGACGGGGCAATTCGCTCTGGCATCGGGGGCGCTTTTGGGTATGGTGCGGTGCAGGGGGCGATCTATCCGCGAGGGGGAGGATAGGTGGGCGAAATTTTCAAAGTCGCCATCATCGGTTCAGGCCCGGCAGGGCTGAGCGCTGCTGCGCGCGCCGCTGCGCTCGGGCTGCCCCATGTGCTGCTCGAGAAGACCGACCATCTCTCGGACACGATCTACAAGTACCAGAAGGGCAAGCACGTCATGGCGACGCCCTCCAACCTGGTGCTGCGCTCGGACATCGATTTCGAGGCGGGCAAGCGCGAAGCCATTCTGGGAATCTGGGACGAGCAGATCGAAGGCCACAAGGTCAACGTGAAGTACCACGCCGAAGCCAAGGCGATCCGCGGTACAGGCGATCCGATCCCCGGCTCGGTCCAGCAGATCGTCACCCGCGCGCGCGATGGCACCAAGAGCGTGCGCGAACTCCAGCGCCATGCCGGGCCCTACGCCATCGAGCTGACCAGCGGCGAGACGGTGATGGCCGAGAACGTCGTCCTAGCCATCGGCACGCAGGGCAATCCCAACCTGATGCGCTGCCCCGGCGCGGACCTGCCGCATGTGCAGTACCAGCTCGACGACCCGACCGAATATGTCGACGAGCATATCGTCATTGTCGGCACCGGCGATGCAGGGATCGAGAACGCGCGCGGCCTGGCCGAGGACCCGGCGCAGAGGAACACCGTCTCGATCCTCAACCGCGGCACCGAATTCCCGACCGCCAAGGCCGCCAACGTCAGCGCGCTGATGGCCGATCACGAGGCGGGCAAGCTCACGATCCGCACCGAGAGCGAGACCAAGGCGATCGAGCCCGGCTGGATCACGCTGACCACCCGCGACGGGGAAATCCGCATCCCCTGCGACCGGATCATCGCGCGCATCGGCTCGGCCCCGCCGCGAGCGTTCGTCGAGGAATGCGGGATCGAGTTCACCAGCGAGGACCGCGGCGCCTTCCCGCGCCTCAGCCCGGTGTTCGAATCGACCGCCCCCGGCATCTTCGTGATCGGCGCGCTGGCGGGCTATCCGCTGATCAAGCATTGCATGAACCAGGGCCACGATGTCATCGAGTTCATCAACGGCAACACGGCGCTGAAGCCCGCCGACGAGCCGATCATCGCGGCCAAGTTCGCGAATCTGCCGGGGAATCGCTCGACCGAGGAATGGCTCGAATTCCTGCGCGCCAATGTGTCGATCCTCAATGGCATGAACCCGCTCCAGATGCGCGAGTTCATGCTCGACAGCGAGGCCAAGTTCTATGGGCCCGGCGAGGTGATCTTCGAGCGCAACGCGCCCGGGTCATCACTGTTCGGGATCGCCAGCGGTTCGGTCGCGGTCGAGGTGAACCCCGCCGATCCCTCGATCACCATCCCAATCGGGGCCGGATCGATCTTCGGCGAGGTCGGCCTCATTTCCGGCCGCCGCCGCGGGGCGACGATCCGTGCGGCCGAAGACACCATCGTCGTCGAAATCTCGCGCCTTGCGGCCTTGAAGCTGCAATCGCAGGTGCCCTCCGCCAAGACGGCGATCCAGCGCATCTCGATCGAGCGGCAGCTGCTCCAGATGTTCGGCTCCGGCCTCACCCCCAAGGACATCGCCCCGCTGGTGGAAGCGGCCCGCGTCGAGGAAAAGCGCGCGGGCGAGGTGGTCGTGACCGAAGGCGCGGACGACAAGGACATCTTCATCATCCGCCGCGGATCGATGATCGTCGAGAAGCAGCTCGGCGAAAAGCCGGTGTTCCTCTCCTACCTTCCCGCAGGCAGCTATTTCGGCGAGATGGCGGTGATCGACGGCTCGGCCCGTACCGCTACGGTCAAGGCGGCGATCAAGTCGGAAGTGATCCGCCTGCCGGGCGAAGGCTTTCTCGCGCTGCTCGAAAAGAACCCCGCCCTGCGCGAACGCGCACTGAAGGACATGGCGGGGCGCCGGGCGACCAATGCCTTCATCGAGAGCCGCAAGGACGAATTCTCGGGCGCGGTCGATCTCTATTCGCAGACCGCGCAGTTCCTCGTCGACAACGGCATCGGCGAGGCGACCGACGTGCTGCTGATCGACGAGAAGCTGTGCATCGGCTGCGACAATTGCGAGAAGGCCTGCGCCGACAGCCATGACGGCCTCTCGCGCCTGGACCGCGAGGCGGGCAAGACCTACGCCCACCTCCATGTGCCGACCTCGTGCCGCCACTGCGAGCACCCGCATTGCATGGCCGATTGCCCGCCCAACGCGATCAAGCGCGGGCCCGACGGCGAGGTGTTCATCGACGAGACCTGCATCGGCTGCGGCAATTGCCAGAGGAACTGCCCCTACGGCGTGATTCGCATGGACGCCAAGCCGCCGAAGAAGCCGAGCCTGCTGCAATGGATGCTGTTCGGCTCCGGCCCCGGCCCGGGCGAGGCGTCCTATTCGTGGCGCAAGAAGGCGGCGGAGAAAGAGGGCGGGCAGAAGGCCAAGCAGGCGATCAAGTGCGACATGTGCTCCGGCATCGACGGCGGCCCGGCCTGCGTGCGCGCCTGCCCCACGGGCGCGGCAATCCGCGTGTCCCCTGACAAGTTCCTGACCTTCGCCAAGCTCACCGAGGACGTCGAATGATGGCGACGAAAGCGGGGGCCAAGACCGGCGGCACGGGCCGCTTCTCGCAGGACGAGCAGCGGCGCAACAGCGACCATGTCAGCTTCCTGAAGCACAAGCGCTTCCGCTGGCTGTGGATCGCGCTGCTGCTTTCGGGCGCGAGCATTGCCGGATATCTGATGATCGACCACGACCCCCGCCCCAACGGGGGCACGTGGTACGGCTATACGCTGGGCACCATCGGCTTCGGCCTGATCCTGTGGCTCTCGCTGCTGGGCGTGAGGAAGCGGCGGATCAATCCCGGCGCGTGGAGTCTCAAGGCGTGGACCTCGGCACACGTCTATCTCGGCCTTGCGCTGATTGTTATCGGCACGCTCCACACCGGGTTCCAGATCGGGTGGAACGTCCACACGCTCGCCTATGTGCTGATGCTGCTGGTGATCGCGACCGGCATCTACGGGGTGATCGTCTATGCCACCCTCCCCGCCAGCCTCAGCGCCAACCGCAAGGAAATGACCCGCGCGCAGATGCTCGACGCGCTGACCGCGATCGACCGGCAGCTCGAAAGCGCGGCGCAGCCGCTCGGGCGGGCCGAGGCTGATCTCGTGATCGCGGCGCTCGGCCAGGACGTGTTCTACGGCGGCGCACTGGCGCGGCTGACCGGGAGCTACCCCGGCTGCAAGACCGTGCACGCGCTGCGGGGCATGGGCTCGGCTACCGAGGCCGAAGTGCGCGTGACCGCGCTGCTCGAGAAACGCCGCGAGCAGCTCGCCCAGATCCGCGGCGCGCTGCGCATCCGCGCAATGCTGGAAATCTGGCTGTTCGTCCACATTCCGCTCACCATCGCCCTCATCGCCGCGCTCACTGCGCACGTGATCAGCGTGTTCTACTACTGGTGAGGGGGCAGCGATGGCATTCCTGATCCGCACCATCGACTTCACCGCTGCGGGCCGCGAGATCATCCGCGACCGCGTGCTCGACCAGACCCGCCTCACCGTGGGCCGCGCGGCAGAGTGCGACATCCACCTGCCCGACCTTGCGGTGGAGCAGCGCCATATCGGGATCGACCTTGCCGCCGATGGCACACTGGCGGTCACGTCGCTCGGCACGCTGGGCTTCGGGCTCGACGGGCGGGTGGTCAATGAGGCCACTATTGACCCGCGCACCGGAGGCGAGATCGCGCTGGGCGCGGCGCGGCTCGCCGTAGCGCGCGAGGGGGACGGCACGATCGCCATCACCATCCGCCAGGCCGTGGCCGACGAGGGCAAGATCGACGCCCTGCGCGGCTTCGCGCTCGCCTCCAAGTTGCCGTCCAAGCGCGCAATGAGCTGGATCTTCGCCAGTGCGATCATCCTGCTGCTGCTCGCCCTGCCGGTCGCCTCGCACCTGCTGCGCACGCCCGCCAAGCCCGATCCGACGGGTAAGACCCCGGGCGTTGTGCTAATGGACAGCGCGTGGTCGAGCGGCGAATTGTCGCTCAAGCATCACAGCCTCGAGAACAATTGCGAAAGCTGCCACGTCGCCGCCTTTGAAAGCGTACAGGACGAGACCTGCCTCTCGTGCCACAAGGACATCGGCGACCACGCGAAAAAGCCGCGCCTCGCCAAAGGCATGGCGCCGCTCTCCGAGGGCGATGCGCTCCAATGGAAGATCGCCGAGGGCCTCGGCAAGGAAGGGCCCTTGGGCTGCGTCGCCTGCCACTCCGAGCACGAGGGCCCGGTGCGTACGCAAGCGGGGAGCGAGGCCTTCTGCGGCGATTGCCACAAGGACCTGGGCACGCGCCTCACCGACACGCAGCTCACCGACGCGCATGATTTCGGCAAGACCCACCCGCAGTTCCGCCCGCTCTATTTCGCCAGCTTCGGGGCGGCCAAGCCGGTGCGGGCGGCGGCGGGATCGACACCGGTCGAGCGTTCGGGCCTCGTCTTCCCGCACGATGTCCACATGAACCCGCGCGGCGGCGCGGCGCGGATGGCGGTCAGCCTTGCGCAGTATCGCGCGCCCCTTGAATGCAAGGACTGCCACGTCGCCACGCCCGACAAGGTCACCTTCAAGCCGGTCGAGATGGAGCAGGCGTGCGAGGCGTGCCACAGCCTCGTCTCGGGCCGCACGCCGGGCGGCGGTTTCGGCAAGCTGCGCCACGGCAGCGTCAAGAACCTTGCCGAGGATCTCGCGCGGATCAGCACCGGTCCCCGCCCCGCGCTCGCGCCCGGCCGCCAGCGTCCGGGGCAACTGGGAAGCGCATCACCCTATCGCGCCGATTTCGGCCGGCCAGTGCGGGCCTATATCGGGATTTCCAACGCGCTCTCGGTCGGGGGGGTGTGCACCGAATGCCACCTGCCCACCCGAGGGCCGACGGGGCAGGCCGATCTCATGCCGGTCAATTTTCCCGAGCGCTTCCTCACCAGCGGCTATTTCAGCCACGCCGCGCACAGCAAGCAAAAGTGCAGCGATTGCCACGCGGCCGACACCTCGAAGGCGGCGAGCGACCTCCTGATGCCCGACCTCAAGAGCTGCCGCGACTGCCATCTGGGCGCGACCGCGGTGAAGACCGCGAAGATCGTGCCGAGCGACTGCGCGATGTGCCACGCCTATCACGTGCCTTCGGGCCAATGGTCGCCCAAGGGTCCCGCCCCGCACTACAAGCCGCCGCCTGACAAATCTAAGGTTGCCACCAAGATCGCACAGGCTAGACCATAGCAATGGGCGGGGGCGCTTCTTCGACGGGCCAGGCGGTGCTGATCGCACAGATGACCGACATTCACGTCGGCTTCGCCCCCGACGAACAGCCCGAAGAGCTCAACCTCACCCGCTTCCGCGCGACCCTGCAGCGGCTGGTCGAGGGGCCCAACCGCCCGGACTTTCTCGTGCTTTCCGGCGACATCACCGATCACGGCGACCGGGAAAGCTTCGCCAAGACCGCCGAGCTGCTCGCCGATTGCCCCGTTCCGGTCCTGCCGATGGTCGGCAACCATGACACCCGCGAAGAGCTTCTGGCAGCCTTCCCGCAGGTGATGCCGGCCGAGGGCGGATTCCTTCACTATGTCGTCGATACCGGGCTGGGGCTCAGGATCATCTGCCTCGACACGCTCGAGGACGGGCGCCACGGCGGGGCGTTCTGCGAAGCCCGCGCCCGCTGGCTGGCGGCGCGGCTCGCCGAGGCACCCGATACGCCGACGCTGATCTTCATGCACCACCCGCCGGTCGTCGCCGGGATCGACTGGATGGACCCCGCGCCGGACGAGGGCTGGATCACCCGGCTGCGCGCGGTGCTGGAGGGCCAGTCGCAGGTGCAGGCGATCCATTGCGGGCACCTCCACCGCCAGATCGTCACGCGCTTTGCCGGGATCCCGCTCGGCGTGACCCCCTCGGTTGCGCCGCTGGTGGCGATGGATCTCAATCCGATCGACAAGGATGTGCCCGACGACCGCGAGCTCATCACCACCGAACCGCCGACCTATGCGCTCCACCGCTGGGACGGCGAGGCGCTGGTGTCGCACTACGAGCGCGTCGGCGACTGGCAGGTGCTGGCGCGTTTCCACGCAGGCCTCCAGCCGATGATCGAGGGCATGTTCGCGGAGCGGGAGTAGGATTGCACTACCCCGTCATTGCGAGCGAAGCGAAGCAATCCATGGACTGATGGCGCGCCAAGACGAAACGGCGGTCGATGGATTGCCGCGTCGCCTTCGGCTCCTCGCAATGACGAGGTGAAACTTTACTTCCGCGCGCTCGCCGTTTGTGCGCCCACCGGGGCCAGCCCCACCCAGCGCTGCATATCGACCTCATCCGAAACCTTCCACGGCACGCCCGAGCGGGTCATGAACATCCGCTCCATCTCCTCGCGGGTGAAGGGGCGCGAGCCGAGGCGGCCGAACACCGCCATCTGCCCGCCGGTCTCGTCCACCGCACGGTCGCGGTCTAGGCCCTTGGACATGGCGATCGCGGGCGTCGGCGTCCTGGCCCAGGCGATCAGCTCGGGCTTGGGCGCCGGCGAGAAGCCATAGAAACCGCGCTGGCTTTCGGGGCTGGTGAGTTGCAGCACCTTCACCCCGTTCTTCCCGTCCGCGACATAGGCGAACAGCGAGGCGTTGGTGGTGCCGACGATCACGTCCTCAGCATCGTTGAGCGCGCCGTCCAGCGTCACCTTCTGGTAGATCTTGGGACTGCGCGGGTTGGTCACGTTGAGGATGACCAGCCCGTCCTGCTTCGCCGCGACATAGGCATAGGTGCGCGCGATATACATCCGCCGCGCGTCGGCGAGCGGCACGGTCGCCTCGGGCACGGCCACGGGGTTGCGCAGGCGGGTGATGTCGAACAGCTTCACGCCCTCGGCGTCGGTCACCCACAGGTAGCGGAACTGCACCGCGCTCGCCCGCGCATCGCGAAGCTCGCGCACCGCGGCGAGCCTGGGCGTGTCGGGATCGGAGAGGTCGACCACCACGAGGCCCTTGTCGGCGGTGATATAGGCGATCTCGCCCGCCAGCACGATGTGCCGCGCGCCGCTGAGCACCCCGCCGGGGTTCCACGCGGTCGAGCCGTCGGCATAGACCTTGCGGCGCAGCTGGTTGTTGCGGAATTCCCCGTCCGCCAGCGTGTTGACGTTGACGAGGATAAGCCCCTCGACCGCATCGGTGACGGCGGCGTAGTTGTAGATCGGCTTGAACGCCTGTTCCTGGTTCGCCGCGCGCATCGCCTCGGTGTTGCGGCTGGGCGCGATCGGCTGGTTGGTGGCGAGCGCCATGCAGGTCGCGTTGGTGGTCTTGACCTGCGTGTCATGCCCCAGCGCCGAGAACGGCCCCTTGAGGATCCGCTCCGAGGTGCCCTTGTTGGCGATGCTGGCGACGTCATAGGCGACGAACCCGCCCTTGCCCTCGGCCACGAACATGTATTCGCCGCGCAGCTGGAGGCAGCCAACGCGGCCCGGCGTGCCTTCGTGGATGTTGACGAATTCCTCGAAGGGATGGGTCTCGCCGCTGAGCTTCTCGTCGAAGGTCTTGCCGCGCGTCCAGTTCTTCAGCTCGCGCCCGTTCTGCTCGACATGGAGCTTCCAGTAATCGGGATAGGCATAGCGCTGGAGGTAGGAGCCGATCACCGCCTGTGGCTCGTCATATTCGGTCACGCGGGTCGCCTGGAAGCCGCCTTCCAGACCGCTCCACGCGTTGAGGCCGACGAAGTTGACGTAATTGGTGCCCAGCAGGAAGAGCTGCGCCATGATCGCATTGTTGTCCTCCTTGGCGGAGAGGTGGCAATCGGTGCAGGTCTTGGTCTCGGTCAGGCGCACGGTGTGCGGGAAGTGCGGCGCGAAGGCCTGCGAGGAGAAGCCGATGGCGCTGATCGGCGGCTGCTGCACATAGATCCGCTCGCGGTTGATGTTGGTGGACGAGAGCACAAGGGCCGAGGACGACCTGACCGGCGCGACCTGATTGCCCTTGGTGGTCATGTGCTTGCCCAATTGGAACATCTCGTCGCGCGCAACCTGCGGGTTGTAGGTCGCAAAGTTCCGCGTCTCGCCGCCCTCGTAGCGGTGGATCTTGGTCTTCCAGTTGGCCTCGATGGGGAGGTGGCACCCGCCGCAGCTTGTGGTCCATGAGAGGTGGCAGGTAAAGCACGCCATCTCCGGCTCGCGGTGCGCGCGGTCGGGCTCGGCGATGCCGGTGCCGAATTCGAAATTGCCGGTCTCCGCCCCGTAGCGGCTGACGAGCTTGGCGCGCGCGGCCTTGGCGTTGAACACCGGGGTGGCGGGATCGACCGAGTCCTTGACGAGGCTCATTTCCCATTCGAGGCTGGGATCGACGATCGAGCGCTGAATCAGGCGTTGCCTGCCGTCGGGCCCCTCAAGCCATTCGAAGCGGCGTTTGCCGTCGGGGTTGCGCAGCAGGGCGAGGTTGTGGCCCTCGGGCGGGGCGGCGGGGCCGCTGGTGCGCAGCGTCGGGTAGGCATCGGCGGTGCCGTGGCAGTCCTTGCAGGTGATCTCGATCGCGTTGGCGACCTCGCCGTAGATCAGCCCGTTGCCGTGGCTGTCCTGCTCGAAGTGGCAATCGGCGCATTGCATGCCCTTTTCGGCGTGGATGTCCATGAGGTGGACCGCCTTGCCCGGGTTGACGCCGGCGGGCACGAACTTGCCCTCGCCCTCGCGGCGCCACTTCTCGGGATCGTCGGGGTCGACGATATGCCCTTCCGCATCGAGCAGGTTGCCCTCGCGGTCGCGCTTGAAGATCGCGCGGAAGTTCCAGCCGTGGCCGTGGTAGTCGGCGAACTGGGTGTCCTTCAGCTGCGGGTTGAGGTCATAGACATTGCGCAGGAAATCGAGGTCGGCCCAGTTGCCCTTGGGCGCGGCGCCTTCGGGGTTCCGGTCGGTGACGGCGCGGACCTCGGCGGCGGTGGGGTATTTCTGCTCCTTCGGCCACATGAAGGGCGCGTCGCTTTCGTAGTCCCACATGGTGTAGCCGAGGAGGGAATTCAGGAAGATATTGGGCTGGTGCATGTGGCAGTTCATGCACTGGCTGGTCGGGATCGCGCGGGTGAAGACGTGCTGGAGCGGGTGGCCGCTTTCCTTGACCTCGCCCTTGGCAGTGCGCAGCGCGCCGTCATCGGCGTGATCGTCATGCCCCGGCTGCTTGACCGCGCCGTGGCCGCCTTTCTTCTCTTCATAGCCCGCCGCGTGGGCGATCTTCTCGGCAATGGTCGGATCGGCGGTGATGCTCTGCCCGTCGCGCCCGTATTGCGCATAGGTGAGCGAATGGCGCGGCTCGCGGTCATTGGCATAGACCACGTGGCAGCTCGCGCAGCCCGAATGGCGGTAGTCGCCCGGCTGGTCGTTGGTGCCCATGAACCAGGTGAAGGGATCGTTGAGGCGCGTCTTGTGGATGTTGAGCGCCGGGATCGCCACCCGCAGACCCGTGCCGGGGCCGCGGTTCGACTGCTTGAGGTCGGGCCGCCCGGGCTCTTCCAGCCGCTGGATCGAGCCGGTCGGGTTGGGCAGGCCGATTTCCGGGAACTGCGAGTTGATCGTGCGCCCCCCGCGCTCGAAAACGCGGAACACGTCGCCCGGCGGGATGACGTGCCAGGTCGGCAGCGGATACATCTCGGCGAGCACGCCGCGCGCGACCTGATCCTCGGAAAGCTTGCCCCCCGGCCCCGCGCCCGGCGTGGTAATCTTCGCCGGATCGCCCTCGCGGGTATAGGCCTCGCCGAGGAGGTAGTTCTTGAACGGCAGGATCCCGTTATTGTAGCTCGCCCCGCCCCACAGCATCGCGCCGGTCGCCATGATCGAGCGCTCGGCGCTCTCGATCGCCTGGATGTGGCACGCCCCGCAGGCATCGCGCGCGACGCGGTAGTCCGAGGGGTTGATGAACTTCACGAACTCCGGCGATTCCTGGTTGAGCAGCGCGTAGGAGCGCTTGGGGTTCGCCGAGGAGGGAAAGTGCCACGACTTGGGGTACTTCGGCAGCACATGCGCCGCATCGCGAGCGGCAACGTAATCGGGGTGATCGTGCGGCAGTTCGGAATTGCCGCGAATGCTGACATTGCCTCCGTGGCAATCGGTGCAGCCCAATCGCACCGCGGGCGAGACGTGCATCGTCGGTGCGTCGGTCTTGACGTGGCAGGTGAGGCAACCTTCGGACTTGGCGTCCATTTCCGCCACTGACTGCCGCTGCGGCGCAGGGGGCGCGATGACGAGGCTGTAGTCGCGCTTGACCGGCTTCTCCTTGTCGGAGGCCATCGGTTGCCCCGCAAACAGGGACACGGCCAGCACCAGCGCCGCGGCAATCAGCGCAAGGTGGCGGGCGAAAGGCTGGGTGAGCGCGCGCATCAGTAGGTCAGCACCACGTTGGCGAGGATCGAGACGAATTCCTTTCCACCCCCGCGGGAAGTGAACAGGTCGCGGAAGCCGTCGCCGGCGAGCAGCGTCGCGGCGGACAGGCGGAAGACGAGGTTCTGGTTGGCCTTGGGCCGCCAGATCGCCGAGGCGGAGAGGTCGAAGCCGATCTCCTTGGGGATCGAGCCTTCGTTCCGCAGCACTTCAAGCACCGCGGTGTTCTCGAACCACAGGTGGTTGGCATTGGCGGTCAGGCGGAATTCCGGCGTCAGATCGAAATCCGCGCCCGCGCCCAGCAGCATCAGGCCGGGATTGTTGAAATTGCTCTGCCCCTGCTCCTTCGAGCTTCGCAGCGAGTTGAGGAGGCCGTTTCTGCCGTTGACGCTGATGACGCGCCCGCCGCCCGCGAAGGGGATCGTCTGCCGGATCCAATAGGAGGTGTCCGCCCCCGCAAATACCGGGTTCTCGAAGATCGCGTCGAACCCGCCTTCGGTGTCGTCATAGGGATCGCTGTCGCCGCTGGCATAGGCGGCCGAGAGGCGGAAGCGCATCCAGTCTCTGTCGTAGCTGGCTTCCAGTGCGGCGAATTGCGCGTTGATGTCCGCCGGGCGGTCGGTGAGGAAGGAGTTCCGATCCTCGCCCAGCGCCCAGTAGAAGCTCCCCGTCAGGTTCACCCGGCCGATGCGGCCATCGACGTTGTAGCCGAGATAGAAGGCGTCGTATTCGCGCCCCCGCAAGGTGCCCAGCAGCGCCGGGCGCACGGGGAAGCCGTTGTCGTCGATCTCGATATCGTCGCTCTCGCGGTTGCGGTTGTAGACGACGGTGATCTGGCTGGTGAGGGCGGGAATCAGGAAATCCTGCCGGTAGGCATTGGCGACGAACACAAAATCGTCGCGCGGGCTCTGCGTCACATCGTTGAGGCCCGAGTTGGTGTCCTTCTCCAGCCGCCAGAACGCGCCGAGATTGAACTGGAAGCGGTTGTTGTCGCGCGATCCGAACAGCCGCACGCCCAATTGCTGGTCGTTGAACAGGAAGCCGCGGAAGTCCGACTGGAACGGCTGGATGCCCGCACGGATCGAAATGAAATCGAACCGGTCATTGTCGAACTGGCCGAAGTGGTAATCGACGAAGGCTTCCTGCACCCCGAGGAAATCGTCCAGGCGGTGCGAGGGCCGCGAGGGTTCCACGAACAGCACCCGCCGCTCGGGCACGTCGACATAGTTGACGTTGTAGGCGAGCGTGACGCGGTATTCTATCGTCGGCGGCTTGAAGGTGGTCGAGCCTTTCAGGAGCGCGACACCGGCGATGAAGGTCTGGCTGAAGACCTGGCTGAAGGCATTGCCGAACACGTCGTTGCGGTCCGGGTCCTCGGTGGTCTGGACGCCGACGGGGATGGGGAAGCTGCGCGGTTCGTAAACCGTGTCGGAGATGAGGTTGGCGACGAAGAACCAGTCGTCCTCCTTGATCGGCAGCCACGGCACTTTCTTCCGGTCGATCGGCCGGTCGCCCTTGAGGGTATTCTGGTTGTAGGGATCGAGCACGTTCTCCTTGACGAGGCCAAGGCTCTGGATAAGCCGCCAGCGATCGGGGATCGGCACCTGCTCGGTCGGGAAGGCCTGCGGGGGCGGCGCGCGGACGGCGCCTTCATTCTTCTGCTCGATCTTGTCGGGCAGCGGTGCGGTGTAGCCGGGGCGCTCACGGCCTTCGATGATCTGCGGGTCGACGGGGGGCACGCCCTGCTCCCAGTCCTGCGCCTGTTCACCTGGCGGAGCGGCGGGCGGCTGCACCTCTTCGGGCGGGGCGGCCTGGAGCAGCAGCATGGCGGGGAGCAGCGGCGTCATTGGCTAGAGCCCCTGACACACGTTCTGCTCGCTGCTGCCGATGAACGGCGCAAACGGGCAATTGACGTAGCGCAGCCGCACCTGGCGGCTGCCGACCTGCACCACTATCCGGTCGGCGCGGATCGCGGCGGGCGCATTGCCGAGGCCGCTCCCTGCGCGCGCGGCGCCATTGTGGAGGCCGAGGAAGCTGATCATGTCGTCCTGGTCGATCCCGTCGCCCGATACCCCGATGCCGCCCACCAGCGCATTGCCGCGGTAGACCGGGACCGAGCCGGGGAAGATCTGGATGCCGTTGGCCAGCCGCGGCGTGCCGCCTGCGGTGTTGGGCAGACCCGTGCAGGCGCGCGGCGTATCCTGCGCGCTCGCGCCGGTGACGAAGCCCAGATGCTGCGCGAGGTTGCCCACCACCAGCGCCGATTGCAGCCCGGTCGAGAAGGGGCTGAATTGCTGGATCGGGCGCGAGAAAGGCCCGTTCGGCTGGCCCACCTCGCCATCGGGGAAATAGGGGCGTGAAAGATTGCCGTGCGCGCGGTCGGAGAAGGCGAAGTTGCCGGTCAGCGCGGCGGGATCGCCGAGGAAGGTGCGCAGTCTTGTGACGAATTGCGGCACCTCGCCCGGAGCAGCCGACAATTCGGCGGCCGCGAAGGGCGCGGAGAAGAAATTGGCGGTGCGCGCCTTTTGCAGGCTCACGTCGATCCCGAAGATGGGCGCATCGGGCGAGCGCACGAGGCCGAGCACGGCCCCGCGCGTGTCGACGAGGCTGATCGTCACCTGCGCGCGGCTGTCCAAGGGCTGTCGGATCTGCGCGCGCGCGCGGCTCATGACGGCGAAGGCTTCCTCGAGGATCACCCGCGCCTCAGCGGCGGTCAGGGGCGCAGCGATATCGCCCGCGTCGGTGCCACCCCGGACAGGGTAGCGGTTCGCCCCCGCCCCGTTGGAGAGCACGAAGGCATCGCGGTTGGCGAATTCGCTCGTGGTCGAGGCGCGGATGCCCGAAGACTCGGTGCCGTAGGTTGCGCCAGCGAGCAGACCGGCGCCGGTATAGTAGCCCGTGACCGGCACAAGTGCCCCGGCGGTGGAGGCGAAGCTCGCCCCCGCGACGTTGCCCAGCTGCGGATACTCGACATCGGTGTAACGCAGGCTCGTGCCGTCGGCGGTGATGCGGTCAGCGCGGATGGCGACCGGAGCCTCGAAGCCAACCGTGCCCGCCAGCGCGATCGCCTCGTCGACATCGGTGTCGCGGTCGAGCACGTTGGGGTCGAAGCCATAAGTCCCGTCGGCGATCACCCCGATCCCGCCGACGACGACGCCGTTCTGGTAGAGCGGGAAGCCCCCCGGGTCCGCTGCCAGACCCAGCGGCGAGCGCTTGGGGCCGATCAGCCCGTCGCTGGCGCGCGCGGCGAGGTCCGAGCAGGGCAGCTGGCTGAACTGCACCCCGAACAGTGGACCGCTCTCCAGCCCCGCCGTGGTCGGCGCGGGCGGGAAGTGCTCCTGGACGATGAAACTTGCGGTGCGGCTCGAAAAGGCGTTGCCGCCGCTCGACAGGTAAGCGCCGGTGATCGCCTTGGCGATCGCGGCGCCCGCCGAGGGGATGGTGAGCCCCTGCGCGTCGCGGCTGGTCCCGTCCGGCGCCGCCGGAATGCGCGCGGTCGCGGCGGCGCCGGGCATGGCGAAGACGGCAAGGACATTGCCCACCCGGTCGGTCACGGCGATGGTCGCCGCAGCGCCCCGCCCCCGCGCTTCTGCGGCGGCCTGAGCGATGATCGTGCCGACCTCGGCACTGGAGAGGCTCTCTGCGGCGGGGACGCCGAACACCTGCCCTGCCGGAGGCGGCGTCGGCGTGGGCGCAGGCCCGCCGCCGGTGGCGCCGCCATTGGTGGGCGGACCATCGCCCCCGCAGGAGGCGAGCACCAGCGCACTCGCGGCCAGCCAGAAAGTGGTGATCCCCCCGCGCATCGCTATTGCAGGCGCCCGATCGCACCGGCCGCCGCCTTCAACGCGGCGCGGAAATCGGCCGGGCGGTATGCGTTGGGCTCCTCGACCGCCTTGTAGGCGCGCGCGATATCGCCGCGGATGCCCGCGGCCGCGCCCTGTGTCACCCGGCCCTCGCGCACCAGCGCGTTCAAGAGCGTGTCGATCGCCATCACCGCCTGCACCGATCCGGCATAGTCGGTGAAGCGCGGCGCGGTCGCCTCCCCGGCGATGATCGCGACGACCTTGAAGGCATCGGCATCAGCATAGCCCCGGCCCGCAAGCGCGTCCGACAGCGCCCCGGCGCGCGCGGCCAGCGCCTGCGCTGCGGTGCGCGCCTCGGTGGGGCCTGCACCAAACGCCTTGTGGAAGTCGCGCGCGGCAGTCTGGAACTTCGCCGCCTCACCCGGCACCAGCGCGCTCGCGACCGCCGCGAGCAGGATCATGTTCTCGTCGTTGAACGGCGGGTTGCCGAAGGGGATCGGGCGACCGGGGTTGGTCTCGAAGGTGAGCTTCCTCTGCGGGCCATCGGCAATCGTGCGGTGGCACGAATGGCAATCGAGGAAGTAGAACTGCGGGAAGGCGCCTTCGTAACCCAGCTTGGGTTGGGCAAAGAGGCCGGTCGAACGCCGCACCGCCTCGGCCTGCCCCACCGCCCAGAACCGCACCGAACTCGGCGAGCCCTTGCGCGCGACATAATCGCCATCGATCTGGTGGTGCTGCTGAAGCGCGCTGAACAGGTCGAGCTCGAAGGAGACGCGCGGGTGGCCCGCGGCCATCATCGCGTGAGTGACGAACTGGCCGGGCTTGCTCGATCCGTAGTGGCAATCGAGGCACACCCCCGCACGCGCCTGCGGGTTGTCTAGCGGGGTGAGCCCGGCCGCGATGTTCGAGGCGTGGGTGGCGGGCAGTGCATAGTGTTCGGCAAGCCAGGTGCCGCCGGACGCGCCGTGACAGCTCTCGCATCCGACCCCGTCGGTGAGCGTGAACTTCGCCCCGCGCTGGCCGGCGGGTGCGTTGGTGGCATGACAGCCGAGGCAGGCCGGAGCGGACTGCGCATTGCCGAGCCCGAGGCTCGCGGCGATCTGCTGACCGCGTCGTCCTCCAAGCACGGCATAGGCGCGGGAGTGGGCGCCCGAGGGCGAGGACGGCTCCTGCCAGGTCGCGATCTCGTCCTGCCGCACAACTGCGCCATTGCCCTCCGCGCGGCCGTGACAGGTGGAGCCCGCACAGGTCGCCACGCCTTCGAAGGTGCCGCCGCCAAGCGCAGTGGAGACGGGGTAGAGCGCCACAAGCGCCAGCACGGCGGCGATGCGCACAACAGCAGGGCGCAGCGTCCGGCCGAACACCCGACCCGCGATCCCGTTGCCCAAAAAATGTTCCATCCCATCCCCCCCGAGATGCCCGTTACCCGGTCCGCCTGAAGCCTTGCACCGCGCCCCTGGCGCCCCCGCGCCGTGACCGCCGTTTCATTGCAAGGCCCGTAACGCGCCGCGTGCCGATTCCCCCGTCAGGCCGACCCCTTGCTCTTGTCCCAAGCTTGGAGCCGCGATGCAACAGGCAATCATCGGGGCGCGCCGGAGCGGCCTGCCTGCTGCTCAGCCCCCGCTCGCCTCGCCCTCGTCCGCGAGACTCGCGGCGAGCGCTTCGAGCTGCACCGTGCAGCCCTTGGCGAGCAAGGCCTCGCCCAGCGCATCGGGCGCTTCAAAATCGCCTTCGAGCAGCACGAAACTGACCTGCGCGCTGGTCGCATTGTCGGGCCCGGTGATGGTGTAGGACGCGCCCTCCACGATCGGCAGGCGCGCCGGATCGAGCGCAGCGACTGTCACCGTGTCGTCGAACGTCACATCGACCGCCGCGCCGTTATCGCGATTGAACATCCGGTAGGTGCTAGTGCCGGGTGATCCGGGCCGCCACAGGCGGACAGTCGTCAGATCATAGAGACACACCGTGCCCGAGCGGGTGACATCGACATACCACAGGCTGGGGTTGGTGGGGTTGCCCTCGGGCTCGCCGCGCACCGCCCCGGTGCGCACGCGGGTGGCGGCGCGCTTGCGGGTGAGCGAGGCGAAGCGGTCGGCGGCGACCTGCGGGCGGTCGCCGACGCGGAAGGTGCCGGCGCCCTTGATGACGCGCGTGCCGTTTGCAGTCAGCACGGTGATGACATCGCCCGCCTTGAGGGTGATCGTGGCATTGTCGTCGACCTTGGTGCCGACCGGATAGCGGGTCGCCGAGGGACCGGTGGACTTGACCACAACCCCTGCCAGCGCCGCCGCCGGCAGCGCCAGCGCGGCTCCTGCCAGTGCCAGAGCACCCCAACGCTGCTTGATGCTAACCGAGAACATACGTCCCTCCCTCGCCTGTCGCTTCCATGCGCCGGGCAAGATTGCCTAGCGCTGAATCATTCGGGTGGCGAGCCGCGATCGCCTGTGCCAGCGCGAGGGCCGCCGCCGGATCGCTCGCTGCCAGCGCGCTCGCCTTGGCAAGCTGCGCGCGGTCATCGGCCGGAAAATCGGGCGCGGGCTCGAACAGGTCGACCGGCGTCGCCCGGCCGCGCAGTTGCACCCGGCCCATCGGCCGCCACCAGTCGAGGCCTGAGGCCTCGGCGAATTCACGGCTCGCCATGACGCTGGAACCCAGCGCCTTGTTGGCCGCCTCCAGCCGCGCGGCGGTGTTCATCGAATCCCCGAGCGCGGTGTACTGGATTCGGGTTGCCCCGCCGAAATTGCCGATTACCGCCTCGCCGAAGTGCAGGCCCACGCGGGTCTTGCCGATCGGCGGGAGCGCGGGGTCCATCGCCGCGACCTCGGCGCGGAACGCCTCGCCCGCCTGCCAGATCGCATAGCCCGCCCGCGCCGCGCGGGCGCCGTCGTCCGGGCGGCTGATCGGCGCGCCCCAGAAGGCGACCACCGCATCACCCACGAACTTGTCGATCACCCCGCCGTGGTCGAGCACCACCTGGCTGAGCAGGTCGAGATAGCGGTTCAAGAGCTTCGCGACCATTTCCGGCGGGATCGCGTGGCTCATCTTGGTGAAGCCTTCAAGATCGCTGAACAGCACGAAGATTTCGCGCTTCTCGCCGCCGAGGTTGAGCAGTTCGGGCCTGTCGATGATCGCCTGGGCAATGTCGCGCGGGATGTATTTGCCCAGCGCCCCGGTGGCGAAATTGCGCTGCGCCGCGCCCGATGCGCGCGCGGTCGAGGTGACGGCGCCGAAGACGATGATCCACCCGACGAGGCCGCCCACGGCGGGCAAGCCGTAGGTATCGATATTCTGGGTCTGCAGCAGAAAGGGCGTGCCCTGAAAGAACACCAGCTGCGTGGTGCCGAACAGCGCCAGCCACCGTGCCGGCCATTCGAGCAAGGCGGTCACCACCCCGGCGAGGATCGCCACCACCGCCATGACCCAGATCACCCATTCCGGAAGCGGGGTGAGCACGCGCTTGTCGAGCATCTGGGAAATGATTTCGGCATGGACGGAGATCCCCGCGGGAACTTCGCCATTGATCGAGGTGAAGGTCGTCTCGACCCGGTCATAGTCGACGATGTCCCCGCCGATCAGGATGTATTTGCCCGAATACTGCTCCTTGAGAAAGGGCAGGATTTCCGGATCGGGATCGACGAAGAGGTCGATC
Source organism: Erythrobacter sp. CCH5-A1 (assembly GCF_001557115.1). GTDB lineage: Bacteria > Pseudomonadota > Alphaproteobacteria > Sphingomonadales > Sphingomonadaceae > Erythrobacter. The sequence goes on from NZ_LSKQ01000231.1 coordinate 146,775, forward strand.
TGGGCCGGCGGGAACAGCACCGAATCCACGTATTTGGGCCGCCGGTAATCGATCGCGCCCTCGTAAGCGGCAAAGGCCGGGACCGCCTCACCCGCCTCGGCCAGCATCACGCGCCCGAGCAGCGGTGGCAGGCCTTCGCGGATGGTGGGCCACAGCCGGGTCGCGCCGAAGGTGTTGTCGAGCCGGATGCTCGCCGGCTGCGCCTTGCTGCCCTTCAGTCGCGCCATGAAGGCTTCGAGATATTGCTGCTGTTCGTATTCGATGTCGTCCGGATTGGTCGCCTTGGCGGCATAGGCGACCGCGACCGGGGTCTTCATCGCCCGCAGCGTGGCGATCAGTTCCTCGTCCTCGTCCTGCGGCTGATCGAAGAGAATGTCGATCCCGATCGCCTTGGGCTCGAAGGTGTCGAGCGTCCGCAGGGTCTTGGCCAGGAGGCCCCGGTCGAGCGGCGAGCGCTTGCGCGCGGCGATCAGGGTCTGGTCGGTGTAGACCACCAGCACGACCCGCTTGTCCTCCTCGACCAGATCGGCGGCATAATAGGCCCTGAGGTCATAGAGCGCGCGCTCGGCCTCGCCGGTCAGCGGAGTGGGCACGCCGCCGATGGGCAAAACCCAGCTGTAGCGGGCGATGAATATCGCGACGCACATCAGCATGAGGGTGAGGCCGAGCTGCATCCCGCCCGCCTCGCGCAGATTGCGCCAGATCCGCGCCAGCCGGGCCGAGCGCGGCGGTGCGGAACCCGATTGCGTAGGCGTTTTCATGGTTGCCCCCGCCCCGCCGGTCCTCAGCGCGACAAACGTGCCGCGCCGTCGCCGACGACCGCGAAGGCCGACCAGTAGAACGGGTGCGAGGTCTGGGCATCGTCCATGAGCGCGAGCTGCGACATGCGCAGTGCCTCGGCCGTGCTGCGCCCGTCCTCGGCGAACAGGCCGCCGACGAGCCGCCCGGTGGCGTCGAAATCGTCGGGCACCGGCCAGTGGCTGGCGAGCACCGTGCGCCCGCCCGCGCCCACGAAGGCGCGCACGAGGCCATCGAGCGCGAATTCGCCGCCGCTCCTCACCCCCGCCTCGCGCGCTGCGCCAATGGTGGCGCTGCCCGCGGTGTCGCAGGCCGATAGGATCACCAGATCGGCATCGATGCGAAGATCGAAGATCTCGGCGAAGCTCAGCAGCCCGTCGGAGGCAGCGGCGTCGGCGAAGCTGGTGAGCAGCGCCGGGCGCGGCGGGCAGCCGGGCTGGGGGGCGGTGACGAGGCCGTGGGTGGCAAAGTGGAGGATCCGGAATTCGGCCAGCTCGGGCAGCGCGGCAACGCCGGTGTCGGTGAACTGCGCGCCGGTCAGCACTTCGGCGGTGCCGCCGAACCTGGCGGCCGCCTCGCGCAGCTCCTTGGCCTTGACCGGGTTCGCCCAGATGTTCGGCGACCAGGTGCAGCGATCCCCGGCTTCCAGCGCCGCGCGGGTGCGGGCCGCGCCGGGGCTGGCGGTGCCGATCGGCGTGTTCTCGCCAAGCCCGAGATAGGCGCGCTTGCCGTCCGAAGGCCGCGCCGCACGCACGTCGCGGAACGCCGAGGGGCCGACCGAGGTGCTGATCTGCGTCCCCCGCCCGAGCCACCTTGTGCCGCGGAAGTCGTATTCGTCCCCGTCCTTGGCATTCGTTCGCGCCTGATAGGCGGCAACACTCGCATCGTCGGTGACGAGCAGGTTGATCGGCAGCTTCAGCAGCGCGCCATCGGGTTCGAACACCAGATGCCTGAGCTTCGGCAGGTCGTCGGCAACGGGAGCGAACAGCTGCACATAGAGCTTGCGTGCTGCCGCTAGGTCGAAGGGATAGGTCAGCACCTGCCCGCCTTCGACCACCGCGATGCTCTCGCGGATCTGGGTGACGAGCGTGTCGAGCTGGCGCGGCGTCGCATCCGCGCGCCACACCTTGGCGCTATTCCGGGTCGCGTAGAGCACATAGGCATCGCTATCGAGCGTCACCAGCTTCACATAGGCCTCGCCCTCTCCGAGCGCCGCCTGAAGATCGGCAAGCGCGATCGCATCGCCCGCGACCGCGCGGTAGCGGGGGTAGGCGGCGAGCCGCCCGAGCACCTCGGCCTGCTGCTGCTCGAGCAGTTCGAGCCGCGCGCGCCGTTCGGCGATCTGGTCGGCGAAGCGGGTGTTCGCTTCGGGCACGCTTTCGAGCTCGAGCAGCGAGACCCGGCTCTGCTCGATCCCGCGGCCGAGATTGGTGGCGGTGCGGAACAGCTGGGCGGCCTCGTCCGATCCCTCGGACAGCTCGCGGGCGAGCGCGGCCTGGGTCTGGGCAAGGCCCGGGCGCTGGAGCAGCTGGCTGGCGACAAACACGTCGGCAGGCGCTGCCGCAGCCGTGTCGCTGCCTGCATCCTTGTCGGTCAGCAGCGCAAAATAGGGGGTCATCACCGAGCGCAGCGAAGGCACCGGGCGCCCCTTCGCATCGCTGATGATATCGCGGTAAATCGTCAGCGCTTCGCCCTGCCGGTTGCTGCGGGCATAGAGCCCGGCCAACTGCCCCCGCGCGCTGCCGAGCGCGGGGGAATCGGGATAGACCACCTCGAGCAGCGCGATGGCCTGCTTGTGCAGCCCCTCGGCCTCGGCGCCGCGACCGGCGCGTTCGGCGTTCTCGGCGAGCTCGCCCAGCACCTGCGCGCGCAGCCACGCGACCGAGACCACCCGGCCCCCGCGCACCTCGGCAAAGGCGCGCTCGGCACTGGCGAGCAAGCCCGGCGCCTCGCCGGTGCGGCCCAGCTGGCGCAGCGCGGCGGCCTTGAGATAATCGTGCTGTCCATCCAGCAGCCGCGCGCGTTCGAGCGGGGTAAGGCTGGTCGAATATTCACCGGTGATCCGCCCGCTCTCGCTCGCCAGCTGGCCCGCCAGCGGCGCGCCGATGGTGAGCGCGCGGACCTCGTCGGCGCCGCCGAATTCGGTGGCGAGCGGAGCGTCCAGCAGCGCCAGCGCGCGCGCGGGCTGGCGCTGGTTCAGGGCGTCCATCGCCTCGTAATTGCGCAGCATCCGGGCAAGCACCGGGCTGCCCGCACTGCCTGCACGGGCGGCGGTGAACAGGCGGCGCGCCTCGGTATAGCTGCCGAGGTTGGATTGCTGGAGCGCGGAGTTGAGCTGCGCCTCGGCCGCGCCGGGGCCCGACAGCGCCACGGCCGAGACCGCGAAGAATTCCGCCGCTTCGGCGAAATCGCCCGCATTGCTGCGGCGATAGGCCTCGACCAGCGCCTGATCGGCGGCGATCGCTTCGGCCTGCTGGCGCGCGAAGGCGGCGGCATCGGTGGTGCTGGTGAGTGGGATTTCGACCGTGCCGGGCACGACCGCGTCGCTCGCCAGCGATGCGAGGCCCAGTTCCAGCGCCTTGGCGTAGGCGGTGAGGCCGGCTGCGGCATAGGTGCGGCCCGAGCGGTTGCCGATCAGAAGGTTGGTCGCTAGGATGCTGCCCGCGCTCTTGCACCCGAGCCGCTCGACTGCGGCAAGGCCGGGGAGCGCTTCGGCGGGCTTGGCGGCGTCGCTGCGGCAATCGGCATCGGCGCCGGCGAAGCGGGCCGGGCCGGGCGCCTCGCCGGCCTTGGGCTTGACCACCCACAGCGTGCCGACGGGCGCGGCGGCATCGCGGCAGATCACCGAATAGCGCCGGTCGAACAGCCCCGCGCCGGGCTCGGGCGGCAGGATCTGCGCCTCGCACAGCCCGTTGGAGCCGATCGGGAAGGTGTCCCGCAGGGCGAGGCTGTTGCGCGGTTCTGCGCGGGCAGGCTCCGGTCCGGTGGCAAGCCCCGCCCCGAGCGCCGCGATCGCGGCGAGCGAGAAAGCGATGTGCAGCGGGTTCTGACGAAGCGCGCTCATCTCACTTGCCTCCCGCAGGGTTCGCAGCCCCGCCATAGACCGAACTGTCGCCGCCGCTCGCCACCGGATCGTCGAGCAGCGGATCCTCGCTGATCAGCGCCGCTTCGGGCCGTTCGGGGAAGTCGATGCCGAAGCGGTCCTGCACCTCGCCCGCGACCGGCGGCAGGGTGTCGCCGATCACCAGCGCGGGCTCGAAGGTGGTCGGGTTGTAGAGGTCCGGCGAGACCGGGGGCGGGTTGATGGTGAAGGTGCCCGGCACGAAGGTGAGCGCGTAGTTGTCGCCCGCCGACAGCGTGCCCTGCCGGATCACGAAGCTGGCGATGGTCTCGCCCGGATCGCGCAAGAGGCTGCCGCTCAGCTGGTCGCCGTTGACGAGATCGCCGCTGGTGATGAGGAAGGTCAGCAGCGGATCGGCCAGCCCCAGCGTCTTCGACAGGTTGTTGGCCGCCACCGTCAGCGGGCGCGGGGTGATGGTGAGGACGCCGGGGGTGAAGGTCACCGCGTAATTGGCGCCTACGGTAAGCGTGCCGATGGTGATCGGCGAGGTGCCCACGCCCGCGGTTACCCCAGCCGCCGCCAGTGCGCCGGTGAGCTGGTCGCCATTGACGAGGCCCTGCCCGCCGAGGGTGAAGGTCAGCGTCGGATTGGCGTTGCCGTAGACCCGCGAGAGGCTGGCTGCGGTGATCGAAAGCGGGCGCGGGGTGATGGTGAGCACGCCCGGATTGAAGGTCACCGCGTAATTCGCGCCCGCCGTCAGCGTCCCCTGAGTGATCGCGGCTGTGCCGACCCCCGTCGTCACCCCGGCGGAGGTCGCCAGCGCGCCGGTCAGTTGGTCGCCATTGACGAGGCCGAGCCCGCCGAGGGTGAAGGTGAGCGCCGGGTTGGCGTTGCCGTAGATGCGCGAGAAGCTCTCGGCGGTGATCGTGATCGGCCGCGGGGTGATCGTCAGCTGCCCGGCGACGAAGGTGACCGCGTAGTTGTTGCTCGCCGCCAACGAGCCTTGCGTGATCGCGTAATTGCCGATCCCGGTGGTGAGCCCGGCCGTGGTCGTCAGCGCGCCGGTCAGCTGGTCGCCGTTGACGAGGCCCTGCCCGCCGACCGTGAAGGTCAGCGCCGGGTTGGCGTTGCCGTAGACCCGCGAGAGATTGCTCGCGGTGATCGTGATCGGGCGCGGGGTCACGTTGAGAATGCCCGGCGCGAAGGCGAACTGGTAGCCCTGTGCGCTCGCCAGCGTGCCCTGCGCGACATTGAGCGCATATTGCCCGACCGGCGAGGTGCCGGTCGCGCCGGTCAGGAACTGGAGCGCTCCGGTCAGATCGGCGATACTGTCGCCCGGCTGGAAGCCGGAGAAGCTGGCGGTGAAGTTGGGGTTGGCGCTGCCGTAGAAGCGGGCGACGTTGTCGGCGGTGACGGTCAGCACCGGCGTGATCCGGAAGGCCGCGAAGTTGCCGCCGGGGTTGAGCGCGTCATAGGCGAGCTCGGTCTGGACGTTGTAGCGCCGCGCGTAATTGGCGAAGCTGCCGATCGTCGATCCGGTGGGGGTCGCGGCCCAGATGCCGTAATGCCCGCCGCCGGTCAGGATCAGCCCGGCATCGCCGTGGTTGTTTATGACCTCGCCATTGAACGAGGCAAGATCGATCGCGCGGCCCGTGCCCGAGGCGGTCAGCACGCCGTCGCTCAGGATCACGATGTCGCTGCCCGCGCTCGATCCGCGCTGGTTGACCTGGATCTCGCGGGCGGTGATGTTCGCCAGCGTGATCGCGCCGGTCTGCCGCTGCGGATCGCTGCCGCCGTTGTTGAGCGAGATTGCCACCAGACCGCCAGCGGCATTGATGCTGCCGCCCGAAGCCATCGAGATGACCGATGGCGCGGGCTGGGCAAGAGGCTGCCCGCCGCCGGTGTTGGCGACCAGCGAGACCACATTGGTCGCGTTGATCCTGCCACTGACAAGGATCGAGCGTCCGGCATTGGCCAGCACATTGCGCCCGCCCAGCCCGCCGGTCGCGCCGCCATCGCCCTCGATCGTCAGGTTCCTGCGCGAATCGAGCTGCACCTGCGTGGCGGTCTGCCCCGTGCCGGTGCTGCCGATGATCCCGTCCGCGCCGTGGCGCACCACGATGTCGCCGAACGCAAAGCCGGTGAGCTGACCGGTCACATTGAGATTGCCGCCATCGGCGACGATCTGCGAGGCCACCGGGTCGGGGCTCAGCCGGTCGCCGATCGCGGTCGCATCGAGCCGCCCGAGATTGACGTTGCCGCCGCCGATATTGATGATGAACGCGCCCGAGCGGTTCGCCAGAGCGGCAGGGTCGGCCCCGAACGCATCGCCGAACATCAGCAGGGTCGCGGCGTTGACGGTGACATTGGCGCCCGGGTCGACATCGAACCGCGCGATTCCGCCGCTGGTGGTGCCGCCGATCCCGGTGCTGGCGCTGCCGGTGAGGGTGATCGTGCTCGCGCCCAGCGTGGCCGCACCTCCGAGCTTGAGCGACGCGAGGCCGCCTGCCGCCGCGCCGCCGGTCTGCCCCTGAAGGCCGAGCGCGCTGCCTTGCGCGCTGACCAGCAATTGCCCGGTGGTGACCGATCCGCCGTTGGCGGCGAACGAGGCCGCTCCGCCTCTGCCATCCCCGACCGTGCCGCCGAAGCCGCCATCGCCGTCGGCGCGGACCGCGATGTTGGCGGGCGCGCCCTGCGCCCCGGCAGTGAGCGTGAGTCCGGTGTTCGTCAGCGACAGCGTCGCCTCTCCGCCTTGCGCCGTGCCGCCGGCGGCATTTGCCCCGCCGTCGCCGCCCTGTGCCGATGCGCTGACGGTCAGCGGACCGACCAGCGACAGGGTCGATCCGTCCGCGGTGACCTGGACCTGGCGTGCGGTTGCGTTGCCCCCGGTGCCGTTCGCCGTAGTCGCCCGGCCGCCCGCCGTGGTCTGCACCACCGAAAACGTGCCGCCGGTGAGGCTTGTGGTGTTGAGCGTCACGTTGACGGTGTTGCCTGTCGCATCGCCGCCCGCCACGGCGCCCTCGCCGCCGGTCATCGCGCTGTCGAGCACCATGAAGGCGGGCCCGGCCGTCGGGCTGGTCGAAAGCGCGATGGTGGCATTGGCGGCATTGACGGTGATCGTGCCGCCATTGGCATTGCCGCCGCGCTGGCCCGTGCCGCCGCTCGCGGTGTTGAACAGGCCGAAGGTCCCCGCAAGGTTCGCGGTCGAACCGAGCACCTCGAACAGCACATTGCCGCCGGTGGCATTGCCGCCATCGCCGGTGCCCGAACCATTGCCGCCTTGCGCGCCCGCGCCGCCGCCGGTGTTGTCGAGCGTGAGCGTTCCGCCGTTGACGACGCGGATGCTGCGCGCGCCGCCGGTGGCACTGCCGCCGGTGACGTCGAGCGCGGGGTCGGCGGAGTTGCCGCCTTGTGCAAAGGCGATGAGCGTCGCCGCGCCAGCGACCAGCGTTCCGCCATCGACCAGCATGTTGACCGCGCCGCCAAGCGCCGTACCGCCGGTGCCGCCATCCACGTTGCTGTCGCCGCCCGTGCCGCGCGCGGTCATGAACAGCGAATCCGCCGCGCGCAGGGGATCGGCGAGGATATTGACCGGCAGGTTCACGGTGCCGCGCTGCGCGGCCGAAACGAGCACCGTCCCGCCCTGCCCGCGCCCGCCCATGCCGTTGCCGCCATTGGCGCTCGCGCCGATCCCGTCGGCGTTGAGCATCGCGAAGCCGCCGGGCGAGTTCGCCGCCGCAGCCGCCGGCACGTTGCGCAGCACCGTCAGGCGGCTGTTGGCACCGGTGGAGATCAGTTCGACGAGCCCGCCGATACCCTCGCCGCCCCGGTGCGTGTTCGCCTCTCCGCCGCGACCGATCGCGAGCAGCTGGACCGAACCGAAACGCTTGTTGCTGCCCGCAGCCGAACGGATCCACGCATGTCCGCCCTGCCCGTTGCCCGCGGCAAAGCCGGTCAAGCTGTCACCGCCGCGGCCATTGGCGAACAGCGCCGTGTGCCCGGTGACGTTGAGAACGCCCGCGCTGCCGGACTGGACCTGTCCGATAAAGGCCTCGCCGCCACGGCCGTTGCCCGCTGCGCCATCGGCCGAACGGCCCCCGGTCCCACTGGCCTCAATAAGGAGATCGCCGTTGATGGTAATCCGGGCGCCATCGACTTCCACCTTGCCGAGGCCGCCGGTCCCGGCGCCGCCGGTGCCGATGTCGGCCTGTCCGCCGAGGCCGTTGGCACTGATCGTCAAGGCATTGGCGACCAGCGCCCCACCCAGACTGCCGAGCACGGCGGCCTCGCCGCCCGTGCCGTTCCCGGCGGCCGCGCCCTCGCCGCCGATGCCGTTGGCATTCAGGTTGATCGTGGTGGCGGTGACATCGCCCGCGCGCAGGGTCAGCGCGACATTACCGCCGATGCCGTTCCCGCCGATGCCGTTTGATCTGTCGTTGCCATCGGTGCCGCTGCGTCCGCCAACGCCGTTGGCCGTCACGTTGACCGCGCCGAGGCTCGCCTGCCCGTTCCCAAGCGCGCCGGTCTGTCCGAACAGGGAAAGGCCGATCCCGGCCAGCCCGCCCAGCCCGTTGCCGCCGGCGCCGCCCGTGAAGAGGCCGGCACCGCTGCCGCCGCGGCCGCCGGTGCCGGTGGCGGAGGCCGTCACCCCGTTCACGGTCAGTGTGCCGTTGTCACCGCCCGCCAGTACGTAGATGCCGTCATTGAGGTTAGGATCGGCCTGGTTGGGCGCGCCCCCCTCGGCGCCAAACCCGTTCCCGCCGCGCCCGGGCCCGAACGCCTGACCGTCGCTGCCGCCGCCCGTGCCGCCGAACCCGTCGGCGAACAGGGTCGCCGAACCGGTTATCGCGAGCGTGGCCGTCTGCGTCGCCGAGCCTTCGGCCTGGAGGAAGATACGGCCCCCGCGCCCGACGCCGCCGTCACCGCCAAAGCCGAATTCGGCCGACCCGCCCTGGCCGTTCGCGAGGATGTTCACATTCCCGCCGATGCCGATGCGCCCGATGCGTGCATGCGCTCCGGCAAGGCCCGCCAAGCCGTTGCCCCCGGTCTGCCCTGCGCCGCCCGCGCCCGAGGCATCGGCCGAGAAATCGCCGGTGATCTCGATCGTGCCGCCGTTCTGGGTGACAACAGTCGCCCTGCCGCCGAACCCCTGCCCGCCGGTGCCGCCCGCATTGGCCCCGCCGAGGCCCACCGCGGCAAGCTGCAGTCCGCCGCCCAACGTGATCTGCCCGCTATCGAGGATCGAAACCGTCGCCTCGCCCGCATCGCCGATTGATCCCGCACCCGTCGCATTCGCCGATCCGCCGGACGCACTCGCATTGAGCAGCGTGCCCGCGCCGACCGTGATCGTCCCGCCGCCGTCAAGCACCGCGATACGGGCATTGCCGCCAAAGGCATTCGAAACGGTCGCGGGGTTCACGAGCGAGCCCTGCGCCGCCACGGCATCGGCGAGGACATCGAGCCCCAGCCCGATGGAGACGGTCCCGCCCGCCCGCGCCCGGGCTTCGGCCGTGCCAGCGCGGGCTTCCGCACCGGTGCTGATATCGAAGAACGGGCTGCCAAGGGCCCGCGCGCTGATGAGCGCCGCCCCGTCAATGTCGACGAGACCGCCATTGCCGCTGATCGCCGCGTTGCCGCCCCGGGCAGAGCCCGTGATGCGGCCGATGGTCTCGGTCCCTGCGAAAGCATTGGCGAGGACGAGGGCCGAACCGGCCACGGCAATCGTGCTGCCGGTATTGGCCTCGATCAGCGCGGTGCCGGCGGTCGCATTGAGGACGTCGAGCGATTGCAGGCCCGAACCGCTCACCCCGTAATCCTGCGCGTCAACCAGCACGTCGCCCGCGATGGTGATGTTATTGCCGCCTGATGCGACGAGGTTGGCGCTCTCGCGGCCGACCAACAGCAGGTTGCCGAGAAAACTGCTGTTGGCGCCGACCGCCGCTGCAGTCACCCGGTGCGTGCCGATCGCGAGCATGCTGCCCGTGACGTTCGCATCGGTGATGTCGATGTCGGCGCGCACGCCCGACAGCGCCGAATTGGCGCCGAAAACGGCGCCGGCGCCAAAGCTGATCGAACCGCCGTCGACCGTCCTGCCGAACACGTTATGATTGGCCGAGATGATGATCTCGCCATTGATCACGCCCGCGCTCTGCGCCGGATCGAAGCCGAGATTGCCCCGGAACAGCATGCTGATCGGGTCCTGCGCTGCGCGCGCGACGGCGTAGATCAGGTGGTTGTCGCCGATGCCCTGGCTCGAAGGGCCGCCGATGGTGCCGTCTAGCGTCAGGACTTCGCCCGCTGCTGCGGTGCCGACCGGCACCTGGATCGTGAACAAGCCATTGTCCAGGCTGAGGTTCACCGCCTCGCCCGCGACATAGGCGTGGCTGCCGTTGACCCGGGCGATCCCGCGCATTTCGACATCGGCGGCGACGACCGCGAAGAAGGCGTTCTCCGGCAGCGCCTGGATCCGTGCACCGGGCTGGATCCGGATCCTTGCGGTCGATCCTTGCGCGCCCTGCAGCTGGAGCCCGAAACCGTTCTGCGCGAACTGGTCGAAGCTGGCCGGCGTCGTATCGAGCGTGGTCAGCATCAGCTGCCCGACATCGAAGAAGGCATTGCCGCCGACCAGAATGCCGGTGGGCGAATAGAAGGCGACGAACCCGCCGGGCGCAGAACTGCCGCTGAACTGGACAATCCGCGAGATGACGCTGCCGTTGATCACGGCGACATTGCCGTTGGTGGCCGGCAGGATGCGGTTCAGCACCGCGAAATTGGCCACGAACGAGGCGCTGGAATCGTTCTCGTAATAGGCAAAGGCGTTGGCGGGCAGGAAATCGAGCGCATTGCCCGCCGCATCTTCCTGCGGGGTCCAGTCGATCACCGTGGTCGGCGTCCTGACCCTGACCCTCGTCTGGCCCGGTACCGCCTGATTGATGGTGGCGTCGCCGAAGGTGACGTTGCCGCCCGCCTGGATGCCCTGCGCCTGCGCCGGCGCGCCGCCCAGCAGCAGGCCGAGTGCCAGCGCCGCGCTGCCGCAGCCGACCAAAAGGGATGTGCGCTTTGCGACGGCTTGGCTCATCTCAATATCTCCACGGGAACAGGCGGGCGGTGAGCGAGAACAGGAACCGGACATCGCCCCTTTGCTGGGCAAGATCGGGCGTTTCGAGGGGGACGGCGATGAACAGATCGCTCTGGATCCCGCGGCCCCACGACAGGCGCAGGCCGCCGCCTGCCGACCACAGCTTGTCGGGATTGCCGGCGACGCGGCTGGGATCCTCGTTCCAGACGAAGGCGACATCGGTGAAGACGTAGGGCTGCCAGGCAACGGCGCCCTCGGTATCCGGGCTCAGTGATCCGTAGCGCAGCTCCAAGGAACTCAGCACGCCGCTATCGCCGAGCACCGCACCCGGATCATAGCCGCGCCCGATCGAGAAGGAGCCGGCGGCCAGTTCCTCGAAGGCGGGCAGCGCATCGCCGGTGATCTGTGCCTGCGTGCCGATGGCGAAGGTCCACTGCGGGGCCGGGCGGAATTCGAGATCGGCATCGAGGCGCAGCAGCAGCGGGGTGGGATCGGCCTCGATCCGGCTCGGCGCGGCGGCACCCCCGGCAAGGCAGGCCAGCAGGTTGGGGCGGCAATCGGGGCTTGCCGAAAACACGTCGAGGCCCTGCCGCAGCTCCGCCCCGTAGCGTAGGCGCAGCCGCGGTTCGAACGGCGAATAGCCGGCCGAGCGCTGGAGCGAGCCCTGGTCGGTCATTTCGCCCGACAGCCGCACATAGGCCATCCGCACGCGGTCACGGGTCAGCCCGAAGCCGTTGAGGGACACGTCCTGGTCGACAAAATCGAACCCGGCATCGGCATAGAGGCTGCTCGCGCGGGTGCGCACCAACGGGTAGCTGGCAAAGGCGCTGGCGAAGATCGTCTCGGAATCGACGCTGAACCCGGCGATGCCGGTGGCCGGGTTGGTGGTGCTCCAGGTGAACTGGCCGCCCAGGCGCAGCCCCTCGCCGCCGATCCGGAAATCGTGGCCGACCTGCACCGTCTGCTGCTCTTCGAAATCGAGCGTCGAGAACACAGCCAGCGCGGTGCGGTCACCCATCCCGGTGACGTCGTAGATCTCGGCCCGCAGCACCCCGCCGTAGCGGCCGATCGCGCGGCTGGCGAGGTTCTGGACGTTGAGATCGACCATCGCCCGCTGGCGCAGCACCGCAACCTCGCCGACCAGATCGCCGGGCGCGCCGCCCGCCGCCGGGCGCAGCGACAGGCGCACATCCAGCCCGGGCAGGTCGTCGGCGAGCAGCAGGTAGCGCTCGGCCCGGTTGATGTTGAACACGTCCTCGGCGGTGAGCTTTTCGAGGTAGCTTGCCACCAGCTGCTCGGAAGCCCCCGCCTCGCCCCGAACGCGAACCGAGGTGAGGCGGCCGAACACGACCTTGAAATCCGGGGTGCCGTCGGCAAGGCTCTGCTCGGGGATTTCGACCGTGGCGAGATAGCCGTCGCGCCGCAGGATGGCGTTGGCCTCGGCGCGGATGTCGCACAGCACCGAAACCGGCAGCTCGCGCCCGACATAGTCGGCATAGGCACGCTCGAGCGAGAGGCCGGGGACGCGGCCGAGACCGTCGAAGGCGGCCCCTTTCACGGTGAAGGTGATCCCGGCAAATTCGGGCCGGTCGAGCGCGCAGGGGGCGCGCTCGAAATCGCCGTCGACCGTGAGCGTCGTTGTGCGCTGGGCAGGGTTTGGCGCTGGGGGAACGAGATCGCTTCGGTTGGGCGGCGTGATGCCGGCTGCGGGGCCGGCCTGCGCCAGCGCGGGCGCAGGCAGCATGCCGAGCGCAGCGGCCGCCAATGCGGCAAGGCTGGCACAGGAACGCAGGTGCACGCGCGTCCGGCTCGTGTGAGATTGCAGCAAGGTCCCCCCCAAGATTTGCGGCCCCTTTTCCCCGCGGCTCGCCTGCGCGGCGACCTTGCGCGAAATCCGGACCCTCAACAGGCAATCGTGGCCCGACACCCCTCGCGTGTCACACCCGCAACCGGCGACCCCTCGTTATCTGCAAAACTACTCCGGCTTACAGCAAAGGCAAGCACGCAGCCCCGTATCGCGGGGTGTGGCTGCACGATTGTCGCGTTTGGACAACGATAAAAGCGTTTGCACCGCTCCAAGGGGCGGAGCGGACGGGCGGACTCAGCCTCCGGCGGCGAGCATCACCTTGGCAGACGCGCCCGACAGCGCACCGGGTTCGGCCGGGAGCTTGGCCGGACGGGCCGCGCCGGGATAGGCCTGCTTGAGCAGCGCGAGCGCCTCGGAGATGCCGGCATGGAGCGCCGGGTTCTCGGCCTTGATGCCGGCGCCCGAGGCGGCAAAGGCGCCCATCGCGACACGGCTGAAGCCGTAGCCGTCGAGATAGGGTTCGTCGGCCTTGTTGGTCGCGAGCTGGCGGTACATGACCGCCGAGCGTTCGATCATGTCGGCGATCACCAGCACGGAGACCCGCGCGGCGCTGGCGTCCGACTTCGGCGCCTTGCCCGCCGCGGCGCGCAGCGCGGCGATGATCGCGTCATAGGCCTTGTTCACTTCGGCCACCGGCTTTCCCGCGAGCGCGGCATCCGAAGCGGCGGTGAACAGCGGCTTCATGTCCTTGACCCCGAGCTTGGCGAAGACCGGATCCATGTCGAGCAGCACCTCGCCCACCGGATGGGCGAACAGCTCGCCCGCGGCCTGCTTTTGCCCGGCCGCATAGGCATCGCGCGCGGCGGCGACGTGGGCTTCCGCGACCGCGAGCGCGATCCCGTAGGCGACGGGGTCCGTGGCCGCATCGGCGACCGCGACGCCTCCTTCGCCCTCGCCGCCCGAAGGGGTCGCGGCAGCGCCGCCGCCACCCTCGCCCTCGCCCGCACCGCCTTCACCCTCGCCTGCAGTTGCGGCCGACTGGGCAGCCCCCGCCTCGCCGGTGGCGCCCTCGCCGCCCGCCTCGCCCCCGCACGCGGCCAGGAGCCCGCCGGCAAGTGCCGTGCCGAGGCCGAGCTGGGTCCAGAGTTTGAGCGTGCTGTTCATGGCGGGGATGCGTCCTTCGGGAAAGCTGAATTCGGACCCGCCTCATGGCTTGAATGATAATCATTCGCAAGAGCTGTTTTGCCGGTAATCCGCGCCAGGACGAGCCCCCCGCGGCGCGCAATGTCGCTCGCCGAGCGCGGATGGCGGTTCGTCGATGGAGCACAATGCCCCTTTTCACCCTCGCGCGCTTTGCCCTAACACGCCTGCCTTCGCGCCCGCGCGGGCGCCACCCATTTCGTGAGAGAGGTTTGCCGAACATGAAGAATATCCTGCTGGCCGGTGCCAGCGCGCTGATGCTTGCCCTTCCCGCCGCGGCGCTCGCCGATGAAGGAATGTGGCTGCCGAGCCAGACCGGCGCCATCGCCGAGGAGATGAAGGCCGCAGGGCTCGAGCTTGACGCCAAGACTCTGGGCGATCTCCAGCGCCCGCCGCTCACCGCCATCGCCTCGCTGGGCGGCTGTTCGGCCGCCTTTCTTTCGCCCGAGGGTCTGGTCGCGACCAACCACCACTGCGTCGCCGGATCGCTCCAGTACAATTCCTCGCCGGAGAACGACTACCTCACCAACGGCTTCCTCGCGAAGACCCTCGCCGACGAACTGCCCGCCGCGCCCGGCAGCCGCATCTACGTGATCGAGGACCTGCGCAACGTCACCGCCGACATGCTCAAGGGCGCCGACAAGCTCGATGGCCGCGCGCGGTATGATCGGCTTCAGGCCAACCGCGCCGCGCTGATCACGGCGTGCGAGAAGCAGGCCAACCGCCGCTGCGACGTGCGCGCCTATTTCGGCGGCGCGCAATACTGGCTCCAGCAGCAGCTCGAAATCCAGGACGTGCGCCTCGTCTATGCACCCGCAGGCGGGGTCGGCAATTTCGGCGGCGAGAAGGACAACTGGATGTGGCCGCGCCACACCGGAGACTTCTCCTTCTACCGCGCTTACGTGGCGCCGGACGGCTCCTCGGCGCCGTTCAGCAAGGACAATGTCCCCTTCAAGCCCAAGGCCTGGCTCCCAATCGCCAAGGAAGGCGTCAAGGAAGGCGATTTCGTGATGGTCGCAGGCTTCCCCGGCACCACCGAGCGCCTGCGCACCGCTGACGAGGCGCGCTTCTATTACGAGGAGCTCTACCCCTACCAGCAGAAGATGCTGACCGATTACGGCAACCGCATCGACGAGCTGACCGCGGGCAACCAGGCCGCCGTGATCGCCTATGCCGCAACCCTGCAGGGCACCGAGAATTACGAGAAGAAGATCGCCGGGCAGCTGGCCGGAGCGGAGGCGATCTCGCTGGTCGCCAGGAAACAGGCCGAAGAGGCGCAGTTCCGCGCCTGGATCAAGGCCGATCCTGCCCGCGAGGCGCAATATGGCGCGGCGCTCGCCGAGCTCGACACGCTGGTGGCCGAAGCCAACGCCGTCTCGCTCGCCGAGGTCAAGCGCGGGATGCTCGGGCGTGGCCAGCTCTATGGCGCGGCGCGCACGCTCTATCGCTGGGCGAACGAGCAGGCCAAGGCCGACAAGGACCGCGAGCCCGGCTTCCAGGCGCGCGACAAGGCCTTCATGACCCAGCGCATGCAGGTGATCGAGCGTCGCTACGTGCAGGCGATCGACCAGCAGCTGTGGGCGGACGGCATCGCCGAATACCGCACTCTGCCCGCCGATCAGCGCAACAAGAGCTTCGATGCCTTCATGGACGGCAAGGACCTTGGCTCGTTCTACGCCGGCACCGAGCTTGGCACGGCGGCCAAGCGGCTCGAATGGATGGGCAAGACGCCCGCCGACTTCAAGGCCTCGAGCGATCCCTTCATCCAGCTCGCGGTTGCCACCTATGACGAGGCGATGGCCGCCGAAGCCGCCGACAAGGAGCGTTCGGGCCGCGTGCAGAAGGCCCGGTCCAAGGTCATGGAAGCGCGCCTTGCCTACGCCGCCTCGCTCGGCAAGACGCTCTACCCCGACGCCAACGGCTCGCTGCGCTTCACCTACGGCAAGGTGACCGGCAAGGCGGTCGACGGGCAGGTGTGGACGCCCTTCACCACCGCCGAGGGCATCGTCGCCAAGCACACCGGCCGCGGCGAGTTCGACGCGCCCGACAAGATGATCGAATTGATCAAGGCCAAGGACTACGGCCAGTATGTCGCGCCTTCGCTCGGCACGCTGCCGGTCGACTTTATGTCGACGGTCGACATCACCAACGGCAATTCGGGCTCCTCGACGCTGAACGCACGCGGCGAGTTCGTCGGCCTTGCCTTCGACGGCACGATCGAGGGCGTGGTGAGCGACTGGATGTACGATCCCAAGATCAACCGCACGATCCACGTCGACAGCCGCTTCATGCTGTGGACCATGGACAAGGTCGACGGCGCGGACCGTCTGCTTGCCGAGATGGGCGTCAAGTAGGCGGACAAGCCGGCGCGCGAGGCCTGGAAGGCCTCGCGCACGTGGCCGCTGGCGGGGGAGCCCCCACCCGCGCCATTATGCCC